>NZ_JBMKJK010000007.1:0-262213 GCF_049236925.1 Enterobacter cloacae complex sp. SYL003 | reverse complement strand
GGGCATCGCTGACAGCCCTCAGTCATTTAGAAAGCAACTTTATTGCTTCTGCATAAAAAAATTACTGGGGATCCCTCAGCCCCATGGGAGAAGGTCGGGGTGAGGGAAATTAGCGCACACGGATCCCTTCGATAATCATCCGCTGCACGTTTTCCAGGGTGCTCTGGAAAAACGCCTCGTCCTGGAGCGTTTTACCGGTTACCGCCTCGACCTGGGCCGCGAAGTCAGCGTAGTGCTGGGTTGAGGCCCAAATCATAAAGATCAGGTGATGCGGATCGACCGGGGCCAGTTTTCCGCTGGCGATCCATCCGGCAATAATCGCCGATTTTTCGTCCACCAGCTGCTTTAGATCTCCCGTCAGCTCCGCCTGCAACAGCGGCGCGCCCTGTAACATCTCCAGACAAAACAGCCTCGATGCCTGGGGATAATCACGCGATACCTCCAGCTTCAGGCGTATGTACTCCTCTATCGCAACCAGCGGGGCCAGCTCTTCGCGAAATGCTTTAAGCGGTGCGAGCCAGATATCCAGGATCTGCTGCATCACCGCCACATATAGCGCCTCTTTCGACGGGTAGTAGTAGAGCAGATTGGTCTTGGACACCCCGGCCTGCTCCGCCACCTGCTCAAGGCGTGTACCGTGAATACCAAACTGCGAAAATGTCTCCAGCGCGGCGCTGAGGATCGCCTGTTTCTTGGCGCTCACCGCCTGCGAACGTTTACCGGGTGTTTTCACTGCGCCTTGTGTCATTTTCGCTCTCCATTTTCTGTCCTGCGCTCAGCATAGCAAAACCCCCGTCTCGCCACGACCTTCTGCACCCTCAGCGCGCATGAGTGCCTGTTTTCTGTGCAATGATTTTGACCACTTAGTCCACATTTTCGCTGTTAAATTTAACAGCCACCAGTTAACACCCTAATAACAAAGTATTTTTCAAAACTGGCACTCCCTTTGCAAAAACGTCGTGACACCTGCGACGTAATGAAGAGAGGTTCGTGATGAAAATTGGCGTATTTGTACCGATCGGCAACAACGGCTGGCTTATCTCGACCACGGCCCCGCAATACATGCCGACCTTTGAGCTGAATAAAGCCATCGTGCAGAAAGCGGAGCATTACCACTTCGACTTTGCGCTCTCGATGATCAAGCTGCGCGGTTTCGGCGGTAAGACCGAATTCTGGGACCACAACCTGGAGTCCTTTACCCTGATGGCGGGCCTGGCGGCGGTAACCTCGCGCATCCAGATTTACGCCACCGCCGCTACCCTTACCCTTCCCCCGGCAATCGTGGCGCGGATGGCCTCCACCATCGACTCCATCTCCGGCGGGCGCTTTGGCGTCAACCTTGTCACCGGCTGGCAAAAGCCGGAGTACGAGCAGATGGGGATCTGGCCGGGTGACGATTACTTCTCCCGTCGCTACGACTACCTGACTGAATACGTGCAGGTGCTGCGCGATCTGTGGGGCACCGGCAAAAGCGATTTCAAAGGCGACTTCTTCACCATGAACGACTGCCGTGTCAGCCCCCAGCCGTCGGTGCCGATGAAGGTGATTTGCGCCGGGCAGAGCGACGCGGGGATGGAATTCTCCGCCAAATACGCCGACTTCAACTTCTGCTTCGGCAAAGGCGTTAACACCCCTGCTGCCTTCGCGCCCACCGCGGCACGCATGAAAGCGGCCGCCGACAAAATCGGGCGCGACGTGGGCTCCTACGTGCTGTTTATGGTGATTGCCGACGAAACCGACGACGCCGCGCGCGCCAAATGGGAACGATACAAGGACGGCGCCGACGAGGAAGCCCTGAGCTGGCTGACCGAGCAGAGCCAGAAGGATACCCGCTCCGGCGCGGACACCAACGTTCGCCAGATGGCCGACCCGACGTCTGCCGTCAATATCAACATGGGCACCCTGGTTGGCTCGTATGCCAGCGTCGCCAGAATGCTCGACGAAGTGGCTGCCGTGCCCGGCGCCGAAGGCGTGCTGCTGACCTTCGATGATTTTCTCACCGGCGTGGAAACCTTCGGCGAGCGTATTCAGCCGCTGATGCAGTGCCGTGCCCACATCCCTGCCGTGACGAAGGAGGTGGCGTAATGACGACCCTCAACGCTCGCCCGGAGGCCATCACCTTTGACGCGCAGCAGAGCGCGCTGATCGTGGTGGATATGCAAAACGCCTATGCCAGTAAAGGCGGGTATCTGGATCTGGCCGGGTTCGACGTCTCGGCCACGCAGCCGGTGATTGAGAATATCAAAACCGCCGTGAGCGCCGCGCGTGCTGCGGGCATGCTGATCGTCTGGTTCCAGAACGGCTGGGACGACCAGTACGTCGAAGCTGGCGGTCCCGGCTCACCCAACTTTCACAAATCCAACGCCCTGAAAACCATGCGCCAACGGCCTGAACTCCAGGGCACGCTGCTGGCGAAAGGCGGCTGGGATTATCAGCTGGTGGATGAGCTGGTACCGGAAGCTGGCGATATCGTACTGCCGAAACCGCGCTACAGCGGCTTTTTCAATACCCCGCTCGACAGCCTGCTGCGCAGCCGGGGCATTCGTCATCTGGTCTTTACGGGCATTGCCACCAACGTCTGCGTGGAGTCCACCCTGCGCGACGGCTTCTTCCTCGAGTATTTTGGCGTGGTGCTGGAAGACGCTACCCATCAGGCCGGGCCGGATTTCGCCCAGAAAGCCGCCCTGTTCAATATCGAAACCTTTTTTGGCTGGGTCAGTAACGTCAATGATTTCTGCGACGCGCTGGATCCCCCGCTCGCCCGCATCGCCTGAGGAGAACCGCTATGCCGAAATCCGTGATTATTCCGCCGGGCACCAGCACCCCTATAGCCCCGTTTGTCCCCGGTACCCTCGCCGACGGCGTGGTGTATGTCTCAGGCACGCTGCCGTTTGATAAAGACAACAATGTAGTGTTTATCGATGACCCAAAGGCGCAAACCCGCCACGTGCTGGAGACGATCAAAACCGTGATCGAAACGGCGGGTGGCACGATGGAGGACGTGACCTTCAACAGCATCTTTATCACCGACTGGAAAAACTACGCCGCGATTAACGAGATCTACGCGGAGTTTTTCCCCGGCGATAAACCGGCGCGATTTTGCATCCAGTGCGGGCTGGTAAAGCCTGAAGCGCTGGTTGAAATTGCCACCGTTGCGCACATCGCGAAGTGAGGCCGCCATGAAACTGTCCATTTCCCCGCCCCCCTTTGCGGGCGCGCCCGTGGTGGTGCTGATTGCCGGGCTCGGAGGCAGCGGGAGCTACTGGCTGCCTCAGCTCGCCGTGCTGGGGCAGGAGTATCAGGTGGTGTGCTACGACCAGCGGGGCACGGGGAATAACCCGGATACCCTGCCGGAAGACTACACCCTCGCACACATGGCCGACGAGCTCGCGCTGGCGTTAGCCGGGGCCGGGATCGCCCGTTACTGCGTGGTCGGCCACGCGCTGGGGGCGCTGGTCGGCCTGCGGCTGGCTATCGATAAGCCTGACGCACTCACCGCGCTGGTTTGTGTCAACGGCTGGCTGACCCTCAATGCCCATACCCGACGCTGTTTTGACGTTCGCGAACGTCTGCTGCATGCGGGCGGGGCTCAGGCGTGGGTAGAGGCACAGCCGCTGTTTCTTTACCCGGCAGACTGGATGGCTGCCCGCGCTCCGCGGCTGGAGGCCGAGGAAGCGCTGGCGCTGGCCCATTTCCAGGGCAAAGCCAATCTGCTGCGCAGGCTGCATGCGCTGAAACAGGCCGATTTCAGCCGCCACGCTGCACGCGTTCGCTGCCCCGTGCAGATTATTTGTTCCACCGACGATCTGCTGGTGCCGTCCGTCTGCTCCGCGGAACTGCACGCCGCCCTCCCGCACGCCCGCAAAACGGTCATGCGCCAGGGCGGGCATGCCTGCAACGTGACCGCGCCGGACATCTTTAACACGCTGCTGCTGAACGGGCTTGCCAGCCTGCTGCACAGCCCTGAACCCGCTTTGTAAGGAGCCTGAATGAGCGAAGCCATCACGCCCGCCGCGCTGGAAACGCTGTTTACCGGCGCACGTACCCATAACGGCTGGCTGGATATACCGGTCAGTGACGAGACGCTGCGCGAGATTTATGACCTGATGAAATGGGGGCCGACGTCCGCCAACTGCTCCCCGGCGCGCATTGTCTTTGTGCGAAGCCCGGAAGGAAAAGAGAAGCTGCGCCCGGCGCTCTCCAGCGGCAACCTTGAGAAAACGCTCACCGCCCCGGTCACGGCAATTGTCGCCTGGGACAGCGAGTTTTATGAGCGCCTGCCTGTACTGTTCCCGCACGGCGATGCCAGAAGCTGGTTTACCTCCAGCCCCGCACTGGCGGAAGAGACCGCCTTTCGCAACAGCTCGATGGAGGCCGCGTACCTGATCTTCGCCTGCCGCGCGCTCGGGCTCGACACCGGGCCGATGTCCGGCTTTGACCGGGAAAAAGTGGACGCGGCCTTTTTCACGGGCACGCTGCTTAAAAGCAATCTGCTGATTAACATCGGTTATGGCGATATGAGCAAAGTCTATGGGCGCTTACCGCGTCTGACCTTCGAAGACGCCTGCGGGCTGGCGTAAGGAGCCATCATGACGACACCCGATCAACAAACCTTCCGTGATGCCATGGCCTGCGTCGGTGCGGCGGTCAATATCATCACCACCGACGGCCCTGCGGGAATGGCGGGCTTTACCGCCAGCGCGGTATGCAGCGTGACCGATTCCCCGCCCACTCTGCTGGTTTGCCTCAACCGTGGCGCGTCCGTCTGGCCGATTTTCAGCGAGAACCGCACCCTGTGCGTTAACACGCTGAGTGCCGGACAGGAGCCATTATCCAACCTGTTTGGCGGTAAAACGCCGATGGCGGAACGCTTTGCCGCTGCCCGCTGGCAGACAGGCGACACGGGCTGTCCACGTCTGGAAAATGCCCTGGCCTCGTTCGACTGCCGCATCAGCCAGGTGGTTAGCGTCGGCACCCACGACATTCTGTTTTGCGACATCGTATCCATCGTTCGCCACCCGGCACCGCAAGGGCTGGTGTGGTTCGACCGCGGCTATCACGCACTTATGCGACCCGCCTGTTAATCCGCATTCAGGAGACAGAACATGTTCGGACTTCCCCACTGGCAGTTGAAATCGACCTCCACAGAAGCAGGCGTGGTCGCGCCGGATGAAAGGCTCCCGCTCGGGCAGACAATGGTGATGGGCGTGCAGCATGCGGTCGCGATGTTTGGTGCGACGGTGCTAATGCCCATGCTGATGGGGCTGGATCCTAACCTCGCCATTTTGATGTCGGGTATGGGTACCCTGCTGTTCTTTTTTGTCACCGGCGGGCGCGTGCCCAGCTATCTGGGCTCCAGCGCCGCCTTTGTGGGAGTCGTTATTGCAGCGACCGGGTTTAACGGTCAGGGCATTAACCCCAACCTGAGCGTGGCCCTCGGCGGCATTATCGCCTGTGGGCTGGTCTACACCCTGACCGGTCTGGTGGTGATGAAAGTCGGCACGCGCTGGATCGAGCGGATGATGCCCCCCGTCGTCACCGGGGCGGTGGTGATGGCGATAGGCCTGAACCTCGCGCCGATTGCGGTGAAGAGCGTATCCGGCTCGCCGTTTGAAAGCTGGATGGCGGTGATTACGGTGCTGTGCATCGGCGTGGTGGCGGTCTTTACGCGCGGGATGATCCAGCGGCTGCTGATCCTGGTCGGGCTGATTGCGGCCTGTCTGATCTACGCGCTGCTGGCGAACGTGTTTGGTCTCGGCAAGCCGGTTGATTTCACACTGATTCACCAGGCCGCCTGGTTCGGCATGCCGCAGGTGACCTCACCCACCTTTAACGCTCAGGCGATGATGCTCATCGCGCCTGTCGCGGTGATTCTGGTGGCTGAAAACCTGGGCCACCTGAAAGCCGTAGCGGGAATGACCGGGCGCAATATGGACCCGTATATGGGGCGGGCATTTGTGGGAGACGGTCTGGCGACCATGCTCTCCGGCTCGGTCGGCGGCAGCGGCGTGACGACCTACGCGGAAAACATCGGCGTGATGGCAGTGACCAAAGTCTACTCGACGCTGGTCTTCGTGGCGGCGGCGGTGATGGCGATACTGCTCGGCTTTTCCCCAAAATTCGGCGCATTGATCCACACCATCCCGGCACCCGTGATTGGCGGCGCCTCGATTGTTGTATTTGGTCTGATTGCCGTCGCGGGGGCACGCATCTGGGTGCAGAATCATGTTGATCTGAGCCAGAACGGTAACCTGATCATGGTGGCGGTCACGTTGGTGCTGGGCGCAGGCGACTTCGCCCTGACGCTGGGCGGGTTTACGGTGGGCGGGATTGGCACGGCGACCTTCGGCGCGATCCTGCTCAACGCCCTGCTTAGCCGCCGCAAAGGGGATGAAGCGCAAGCGGAAGCCATCACCCCCTGAACCTGAAATAGCCGGGTGACGCTACGCTTACCCGGCCTACATGCCAATTGTAGGCCCGTGCAAGCGAAGCGCCGCCGGGCAAAACGGGCAGCGTGCGCGTTGTTAGCTATCTGCCCCTTGTTCAGTGCCGAACCCGGCAGTCGCCTTACGTCGTTTTTTTAACTTTAACTCGCTCACCAGCACCCCGGCGACAATAAACGCCGCGCCCACCAGCGCCAGCAGCGGCAGACGCTCCCCGGCGAGTCGCCCGAAAATACCCGCCCACACCGGTTCACCGGTATAGATGACCGTCGCCCGTGTCGGAGATACGCTGCGCTGCGCCCAGTTCATGGTGACCTGAATAATAGCGCTAAAAATGCCCAGCCCCAGCGCCACGACGATAAGCCCGGTAGACATCGGCGGGAGGGACTCCCCTGCCGGCACCATCGTCGCGAACGCCACCAGCGACGCGGTGGCAAGCTGCACGACCGTCACCCGCTTGACGTCCACTTTTCCTGCCCAGGCGCTAATCAAAATAATTTCTGCCGCAATGGCAACGGCCCCCACCAGCGTGATGATCTCTCCCGGCCCCAGCGCCAGCAGATTATTTCCCGGCCCGGCTAATAAAATGAGGCCGATGAACGCCAGCATGATACCAATGCACGACATCAGGCCCGGTATTCTGCCCAGGCACAGCCACTGCAACAGCGGCACCAGCGGTACGTACATGGCGGTGATGAAGGCGGATTTACTGCTGGAGATAGACTGGAGCCCCCACGTCTGCAGGCTATAGCCCATGGCAATCGCCACGCCAATAGCGACACCCGCTTTAAGCTCTCTCAGGGTCAACCCGCGCAGGGTTTTCAGCGAAATAAGCGCCACGGCAACCGCCGCGGTTGCAAAACGCAGCGCTACAAAGAAAAACGGATCGCTCATCGTGACCGCGTACTGAACGGCAAGAAAGGTTCCGCCCCAGAACATGGTGATCAAAATCAGGATGGCTTCCTGAGGCTTAATGGAGAAAGTAAAACGGGAAACGGACATGGGACACCAGCACGAAGAATCAATCCTGTAGTGTGCGATGCCTTTGATTACAGTTCAATGTAGCAGACATAAAAAAACCGCCGGGAAACCCGGCGGCAGAGAGTTAACCCGGCGTACTACTTGTTGCTGCCGTGGCTATTTTTACCCCCTTTTTTGCCAGCCTCTGATGCGCGCTGAGGGTCGTTTTTAAAATTGCCCCCGCTAGACTGGCCACCTTTACGACCTGCTTCTGATGCTCTTTCACGGTCTTCAGCGAAATTACCTGAACCACCACGATGGTTTGCCATCTCTAACCTCCAGAGTGTGAAACATTAGACATCATATTGCATTCAGTAAAAGAGGATTCTTTCACCTCGCGGCTCAAGGACAGTGCCTTTATCTGTGCCGCGTGAAACTAAGCTTAGTGTAATGCGGCTATCCGGCAAGCGAGAGGTAATATTCTGCAACATGATCTCAGCCTTTCGTATGAAATATTGAGGAGGTTATCCATAAGCCATTCTTATATTTTGAAAAAACAGCGCTGCTAAAGTTGTTTCATTTTGCTACAAAGCACGTAACGAAAAGATATTGTTATATATCAAATAAATGCCGTTCATTTTTGCAGTCTGGCCGTGATGTCATATCTTTAAAGTAACGCAGCGATCCGCTGTAAGAAAAACCAACGAGGAGTGATGCAAAATGGCAAAAGTTCTGGTGCTCTATTATTCCATGTATGGACACATTGAAACCATGGCTCACGCAGTTGCAGAAGGCGCAAACAGAGTAGACGGCGTTGAGGTTGTGGTTAAACGCGTACCGGAAACCATGCAGGCGGAAGCCTTCGCCAAAGCCGGGGGAAAAACACAAAACGCCCAGGTCGCCACCCCGCAGGAGCTCGCGGACTATGATGCCATTATCTTCGGCACCCCGACCCGCTTCGGCAATATGTCCGGCCAGATGCGCACCTTCCTCGACCAGACGGGCGGGCTCTGGGCCTCCGGCGCGTTATACGGCAAGCTGGCCAGCGTGTTCAGCTCTACCGGCACAGGCGGCGGCCAGGAGCAGACGATCACCTCAACCTGGACTACCCTTGCACATCATGGGATGGTGATTGTGCCGATTGGCTACGGCGCGCAGGAACTGTTCGATGTTTCCCAGGTTCGTGGCGGGACACCGTATGGCGCGACAACCATTGCCGGTGGGGATGGTTCACGTCAGCCAAGCAATGAAGAACTTTCGATCGCCCGCTATCAGGGTGAATACGTCGCGGGTCTTGCCAAAAAACTGAACGGCTAACCCAACAGGAGGACAAGTATGCCAACTCAAGAATCCAAAGCTCACCACGTGGGCGAATGGGCAAGTTTACGCAATACCTCTCCGGAGATTGCAGAAGCCATCTTTGAAGTCGCCAGGTATGACGAAAAGCTGGCTGAGCAGATTTGGGAAGAAGGCAACGATGAAGTGCTGGTTCGCGCCTTCGAAAAAACCGACAAAGACTCGCTGTTCTGGGGCGAGCAAACCATCGAACGTAAAAACGTCTGAATGTTCCCCCCGCCCGCGCGGGGGGTTTTCTTCTATTTCGCCGCGTTGTTCATCACCGCATTGAATTTATCGATCGGACAGAAGCCGTTGCCATCTACCGGACAGCCCTTCAGCTCCAGCGTCACGCGCTGCGCAGGAGATTGCAGCGACAGCACGCTGGCATTACGCAACTGCTCAGAACTCTGGTAGACATACTCAATTTTCATCAGCTCCTGGTTAGTGTTTTTGTCATGCCAGCGCTGGAAGACAATTTTACCGCCAATCGGGGTTCGTTCCTGCTGGTCGTGCAGCTGATACGGCCTGAAATCCAGCGCGGTCAGCAGCGAGGCAATGTTGGAGTCGTGCCCCACCAGCAGGGTAATTTTTGGCGCTTTGGCCTGTTCGGTCACCAGTGCTTTATCAATGTACTTCACCAACGGTTTAGCCACGTTCTGCGCCACGTCCGTCGAGGTAAACAGCGAGTCCTGGTAGCCGTTTTTCAGCTTCGACAGCACGCGCCACTGCTGATTGGTTTTGATTTCCCCCCATGCCACCTGGTCTGCCGGGAATCCTTCGTAATACTGTAGGGTGAACGCATCCACCAGCGAGTTACCCACTTTCAGCGGCCCGGAGACGCCCGGCTCTTTTTCATAATCGGCGCTGAACGTATCTTTCGCCTCCGTCAGGGAACAGACTTTTTTCTCCTTGCAGGACGGCGAGTCGCTATAGTTTGTCAGCTGCTCCAGCAGTTTGTAGCTTTCATCCAGCTGCATTTTCTGCCGTTCTGTCTCCATCGCTTTCAGCGCTTTCTCACGAAACTCAGGGGAATTATCGGTAATGACCGGATTGAAGGTGGGGTCCATGGTGCCCATTTTTTCCTGATGATGCACAGGCACATCGCACCCCGGGAACGCGCCGGTGATAAAGAACTGCGCGGTCGCCACGGTGCGCTGGAGGCTGTTGGCGTAGGCATAGACGGTATCCGCTTGGGGGCATTCACCCGTCTTCACCATCCCCTGCTCTGCCAGCCACTCGCGTATATAGTGACCCATATACACTTCCAGTACGCCCCCTTTGGTGGTGAGCTGTCCACCCGGGACGTCCCACTCCGGCCACTGCTTCGGCGTGGACTGCTCCAGCACGCTGCCGTTATTGGCGAGCGGTGCACGCAGGTTGTGGCGGCTCATGATGAGTACCTGTTTCAGCTGATAGCCGTCCGGTGTGTCCTGCGCCTGTGCGCCAAAGGTCACGGCAAGGGTACCTGCCACGGCAACTGCGAGTAGTGCTTTTCTCATCCCTAATTCCTCACACGTTTTTTTAATGTCGCATTGAGTGTGACAGATTCGTGACAGGTTTTTCGGGAAGCATTTCTCAAACTGATGAATACGTGACTCGCTGATTCAGAGGCTGATGCCGGTGACGATGCCGACATACAGCGCCGCCCATGCGCAGGCTGAAAGCAGGCTGATGGCGTAAACCTTTATCGCGCTCAGCCTGAGCATGCCCGCCGCCAGCGGCACGATATAGCGCAGTACCGCCAGGAAACGCGAGGTGAACAACACCAGCAGGCCATTTTTATGCAGCTGGTGCTGTACCCGCAAAAACTTCCCGGCATGTTTTGCCGTGAAGCGTGACACTCGCCGGGTATGCCCCATCAGCTGGCCGATATGGTAATTCAGTACCGATCCTGCCGTAGCGCCCATCACCACCGCCAGCCACGTCAGCGCCGGATGCATACTCGACTGGCTGACGGCAATCCCCGCCAGCAGCATGACCGATGCGGGCGGGAGCACGGAAGAGATCAGTACCGTTGATTTACTCAGTGCCATAACAACGAGCAACGCGAAGAGATGCGTTGGATAATGCGCAAAATGATCCAGCAGCGTGTCCAGCCATGCCATTTTACTCTCCCCGGTAACATCAGAATTCCCCATTAGAAGTGAAAATAGTTAAATAAAACGTCAACATTCATTCAATAATATTCATTTAAACCATACTTAAACATTATTTAAATTCCTCAGCGGCCATTTTAAATAAGCGTATTATCCCTCACGTTTTACAACGATCTCGTTATGGCGAGGCTCCTGTACAAATACACGTTATCGCTCTGGTGGGTTCGAGAGAACCGGCACAGGGTAAAACAGGCACTGTCGAATCAAGGCTTTGCCAGTATAACTTCCCTTACGGGATACGGTGTACAGTGCTGAACCCAGGACGTGGGGATCTCCTTTCCGACATGCCCTGTCTTGCTCGCCCCTGAGAGATTTTATTATTCAAAGGGAAGTTACAATGTCTTACGCTATTCACAACCAAAATCTGGCTTTTAACGACAGCGCCATCGCGCAATATATGAATACCGATTTTATCGTTATTGATATTTCATTATGCGTGGCTCTGGCACGCGAGCAGTTCTTTGAAAAATTAAAAGATGATGATATTCCGTCACATATTTTTATCGAAGACAACGGTCGCCTCGCGGGTTTGATTGCCGTACGTAAATTATTGCAGGCCACGGATACCGTACAGCCCGTCAAAGGTATGATGATATCGGATTTTATCCAGCTTAAACCGGAAGATGAGCGGGCTGATGTCGCCGGGTTGCTGGCGCACGCAGGTGCGGATGTCGTACCGGTGGTGACCCACGGCAAGCTGGTGGGCTGCCTTACCGAGCGTGAAATCGCCCATCTGCTGGAAGATGACGTTACTGAAGATGCCCAGCTTCAGGGGGCAACGCTGCCGCTGGAGAAGCCCTATCTGGAAACCAGCGCCTTTAGCCTGTGGAAGAAACGCTCCGTCTGGCTGCTGCTGCTGTTTGTCGCGGAAGCGTATACCAGCTCGGTGATCCAGCATTTTGAAGAGGCGCTGGAATCCGCCATTGCGCTGGCGTTCTTTATTCCGCTGCTGATTGGCACCGGCGGAAACAGCGGGACGCAGATTACCTCGACGCTGGTGCGCGCCATGGCGCTGGGTGAAGTCCACCTTCGCGACGTGGGTCGCGTGCTGCGCAAAGAGATGAGCACCTCGTTAATGATTGCCGCCACGCTAGGCCTGGCGGGCTGCGTTCGTGCCTGGATGATGGGCATTGGGATGGAAATCACGCTTATCGTCAGCCTGACGCTGGTCTGCATTACGCTGTGGAGCGCCATTGTCTCATCGGTGATCCCGATGGTATTGAAACGCTGCAAAATCGACCCGGCGGTCGTTTCCGCGCCGTTTATCGCCACGCTGATCGACGGTACCGGGCTCATTATCTACTTCAAAATCGCACAGTATACGCTTGGGCTGGAATAACGAAAAAACCCTGCGATATTGCTATCGCAGGGTTTTCGAATTTGGCGGAAGCGTAGAGATTCGAACTCTAGAACCCTTTCGGGTCGCCGGTTTTCAAGACCGGTGCCTTCAACCGCTCGGCCACGCTTCCAAAGTGAGGCGCACTATAAACATCTCTGAGCATGATGTAAAGCAGGAAATTGCATTACGTTGAGCTTCTTGCGTCATTCCCTTCCGCTCCGATCACTTCTTCGTCATCGGCTGGCTAAAATGTAAACATTTATTTTTACATCACATAAACTTATTAGAATGAAAGTTTGTGATCTAGACTCTTTTTCATACACCGCAGCTTATCCGTGCAACATTGCCACCTCAATATGCCCTTGTAAGACCCTATTCACGCAGGTCACTGCGATAAGAGATTTTCCATGAAATTATTCGATACCGATAACTACAGACTTATTCTCTGGCGTAAATTTCTGCCGTGGCTGATCCAGAACGGTGCGCAAAAAAACAACCCGCATGACTATTTTCTGGTGTACTTAAAAGATGCCGACAATACGCGTTATATTCTGAAGAAGCACGAAAGCAGCAACGTTGTGCTCTGCCCGATGCATAAAAGCGAAGATGTCAGTATGAGCGTGGAAGATATCAGCGAAATGCAGGCTGAAATCATTCACTATAAGCGCAATGGGTTTCAGGCTTACAAAGGCATTATCCCGTTTGCCTTTGACCATTATACGAAAATCATCACCTTAAAAACGGCCCTTGCTCGTCTAAAAGGGCGCTGTATTTCTGGCCTGAAATCTGATTCAGAAACCATCAGCCGGGACCGTTACAACTTGCTCAGGCTGCTGGTGACCGACTACGTCAACCAGCGCCCTTCGCGCGTTTCGTCTGGTTTCACCCAGCGGGAAGTGATCGCCATGCTTTACGGCACACTTTGGTATAAACATATCAAAAATGAGTCGTTTAGCAGAAAAATCGCGCTCTTACTTGAGTCGCTCGTGATCACGGGCGATCTCAGCGAAGAGGGTAAGGTGTACTACGTGCAGGGCCAGGCTATTACCACCATGGTCGAGTATGAAAAAGAGGACCAGCGGGTAACCCATCAGCAAAAAATGCAGAAAAAAATTACGCGTTTTATGTTTGCGATAACGCTATCTACGCTGCTGATTATTCTGGTTCTGCTGTCGATGGCCGGGGTCGTCGACCTCGCCGCTGTCTGGCAGAAAATACTACAGATTAAGCCTCTCAGATTTTTAATGAATTTTATCTAATACCCTGCCCATTAATTATGAATTTTATTTTTATCAGCGATAACTATTACCTTTGCCACGGTGTCTCAAGCTCACTGACATCTACCCATTTGATTCGCGATGAGGAGGATATTCACCATCTTTATGGGGTCGATCCTGAGCTGGATTTTATCATTGCGATTGAACAGGATAAGTTACGCAATAAAACCATTCAGCAGGTCAAAAAAGTCAAGCGTGATTACATTGTCCTGATGCATGAGATAGAAGCCAACAGCGCGGTGAGAATTGATAATATTATCTATTCGTCGATGCATTTTACTGCTCACCCTTTTCAGCAGCTGATGCGTTTTTATCGGGCGCTCAGGACACACTCCTTTACCCGACGCGAATATGACGTGCTAAAGCTTTTCCATATGGAAAATCATGAAATCGCGAAAAAGCTGCAACTGTCACAAAAAACGACCAGCACCTACCGCGTGAGGATCCTCGAGAAATTGAATATGCGTTCAAAAAACATTCTGGCGATGACCCGTATAAAATCGGCGATTGTCGATCAGAAACTGTGATCTTTTGGCTTACCTTGGGAAAACCGGGGCCTCAGGTTTCGCCCTGAGGGGGTTTGGCGGGCGCGGTATACCAGTTCTCTTTGGCAACCATTACGCTGCCCTCTGGCTGCATAACAAAATTCGGAGACATGATCTGCACGTTAAATTCGTTAAACACATCCTGTATCTGGCTATGCAGTTCATTGCGGGCAACCGCGAGGGACTGGTCGGGCAGCAGACGAACCTGCAACTCGTAGGCGATATACCAGTCCATTAACCCTAACTGGCGCACCAGCGGCGGCTCAGAAAGATCAATCCCTTTTGCCCGTTTCGCGGCCAGCTCCAGCATGGCATGCACCTGACGCCATGGGGTGTCATAACCAATAGTGACGCTGACCGTCAGATTGAGGCTGCCATCGGGCTGTAGCGCGCTAAGGTTGGTGATCTTACCGCTCACCACCACCGCATTGGGCACGGTAACGACGTAATTTTCCCGGGTAATAATTTTGGTCGCCAGCATGCCTATTTCACTGACCTTACCTTCGTTATCCGCCACCCGAATGACATCGCCTTTACGCAGTGCGCGGGAGTAAATCAGGACCAGACCGCTCATGGCATGGTTCATCACCCCTGCCGAACCCAGCGTTAACATCAGGCCGAAGAAGACGCTAATACCTTTAAACGCCAGTGAGTTTGCGCCGGGCAGAAACGGCCAGGCAGCGGAGAGAGCAAATAGCCAGACGGCGACGGAAATGAGCTTACGGGTAGCCCCCACGGTTTCCGGATGTACGCCGGGAAGTTGCAGACGACCAGCCTCCACCTGATTCAGCACCATCCTCAGAAGCTTCAGAATAAAAGCGGTAATGAGGAAAATGATCAGAACAATCGTCAGCCCCGGCAAAGCCGAGACAATCGCCAGGGCAATTTGCTGCACCACGCGAAGCGACCAGTCTCCCAGCGACGTGCCCCACACCCGCGTCCACGGAAACAGACTGAATGCCCAGCTCAGCCAGACGTAAAAGCCAATCAAACCCAGCAGGAACATCAGCAAGGCGTAAAGCCGAATCTCAATGGCGCCAATGTACCGCCGCCAGCTTTGCGGCACCCGGCTGCGATTCTCCACAATACGCAGACGGTAGACGCGTCGAAACCAGCGCCAGGATCGCCAGGCGCCATAGCAGAGCAGCAAAAGCGCCAGCAGGCCAGCGGCAGCTTTTACCGTCGACAGCGCCAGCCAACCGGTATCGTATTGATCGCGCAGGGCCATTCTCTGCGCTTCCATGCGCGCCAGCACGCGCTGCGCGGCCTGATCGAGGGTGAGATCGTCCCCTTCGTCCAAATCCCCTTCCGTCAGCAGCATCACGGGCTTACCGTTCATCACGATCAGCCGCCCCTGCTGGTTATAGCGGGTCACGGGGACGATAGTGAGCGGCTCACGCACGTCCGCCTCGGTAAAATTGCGCAGGGTGTTGCGGATGCGTAAAACGCGCTCCTCCGGCGTGGTCAGGCCAAATTTCGCCTGAAGCATGACGATCGGCTGATGAAAAATATAGACCGTCCGGGCGCGCTCCTGCTCAGAAGGCGCCTGGCGGGGCTCAGCGGCATACGATGAGAAGGCGCTCAGGGAGGCAAAACAGAACGCAAACGCGAGCAGGATCTTTTTCATCCTCACTACCCCAGATCAGAAATCTTGTTGTTTTTCAGGCAACCCGCGAATGCCAGGTGGGTATGTTGAGAATAGTCCAGCCTTTCGTTTCTGCAACAAGCGACGGTGAGCGTGTTGCTCTCAATCACAATATATGTATTATGTTATAACATAACAATTTGGGATTATGTTCTATGTTACTTAAAAAAGGGTTATTTCTGGCTTTATTGCTCTCCACGGCGCCTGCCGCTTTCTCAGCAACCTCATGGCCCCTCACGATTGAAAATTGCGGCGTAAAGCAGACCTTTGCGCAGGCTCCTCAGCGCGTCGTGACCGTGGGACAGCATGAAACAGAATTACTGCTCGCACTGGGGCTGGAGAAAAAGATCGCCGCAACGTCGGTCTGGTTCGGCAAGCTCCCGGATCCGCTGGCAGATGCCGGGAAAAATATCCCCCGGCTTGCAGATAATTCCCCCTCATTTGAAGCCGTGGTGGGACAGAAACCTGAGCTCGTTCTCGCGCAGTATCACTGGCACATTGGTCCGCAGGGAGAAGTGGGCACCCGTGAGCAGTTTGCCTCGATGGGGATTAATACGTGGATCTCTCCTGCCGACTGCACGGATAAAGCGGTGACGGAAAAGTCAAACGCAGACGGAGCACGTAGCGCGCCGTTTTCGCTGGCCGAAATCACACGGGAAGTGACAGATCTGGCGACGATATTTGATGTTTCCGCGCGAGGTGAGCAGCTTAATCATACGCTGACGGAACGTATCAAAAAGGCCCAGGGGCGCGTCTCAGCGAAACCGCTTCGCGTCGTATTCTGGTTCTCAAGTAGCCGTCTGAATGGCGATCCCTGGGTGGCGGGGAATTACGGCGCGCCTGGCTGGATCAGCCGCACGCTGGGGTTGAAGAACATTATTGACTCTCATGACGAATGGCCGGCTGTAACCTGGGAACATATTGCCCAGTCGCAGCCGGACGTGATTGTTATCGCCGGGATGTCCCGCAGGCTCTACCCTGCCGATGACGTTGAGGTAAAAAAAGCATTCTTGCGTAATGACCCGGTGACGAAGAACATGCCTGCGGTCAGGAACAACCACATTATTGTGGTGCCGGCGATGTCGTTAAACCCTTCATTACGTAACGTCGATGCGGTTGAGCTTATCAGCGATCGGCTGGCTTCTTTCCAGGATGAACAATGAGTCATTTCGCTTTTGACCGCCGCCAGCAAGGTTTACTGGCAGCAGGCGTCATGGCGCTGCCGCTAATACTGGTTTTTGCCGCCAGTATCGGTGATATGCCGGTGTCGTATGCCAGTACCGGGAAAGCGATCCTCAACGGACTGGGTTTGACCTCTTATGCGTTGCCACAAACGGAGGAGGGTATCGTCTGGCAATATCGCATGAGCCGGGCAGTGATGGCCGCGTGCAGCGGCGGTGGCCTGGCGCTGTGCGGGCTGGTGTTACAGTCGATCCTGCGTAACCCTCTGGCTGAGCCTTATCTGCTGGGGATTTCCGCGGGCGCCTCGCAGGGGGCCGTCTGCGTGATGCTTCTCGGCATGGGGGGAAGCGTGATTGGCGTGAGCAGCGGTGCGTTTGTCGGCTCCTGCGCCGCCTTTGCGCTCATCATGGTGATTACAAACGGGATGAGTGAAAGCCCGTCGCGCATTTTGCTGGCCGGTATTGCGGGCACCCAGCTCTTCAACGCCATGACCGCGTACGTCGTCAGCACGTCCGCCAATGCCGAGCAGTCCCGTAGCGTCATGTTCTGGCTGATGGGGAGTCTGAGCGGCGTGCGCTGGCCTGACGCACTGCTGGCGCTGGCCGTTACGCTTGCGGGTTTACTGGTGGTATTGCTCTTTTCCCGGGCGCTGGACACCTTCACCTTCGGGGATGAGGTCTCCACCACGCTGGGGATCCCGGTTACCGCCGTGCGTATTGTCTTATTGCTGACCTGTGCCGTTGTCACCGCCACGTTGGTGAGCGCCACAGGCGCAGTGGGGTTTGTCGGGCTGGTCATTCCCCATGTGACGCGCATGCTATGCGGGCCGGGCCATCGCCGCTCGATCCCGCTGACGTTTCTCATCGGCGCCCACTTTATGATCCTTGCCGATATCGTCTCACGCACGCTGATCGTGCACCAGGTTCTGCCCATCGGGGTGGTGACTGCGCTGGTGGGCGCCCCCGTCTTTGTGGCGTTGCTTTATCAAAACCGAAAGGAGCATCCATGAATATAACAGTGGCCGGGTTAACCGTAACCCGACAGGCGCAGACGGTGCTTAAGGATATCGATCTCGACCTGCCATCCGGGCAGATTGTCGGCCTGTTAGGGCCAAACGGCTCAGGCAAGTCGACGCTGCTGCGCTGCCTCGCCGGGCTGTTTCCAAGACACAGCGAACGTGTTGCGCTTAATGGCACAACGCTTGGCTTGATGCCGCTGAAAATACGGGCGCAGCACATGGCGTTTGTCCCGCAACATGCTGAGGTCGACGGGGAACTGACCGTTGAGGATATGGTCAGGCTGGGGCGTACGCCCTACCGGAAAACATTCCAGAGAACCACGCGCGACGATGAGGCTGCGGTTGAACAGGCGATTGGCCTGATGCAGTTATGCAGCTTACGCCAGCGGCGATGGCACTCTTTGTCAGGCGGAGAACGACAGCGAAGTCAGATAGCCCGCGCGCTGGCCCAGCAGCCGCAGGTGCTGTTGCTCGATGAACCGACAAACCACCTGGACATTCAGCACCAGCTGGAGCTGATGCGGCTCGTTTCACAGCTGCCGCTTACGGTGGTGGTTGCACTGCACGATCTCAATCTTGCGGCCAATTATTGCCAGCGTCTGATCCTCCTGAAGGCCGGGCAGATCGCAGCCACGGGTGCGCCCGAAGCGGTGCTGACGCCCTCGAACATCGCGGATACCTGGTGCGTAAAAGCTCAGGTCTGTAAGGCCGACGCCGGGATCACGATAAGCTATAACATGGGTGACATGGCGGAGAGCCAGAACAAAAGCAAAAACCCCTGCGATATTGCTATCGCAGGGGTTTCGAATTTGGCGGAAGCGTAGAGATTCGAACTCTAGAACCCTTTCGGGTCGCCGGTTTTCAAGACCGGTGCCTTCAACCGCTCGGCCACGCTTCCTAAGTGAGGCGAACTATAAACACCTCACCGCGCGCTGTAAAGGGTGCGCGCATTCGTTCGCTTTAAAAATAGCCAAAATGCGTTTAATCGGTTGAATAGACAACAGATTGGCCGTTTTACCAGCATAATATCCACCGCGGATCGTTAGTGCTTTTTGATGTACATATCTTTGGTGTAGTAGTAGCCAAGCTTATCCGGCGTGAAGCCCCCTACCCACGGTTTCACCAGGTGCGTGCGCACGTAGTGATAGACAGGGATCGCCGGCACATCGCGCCCCAGCAGATCTTCTGCCTGCTGGTAGAACTTACCGCGCTCCTCCGCCGTTTTCGCCTTCGCCGCATTCACCAGAGCCAGATCGTATTCCGGATTGCTGTACTGAGTGGTGTTTTGGCTGTCACCGGTACGGAAGTTATTCAGGAAGGTTGCGGCGTCATCGTAATCAGCAATCCAGGCGTAGCGCACCGCGTCAAAGTTATGGGTGTGCATGGTATCAAGCATGGTTTTCCACTCCTGGTTTTGCAGCTTCGCCTCTACGCCGAGGTTCTTCTTCCACATCGAGCTGGCGGCAATCGCAATACGCTGGTGCGATTCCGAGGTGTTATAGAGGAGATTAAAGCTGAGCGGATGGCTGTCGTTAAATCCGGCTTCGGCCAGCAGTTTTTTCGCCTCGGCAATGCGTTTATCCATCGGCCAGCTGGCGTAATCAGTGTTCTGTAACTTGACGCCGCCAATATCCGGCTGGCTGATGAGCCATGCCGGGCGTTGCCCCTGCCCTAAAACTTTCCCGGCGATAATATCTTTATCCAGCGCCAGATTCAGCGCCTTACGCACGCGGGCGTCGCTGAACGGCGGCCTGGTGGTGTTGAATTCGTAATAATAGGTGGCAAGCTGCGGCGATACATCCAGCTCGCTCCCCAGCGTTTTCTTCAGCTGAGCAAACTGGTTGATCGGCACCGTGTAGGCGATGTCGATTTCCCCCGCTTTGTAGCGGTTGACATCAGCGGCTTCAGAGGAAATGGGCAGATAGGTCACCTTGTTGATGACGGTATGTGCGTTATCCCAGTATTTCGGGTTTCGCACCGCCACAATGCGTTCGTTCACCACCCACTGTGACAGTTTATAGGCCCCGCTGCTGACGAAGTGCTCCGGTTTGGTCCACTTATCACCGAAACGACCTACCAGGACTTTATCTATCGGCACCAGAGACGGGTGAGCCAGCATCGCCAGGAAAGCAGCATTTGGCTGGGTGAGCGTCACTTCCAGCGTGGTGTCATTGATGGCTTTCACGCCCAGCGACTCGGGTGCTTTTTTGCCTTCTGCGATATCAGTGCCGTTGACGATACGCATACTGCCGGGATAGCTGGCATACGGAGAGACGGTTTTCGGGTCGACCAGTCGCTGCCAGCTCCAGACAATATCTTCCGCGGTGATGGGGGTGCCATCGCTCCAGGTTATGCCCGGGCGCAGATGGAAAGTCCAGACGGTGTCATCTTTATTTTCCCATTTCTCCGCCAGGCGCGGCTGGATTTCACCTGCCGGAGAGACGCTGACCAGCCCGTCGAATAAATCGCTGATAATATTGAATTCGACATCGCTTTCGACTTTATGCGGGTCGAGCGAGGCGGGTTCACTGCCGTTGTTCCTGACCAGTTCCTGCTTATCTGCCAGCTGGGTTCCTGCTGGCACGTTAGCCGCCCAGGTTGCCGTGCTGGCGCACAGGACCCCTGCGGTTAACAAAGAGAGCGTAAAGTGCATGCGTGTTTGTGGTTTCATTTCCTTCGCCTTATTGTCTGTTTTTATGACGATCCGGAAATAACTCTTAGCGGCCTTAGGGAAATAACGCAATATTTTTCAGTGACCTATAAGAGGTTGATCTGAATACGCCTTGCATACCGCACTTCATTCTGAGTACAAAGGCTTTACCAGAATAAAAAACCAGCATAATCCCAAGGGGCTGAGTAAAGATGGGTAAAACCACTTTGCGTCTGCCGCGCCGTTTCCTATTCTTTGCGCTAATTACATCTGTCATAAGAGAGTGACTCATGGATCGTATAATTACTTCTTCACGCGACCGCACATCGCTACTCAGCACCCATAAGGTGCTGCGCAATACCTATTTCATGCTCAGCCTGACGCTGGCGTTTTCGGCGATCACCGCGACGGCCAGCACCGTACTGATGCTGCCTTCTCCGGGCCTGATCCTGACGCTGGTGGGTATGTATGGTCTGATGTTCCTGACCTATAAAACCGCGGATAAACCGGTGGGTATTCTCTCCGCTTTCGCCTTCACCGGCTTCCTGGGCTACATCCTGGGGCCAATCCTGAACGCCTATCTGTCTGCCGGAATGGGCGACGTGATTGGTATGGCGCTGGGCGGTACCGCGCTGGTGTTCTTCTGCTGCTCGGCCTACGTGCTGACCACCCGTAAGGACATGTCCTTCCTCGGCGGTATGCTGATGGCGGGTATCGTGATTGTGCTGGTCGGTATGCTGGCGAACATCTTCCTGCAATTGCCTGCTCTGCATCTGGCAATCAGCGCGGTGTTTATCCTGATTTCATCCGGCGCAATCCTGTATGAAACCAGCAACATCATTCACGGCGGTGAGACGAACTATATCCGCGCCACCGTGAGCCTGTATGTGTCGCTGTACAATATTTTTGTCAGCCTGCTGAGTATCCTGGGCTTCGCCAGCCGCGATTAACTCACCGTGCTGTGAACAAAGCCCCGCTTATGCGGGGCTTTGTTTTTTTGGTAGACTGAGGCGGTTTTTGACTAACGCGTGAATGAATATGTTGAGTTTTGAAGGCAAAGAGATCGAAACCGATAACGACGGTTATCTGAAAGAGAGCAGCCAGTGGAGCGAAGCGCTGGCGGAGAAAATTGCGGAAAACGAAGGAATTACCCTCTCCCCGGAACACTGGGAAGTGGTGCGCTTTGTGCGCGAATTCTACCTCGAATTCAACACCTCTCCGGCTATCCGCATGCTGGTCAAAGCCATGGCGAATAAATTTGGCGAAGAGAAAGGCAACAGCCGTTATCTGTATCGCCTGTTTCCGAAAGGCCCGGCTAAACAGGCGACAAAAATTGCCGGCCTGCCAAAGCCGGTAAAATGCATTTAATAGCGAATACTGAAGTCAGCGTATTCCCGGCCGGGTTGATGCGGTTCCGTTAGCACCTTATCAACCCGCGCGCTGCGCGGTCCGCCCGCTTTCAGCCACGCCACCAGCTTCTCTACCCGATCCGCCTCACCGCAGGCCACAACCTCCACGCTGCCATCATCCATGTTACGCGCATACCCCGTCAGTCCGAGCTGAAGGGCTTCGCGCTGGGTGCTGTAGCGGAATCCGACGCCCTGTACAAGGCCATGGACCCAGGCAATGGTGCATACATTTGACATCATCCTTCTCCTTATCCGACTGGCGCGTTGCATTTCCTCGCTGAAGTCGGGAAAATGGCGGCCATTTCATTGGAATCGACAGAATAGCAAATTATGAGTGTACGTTTAGTGTTAGCCAAAGGGCGCGAGAAGTCATTACTGCGCCGCCATCCCTGGGTCTTTTCCGGCGCGGTTGCCCGCATGGAAGGTAAAGCCAGCCTCGGTGAAACCATCGATATTGTTGACCATCAGGGGAAATGGTTAGCACGCGGCGCATACTCGCCTGCATCTCAGATCCGCGCGCGCGTCTGGACGTTCGATAAAGAAGAAGCCATCGATATCGACTTCTTTGTCCGTCGTCTGCAACAGGCGCAGCAGTGGCGCGAGTGGCTGGCAAAGCGTGACGGGCTGGACAGCTATCGTCTGATTGCCGGTGAATCCGACGGGCTGCCGGGCGTGACCATTGACCGCTTCGGCAATTTCCTGGTGTTGCAGCTGCTGAGCGCCGGGGCGGAATACCAGCGTGCCGCGCTAATTAGCGCCCTGCAAACCCTGTTCCCGGAATGTGCCATTTACGACCGCAGCGACGTGGCGGTACGTAAAAAAGAGGGCATGGAGCTGACGCAGGGCCCGGTCACCGGCGAACTGCCGCCTGCCCTGCTGCCTATCGAGGAGCACGGCATGAAGCTGCTGGTGGACATCCAGGGCGGCCATAAGACCGGTTATTATCTCGACCAGCGTGACAGCCGTCTGGCAACGCGCCAGTACGTTGCCGATAAGCGCGTGCTGAACTGCTTCTCCTATACCGGCGGCTTTGCGGTCTCTGCCCTGATGGGCGGCTGTGCCCAGGTTGTGAGCGTCGACACCTCACAGGAAGCGCTGGATGTGGCGAAACAGAACGTTGAGCTGAACAAGCTGGATCTGAGCAAAGCGGAGTTTGTGCGCGACGACGTGTTCAAACTGCTGCGTAAATACCGCGACCAGGGCGAGAAATTTGACGTTATCGTGATGGACCCGCCGAAGTTTGTAGAAAATAAAAGCCAGCTGATGGGCGCCTGCCGTGGCTATAAAGACATCAACATGCTGGCGATCCAGCTGCTGAACCCGGGTGGCGTTCTGCTGACGTTCTCCTGCTCTGGCCTGATGACGACAGATTTATTCCAAAAAATCATCGCCGATGCCGCAATAGATGCGGGTCGTGATGTACAATTTATAGAGCAGTTCCGTCAGGCCGCCGATCACCCGGTGATCGCTACCTACCCGGAAGGGCTGTATCTGAAAGGGTTTGCCTGTCGCGTCATGTAACTTGAAAAGAGAAATATTGCCCGCACATAGTGTGTATGTAATGTTTCCCGGGAGGTGACTATGATTGCCAGCAAATTCGGTATCGGCCAGCAGGTCCGCCACACCTTGCTTGGATATTTGGGTGTGGTCGTGGATATCGACCCGGAGTATTCCCTTGATGAACCGTCAGCAGACGATCTGGCCGTTGACGCAGAGCTTCGCGCCGCGCCCTGGTATCATGTGGTTATGGAGGGCGACGATGGTCAGCCTGTCCATACCTATCTTGCCGAAGCGCAGCTGAGTGGTGAACTACAGGATGAGCATCCGGAACAACCCACTATGGACGAGCTTGCTCAGACCATCCGCAAACAGTTACAGGCGCCAAGACTGCGTAACTAAAGGTGTAAAAAAGCCCGTCAAGCGGGCTTTTTTTATTTTGCCAGCCCCAGACGGGGAATATCGATTGCCGGACAGCGATCCATCACCACCTTCAGCCCGGCATCACGCGCCAGCACGGCCGCCTGCTCATTAATCACGCCCAGCTGCATCCACAGCGTTTTCGCGCCGATGGCAATCGCCTCCTGCGCCACGCCCCAGGCTGCCTCTGAATTACGAAAAACGTCCACCATATCCACCTTTTCCGGCACGTCCGCGAGCGTCGCATAGCCCTGCTGACCCAGCAGTGTTTTCCCCGCCACCTTCGGCGAGACCGGGATCACGTGATATCCCTGGTCCAGAAGGTATTTCATGACCCGATAGCTTGGGCGATCCGGTTTATCGCTCGCGCCGACCAGCGCGATAGTGCGCGTGGACGTCAGAATCTCGACAATGTCGTTCTCTTTCATGCTGTTCCTCCTGGTTTTTTTCAAAGTGTACGTCAAAGCAGACATCTCAACCACGCATCCCATACAGAAGTATGAGGGCAAAACGGCAGAATATGTCTATATGTTAGTAAACGTGTTTATCGAAAAATTTTGATACATTCTTACCAGGTAGTTTGTCTACAGGAGTCAGCTATGAAAACCGGCATTGCCTGGGCTGTGGTTGCGTTAATCATGCCGGTTTGTGTTTTCGCAACCACCCTCAGACTCTCAACCGACATTGACCTGCTGGTGCTGGACGGGAAAAAAGTCTCCAGCTCCCTGCTGCGGGGCGCAGACAGCATCGAGCTGGATAATGGCCCGCATCAGGTGGTTTTTCGGGTTGAAAAGACGATTCGCCTCGCCTACAACGAACAGCAGGTGTACATTTCGCCTCCGCTGGTGGTCAGCTTTAATACCCAACGCATCAGCCAGGTCAATTTTCGTCTCCCGCACCTTGAAACAGAAAAAGAGTCACTGGCATTTGATGCCTCACCGCGCATTGAGCTGGTGGACGGGGATTCTATGCCCATCCCGGTAAAGCTGGATATCCTGGCGCTGACAAAAAGGCCAAAAGGAACAGATTACGAAGCGGACACGGAGATCTATAACAGAGCCAGCAGGCGCGCCTCCCTGCCCCAGTTCGCCACCATGATGGCGGATGACAGTACCCTGCTTTCGGGCGTATCGGAGCTGGATGTACTCCCTCCTCAGTCGCAGACCCTTACTGAGCAACGCCTCAAATTCTGGTTCCAGAATGCCGATCCGGACACGCGCGCCCGTTTTCTGCAATGGGCGAAACGACAACCTTCGTCGTAAGCCACATTTTTTCGTCCTTTCTCTTGCAGCATCAGTCAGTTCCCGTCATCGTGTAGCGAGGTAACCTCACGGATAAGATTATGGAACTGACAACACGCACACTTCCGGCGCGCAAGCACATTGCTCTGGTTGCGCACGATCACTGTAAACAAATGCTGCTTAACTGGGTTCGTCGCCATCAGCCTCTTTTACAGCATCATGCCCTTTCTGCCACGGGAACAACCGGCAACCTGATCCACCGCGAAACCGGTCTGGAAGTGAATGCCATGCTGAGCGGCCCGATGGGAGGTGACCAGCAGGTCGGCGCTCAGATTTCGGAAGGTAAAATTGACGTTCTGATATTCTTCTGGGATCCGCTGAACGCGGTTCCGCATGATCCGGACGTTAAAGCGCTGCTGCGTCTGGCGACGGTATGGAACATTCCGGTAGCCACCAATCTTTCAACGGCAGATTTCATCATTGAATCGCCGCAGTTTAACGATCCGGTGGAGATTTTGATCCCGGATTATCAGCGTTATCTTGCGGAGAGACTGAAGTAGTTTTTTGCCCGGTGGCGCTGCGCTTACCGGGCCTACAGAATTTGCCCGGCGCGTTACGGCTTTCTCGCCACCGGCACGTCAATACTTTTCAAAATATCGACAAACACCGACGGCTCCTCTTTGTTGAACAAGAGCCACACGCGATGGCGCGCGCGGGTTATCGCCACGTACAGTAAGCGCCGCTCCTCTGCATCCGGGAAATCTTCCGGAACAGGCAATAACGCCTCTTCCATCACGGATTCCCGCGCCGGTGCCGGGAAACCGTCGCTCCCCTCTTTCAGCCCCACCACAATTACGTAGTCGGCCTGCTGCCCTTTACTGGCGTGAATGGTCATAAAATCGAGCTGTAGTTTTGGCCAGCGCGTTGCCGCTTTTTCCAGCGCCGTCGGCTTGAGGTGGTGATAACGCGCCAGGACCAGAATCCGTTCATCCGGTTTCGCATAGCCGCTCAGTTTATCCAGCAGCGGTTCCAGCTGATCGTCCGCCAGCAGCGTGACGGCCTTTTTATCCCCCGACGTCAGGCTGTTAAGCGGCTTCGACAGCTGATGTGGGTTCTGCTGAATAAAACGGTTGGCAATTTCACCAATCCGCGAGTTGAAGCGGTAGGTGGTGTCCAGATCGCTGCGATCGCCTTCCCCAAAATAGTGATGGAAGGCCGTCGTGAGGGAAAGTTGCGCCCCGCTGAAGCGGTAGATAGCCTGCCAGTCATCGCCCACGGCAAACAGCGACGTGTGTTTATTCTGCGCCCGCAGCGCCGAAAGCAGCGCAGCGCGCTGCGGCGAAATATCCTGAAACTCATCCACCAGAATGTGTTTCCACGGGCTGACGAAGCTCCCTTTCTCCAGAATGATAATGGCCTGATGGATTAGCCCGGAAAAATCGACCGCGTTTTCGTCTTTCAGCGCGGTTTTCCACGCTTTCAGCATCGGCGCCATCAGTTTAACCCGCTTAGAAAACACGGCGCGGATCGACTCCGGTGCGCTTTCTATCATCTCCGCCTGAGAGCCGCCGTGCATGCGCATCAGGCTTACCCACCGGTCGAGACGAGAGCCCAGCCGGCGCGCCAGCTTTTCATCCTGCCAGAAACTGCCCTCCGGCACCTCCCAGTTGAGTTCCTCTTCAAGCCACTGACGCCAACCTTTCGCCTGCGCCTTTTTTTCACTGCACTGCTGACGCCATGCCTTGATAAACAGCGCCTGGCGAGCCTGAGCATCATTCTCCAGCTTGCTGACAACAGGGACTTTTTTGCTGCCCTGTTGAATGATGTGTAAAGCGAGGGAGTGGAACGTGCGCGCCGAGATATCCTGGGTATGCAAACGCGCCTGAATGCGCTCATCCATCTCCTGCGCCGCCTTGCGACCAAAAGCCAGCAGCAAAATCTGGTCGGCAACTGCCTCGCCCGTTGTCAGAAGCCAGCCCGCGCGCGCCACCAGCACCGACGTTTTGCCGCTCCCTGCGCCTGCCAGCACCAGTAAAGAGTGCTCGCCATTCACCACTGCGCGCGCCTGAGCAGGATTGAGAGGCGATGATTCCACCGTACTGAAGAAATCGGCATATTGCGTAAGCATCGCCTCAGTCCAGGCCTGGTTATGCGCCAGACGGCTTTTCTCGATATCGCTAAGCCAGGCCTGACACTTCCGCCACGCATCGCGACAGTTATCAAATTCCTCAAGCCGCGCCACCGGTAAAGGCAATGCCGTCAGCGCCTGGGTGATTTTTTGCTGAAGCCCGGCGGTTTGCTGGCGCGTCAGCCACTTCTGCTGCGTATTGCTTAGCGCGATATCGTCCAGCACCTGATGCAGCACCTGTGCGGCAATCACGCTCATCTCCTGGCTCCACTGGTGCCAGCGCATGTTCAGATGATGGTGGAAGCGTTGGGTTTCCGCCCACTCGGTCCCGTGGAGTCGCACCACTTTCTCTGCCGGTAAAACGAACTCCAGCTCCCCCCATACCAGCCCTCGTTTACAGTGAATGGCCAGTAGCTGATTAAACGGAATAAGGTATTCGTGGCGTTCACCGGAGACTTTCACTCCCGCATTAAGAAGCACAACCTTGTCGTAAGGGTGCTGCGCCAGGCGTTTGCCCATTGAAGTTGCTTTCAGTTCCATATCCTGCCGGATCCACGAGGTCATAATTTGTCAGACAGTTTAACTGCCAGTTTTAAGGTGCTCCAGCCCAAAAAAACGTTACAATCACCGGGCGTTAATCATATCGAAGGAAATGAGGGTTTATGCGTACCGTTCTGAATGTGTTGAATTTTGTCCTTGGCGGTTTTGCCACCACCCTTTCCTGGCTTTTTGCCACCCTGGTGAGCATCGTGCTTATCTTCACCCTTCCGCTGACGCGCTCCTGCTGGGAAATCACCAAACTGTCCCTCGTTCCTTATGGAAATGAAGCGATACACGTGGATGAACTGGAGCCGGAAAGAAAAAATGCCCTGATGAATACCGGCGGCACGCTGCTGAATATTTTATGGCTAATCTTCTTTGGCTGGTGGCTGTGTCTGATGCATATCTTCGCCGGTATCGCCCAGTGCATTACGATTATTGGCATTCCGGTTGGCCTCGCTAATTTCAAAATTGCCACCATCGCCCTGTGGCCGGTAGGACGCCGAGTTGTTCCGGTCGAAGTCGCGCAAGCCGCGCGTGAAGCCAATGCCCGTCGTCGTTTTCAGTAATAAGGACTGGCCGCTCTCATGCTAAGCCCCCTGCTTCGTCGCTATACATGGAACAGTAACTGGCTGTATAACGTCAGGATATTTATCGCCCTCTGCGGCACCGTCGCTCTGCCGTGGTGGCTGAATGATGTGAAGCTCACCATCCCCCTCACGCTTGGGGTGGTGGCCGGCGCGCTGGCGGATCTCGACGACCGCCTGGCCGGTCGTTTGCGTAATCTGGTCATCACGCTGGTCTGCTTCTTTATTGCTTCCGCCTCCGTTGAGCTGCTTTTCCCGTGGCCCTGGCTGTTTGCCTTAGGGCTGACGGTGTCCACCAGCGGCTTCATTTTGCTCGGCGGCCTCGGGCAACGCTACGCCACTATCGCGTTTGGCGCCCTGCTGATTGCCATTTACACCATGCTGGGCGTCTCTCTTTACGATCAGTGGTATCAGCAACCGGTCCTGCTGCTATTGGGCGCTATCTGGTATAACCTGCTGACCTTAACCGGGCATCTTATTTTTCCGGTTCGTGCCTTACAGGACAACATTGCCCGCAGTTACGAACGGCTGGCCCACTATCTTGAGCTGAAATCCCGGCTGTTTGATCCGGATATCGAAGAGGACAGCCAGGCGCCCCTGTACGATCTGGCGCTGGCAAATGGCCAACTGGTCGCCACGCTGAATCAGACCAAAGCGTCTCTGCTCACCCGTCTGCGCGGCGATCGCGGTCAGCGCGGTACCCGGCGCACCCTGCACTACTACTTTGTTGCCCAGGATATTCACGAGCGCGCCAGCTCCTCGCATGTGCAATACGCTGACCTGCGCGAGAAATTCCGCTACAGCGACGTGATGTTCCGTTTCCAGCGTCTGCTGTCGATGCAGTCTCAGGCCTGCCAGCAACTTGCACGCTCAATACTGCTGCGCACGCCCTATCAGCACGATCCTCGCTTTGAACGTGCATTCAGCCACCTGGATGCGGCGCTCGATCGCGTTCAGGCCAGTGGAACTTCGCCGGAACAGTTCAAAGCCCTGGGATTCCTGCTCAACAACCTGAGAGCCATCGATGCTCAGCTCGCCACCATTGAGTCTGAACAGGCGATGGCGATGCCGGGCAATGACGCTGACAACCAGCTTGCCGACGACAGTCTCAACGGTTTCAGCGATATATGGCTGCGCCTGAGCCGTCATTTTACGCCGGAATCCGCCCTCTTTCGCCATGCGGTAAGGATGTCGTTGGTACTGTGCGTCGGCTACGCGTTTATCCAGATAACAGGATTGCACCACGGCTACTGGATCCTGCTGACCAGCCTGTTCGTCTGCCAGCCGAACTATAACGCTACCCGCCATCGACTCGCGCTGCGTATTGTCGGGACGTTAGTCGGGGTCGCCATCGGGCTGCCGGTGCTCTATTTTGTGCCTTCAGTAGAAGGGCAACTGATCCTGATTGTGATTACCGGGGTACTGTTCTTCGCCTTCCGCAATGTGCAGTATGCCCACGCCACGATGTTCATCACGCTGCTGGTTCTGCTCTGCTTCAATCTGCTGGGTGAAGGCTTTGAAGTGGCCCTCCCCCGCGTGATCGACACGCTTATCGGCTGCGCCATCGCCTGGGCGGCGGTGAGCTTTATCTGGCCGGACTGGCGTTTCCGAAATTTACCGCGCGTGTCCGACAGAGCAATGAACGCCAACTGCCGCTATCTGGACGCCATACTTGAGCAATACCATCAGGGTCGCGATAACCGTCTGGCCTATCGGATTGCCCGTCGCGATGCGCATAACACTGACGCAGAGCTGGCTTCCGTTGTCTCGAATATGTCAACTGAGCCGCGCGCCACGGCAGAAATCCGGGAGATAGCCTTCCGCCTGCTGTGTCTGAACCACACGTTCACCAGCTATATCTCTACCCTTGGCGCCCACCGAGAGAAACTGACGAATCCGAGCATCCTGGCACTGCTGGACGATGCCGTTTGCTACGTTGATGATGCGCTTCATCATCAACCTGCGGACGAGCCACGGGTTCACCAGGCACTGGATGAACTGGTGCAACGTATCGCACACCTTGATCCAGGCACCGACAACAAAGCTCCGCTGGTCCTTCAGCAAATTGGCCTGCTTATCGCTTTGCTGCCGGAAATTTGTCGGCTGCGACAGCAGATCGCTACCTGGCGGAATGATGGCCCTGCGACTCAGGCAGCGCATTAAACCACTCCGTAAGCTCCCGGCGAATATCCGCCGGGAGTGCCGCTTCATGTAACCCTTCAATCGCGCCTTCAAGCGCGAACAATACCCGGATACTCAGCGCTTTATTCTTAGAGCGCATTTTCAGCCAGCTCGTCTTCGCCCCCAACTGTCGTAGCGTCTCTTCATTGGTAATGCCCGCCTCCATAAGCAGGACCTCAATCTGAAAGGTCAGGTTCGGCAGATCTTTAAGCCGGTTACGCTGATGGCGCTGGTAGCGCTCTTTCCTGGCGGCATCGAGCGCAAACGAGGAGAGCTGAAGCAGTTTTTCCCTGTTTTGCCACAGACCTTCATCCACACGGTAGTAATTAAGCAGCACAGGACGTCCTCGTTTCATCAGGGTCAGAAAAGAGGACGCGTTTTTTACACAGTATTTTGCACTTTGCTCACAGGCGCGAAGGTAAAGCTCACCGTCAGACACCATCGCGAACACCGCTTCATCCACGGCCAGGGTATAACCGCCAAACAGGGCGCGATGATGAATTTCGCCCAGCGGAGAGAGGTATTCTTGAGATTGATAAATCCGATCATAAGATATCTTTTTCATGATAATTCCATTAAAAATCATACAGTAACCACGATATTTCTTACTAACGGATCCGTTAGCAGGAAAATAGGCAACTTATTGCCGTTGGGCAAGATGATTTTTTCAGGTTCACCAGGAATGGATGAAATTTGCGAGTCGCTTTCCGAAAATGAGGTTGATCTTTATGCATACAGGGGTTACTGTATATCCATACAGTAACTACAGGGCTGGAATGAATATGTACACTTCAGGCTATGCAAATCACTTAACACCTTCTACTTCTGCCGCAGGCAATGCTGCGCAGAATTCTATCGGGCGTGAATCGACAGGGCTTATCAGTGAAGTGGTTTACCGTGAAGACCAGCCGCTGTTGACACAACTCTTACTCCTGCCGCTTTTGCAGCAGCTCGGGCAACAGTCTCGCTGGCAGCTCTGGCTGACGCCACAGCAAAAATTAAGTCGCGAATGGGTTCAGTCGGCTGGCCTGCCGTTAGCGAAGGTGATGCAGATTAATCAACTCTCCCCTTGCGATACGGTCGAGTCGATGGTCCGGGCATTACGTACCGGGAACTATAGCGTCGTGATTGGGTGGTTGCCTGAGGATCTGTCGCAAGAGGAACATTTGCGTCTGACTGAAGCGGCTGAAGAAGGTAACGCGATGGGTTTCATCATGCGGCCAGTTCGTGGAGATTCCTATCGCAGAGGACAACATCCCGGGCTAAAAATTCACTCAAATGTGTACCATTGAGTCATTTTAAGAGTTTTCCTGGAATTTTTTTCGACCGCAGTATGCAAAAAAAGTTCAACGCGCCAAAACTGCGGCAAGGCTTGTCTGACGCGGTTCTCGTTAATTTTACTGCACAAAATTCGTTCAAAAATTGTTAAATATTAGGTATACGGAACTTTTTTTTTCATATGCCTGACGGACTTCACACTTGTAAGTTTTCAGCTACGTTGTAGACTTTACATCGCCAGGGGTGCTCGGCCTAAGCCGAAGATATCGGTAGGTTTATATTTGACCACGCCCCCCGGTGAAGGATTTAACCGTGATTCCTCCGATGGAGATATTCATGGCAAATTTTGGATGATAACGAGGCGCAAAAAATGAAAAAGACAGCTATCGCGATTGCAGTGGCACTGGCTGGCTTCGCTACCGTAGCGCAGGCCGCTCCGAAAGATAATACCTGGTATGCAGGTGGTAAACTGGGCTGGTCTCAGTTCCATGACACCGGTTGGTACAACAGCAGCCTGAACAACGATGGCCCTACTCACGAGAGCCAGCTGGGTGCAGGTGCGTTCGGTGGCTATCAGGTTAACCCGTATGTTGGCTTTGAAATGGGTTACGACTGGTTAGGTCGTATGCCTTACAAAGGCGACAACGTAAATGGCGCTTTCAAAGCTCAAGGCGTACAGCTGACCGCTAAACTGGGTTACCCAGTAACTGACGATCTGGACGTGTACACCCGTCTGGGCGGCATGGTATGGCGTGCAGACTCCAGCAACAGCATCGCTGGTGACGACCACGACACTGGTGTTTCCCCAGTATTCGCTGGTGGCGTTGAGTGGGCAATGACCCGTGACATCGCTACCCGTCTGGAATACCAGTGGGTTAACAACATCGGTGACGGTGCTACCGTTGGTGTTCGTCCAGACAACGGCATGCTGAGCGTTGGTGTTTCTTACCGTTTCGGTCAGCAGGAAGATGCGCCAGTCGTAGCTCCAGCTCCGGCTCCAGCGCCAGAAGTACAGACCAAGCACTTCACTCTGAAGTCTGACGTTCTGTTCAACTTCAACAAAGCTACCCTGAAACCAGAAGGTCAGCAGGCACTGGATCAGCTGTACACCCAGCTGAGCAACCTGGATCCTAAAGACGGTTCTGTAGTGGTTCTGGGCTTCACCGACCGTATCGGTTCTGACGCTTACAACCAGGGTCTGTCTGAGAAACGTGCTCAGTCTGTAGTTGATTACCTGGTATCTAAAGGTATCCCAGCTAACAAGATCTCCCCACGTGGTATGGGCGAATCTAACCCAGTTACCGGTTCTACCTGTGACAACGTGAAACCACGCGCTGTACTGATCGACTGCCTGGCACCAGATCGTCGCGTAGAGATCGAAGTTAAAGGTATCAAAGACGTTGTAACTCAGCCTGCGGCATAAGTTATCGTCTTATAAAAAAACCCCGCCATGCGGGGTTTTTTATTATCTGAAGAAAAGTAAAAAGCTTATTTTTTACCTAACAGTGCCTGTAGATCGTTTTTCAACGTCGACATCTGGCTGGCATACTTCTCTTTGTGCTCGGCATCTTCAATCAGCTGCACCACCGTTTCCGACAGGGTTTTCCCGCGCCGTTGCGCAAGCCCGGCCAGACGCTGCCAGACCATGAATTCCAGGTCGATGGATTTCTTACGGGTGTGCTGATGCTCGGCATTGAAATGCCGTTTACGACGAGCACGGATAGTTTGCTTCATCCGGTTTAACAAGGCCGGATTAATGTGTTTCTCAATCCAGCCGTTGACCTGTACCGGTTCGTTTTCGAGGGTCAGCAACATATCCACAGCTTCTTGTGCCGCGCTGGCTTCGATGTAGCAGGTGATCAGCTCCCCTTCACGGTGCTTTTTGACCAGGTACTTCCATTTCCAGCCGCTTTCGAGGTTTTCCAGTTGTTGATATTTCATTGCGATCTCAGTGTTACCGTGTAACTCTGTTCAGAATATCAGTTTTTTGGCAATCTGCTGAAAAGAAATCATATCCTGTGAAACGTCGCAGGCGATCCGCATGACGAAAACCCGAATCCTGATTGGGCAGAGTGCGCCGCTTACGGTATACTCCACGGTTTTACTTCTGACTAAAAAACATCAACTTTGACCATTACGAAACTTGCATGGCGTGACCTGGTTCCGGATACCGAGAGCTATCAGGAGCTGTTTGCACAGCCAGACCTCACAAAAGAACACAAATTCATACTTAGCGAGACACAACCGCGTTTGCATTACGCGCTGGAGCAGATGTCATCCCCATGGGCTACATCTCCTTTCATGCTGCTCAAAGCCCCGGAAGAAGCCGAGTATCTGACGCTTCTCGGTGATGCCATGCGCCAGTTGCAGCCAAAAACGAATGCCGTTTTTGGTGGTCAGTATCATATTGCCGGTCGCGACGTGACATTCGAACCTGCCACGCAGGCAGATGGATTGTTCGCTGCAAAAGGCGAGGTGATCACCGCCAACTGGGTGGAAGCAGAACAGTTGTTCGGCTGCCTTCGTCAGTTCAATGGCGATGTTTCACTGCAACCCGGGCTGGTACACCGCGCGAATGGCGGCGTATTGCTCATCTCCCTTCGCACACTGCTTGCGCAGCCGCTGCTGTGGATGCGCCTGAAAACGGTGGTGACGCAGCAACGTTTTGACTGGGTAGGCTTCGACGATTCACGTCCTCTGCCTGTTTCCATTCCGTCTATGCCGCTGTCGCTGACCGTCGTGCTGACGGGTGACCGTGAATCACTGGCTGACTTCCAGGAAATGGAGCCAGAACTCGCGGAGCAGGCGGTTTACAGCGAATTTGAAGACAATATTCAGATTGCAGATGCCGATGACATGGCGCAGTGGTGTCAGTGGGTTATGGCCGTGGCGGAACGTTCCGCGCTGCCCTCACCTGCCGAGGATGCGTGGCCGGGCTTAATCCGAGAGGCCGTACGCTACACCGGCGATCAGGAAACCCTGCCGCTCTGTCCGCTCTGGATCGGCAAACAGCTGCGTGAAGTGGGCGTTATCAGCGGCAATGGTACGTTCAACGGTGAGCAACTGAGCCAGATGCTGGCCCAGCGTGAATGGCGCGAAGGCTATCTTGCTGACCGTATGCAGGATGAAATTCTGCTTGAACAGATTCTGGTGGAGACCGAAGGCGAACGTATCGGGCAAATCAATGCCTTGTCCGTCATCGAGTTCCCCGGGCACCCACGCGCCTTTGGTGAGCCTTCCCGTATCAGCTGTGTCGTACACATTGGTGACGGCGAATTTACCGATATCGAACGCAAGGCCGAACTGGGCGGAAACATTCATGCCAAAGGCATGATGATCATGCAGGCATTCCTGATGTCTGAACTTCAGCTCGAGCAGCAGATCCCCTTCTCTGCCTCGTTGACCTTTGAGCAGTCCTACAGTGAAGTCGACGGCGACAGCGCCTCAATGGCGGAGCTGTGCGCCGTGATCAGCGCGCTTGCAGACGTGCCGATTAACCAGAATATTGCGATTACCGGGTCCGTGGATCAGTTTGGCCGTGCCCAACCGGTGGGCGGACTGAATGAGAAAATCGAAGGCTTCTTCGCAATCTGCCAGCAGCGCGGTTTAAACGGCAAACAGGGCGTGATAATTCCGGCACCTAACGCTCGCCATTTGAGCCTGAGCCAGGCGATTCTGGATGCGGTAGAGCAGGAACAATTCACCGTCTGGGCCATCGAAGGGGTTGAGGATGCACTACCCTTACTGACAAACCTGGTCTGGGACGGCGAAGGCCAGACAACCCTGATGCAGACCATTCAGGAACGTATAGCTCAGGCGACACAACAGGATGCTCGTCATCGTTATCCGTGGCCGTTACGCTGGTTAAGTTGGTTTAGTGCGAACTGATCGGACTTGTTCAGCGTACACGTGTTAGCTATCCTGCGTCCTTCACTAAAATAAGGCTTACTGAGAACATGGTAGATAAACGCGAATCCTATACTAAAGAAGACCTTCTTGCCTCTGGTCGCGGTGAACTGTTTGGCGCGAAAGGCCCGCAGTTACCAGCCCCAAATATGCTGATGATGGACCGTGTCGTGAAAATGACCGAAACCGGCGGCAACTTTGATAAGGGTTACGTAGAAGCAGAACTCGATATCAACCCGGACCTGTGGTTCTTCGGTTGCCACTTTATTGGCGATCCGGTAATGCCTGGCTGCCTGGGCCTCGATGCCATGTGGCAGTTGGTTGGCTTCTATCTGGGCTGGCTTGGCGGTGAAGGCAAAGGCCGTGCGCTGGGCGTAGGCGAAGTGAAATTCACCGGTCAGGTTCTGCCTACCGCGAAGAAAGTCACCTACCGTATCCATTTCAAACGCATCGTTAACCGCCGTCTGATTATGGGCCTGGCGGACGGTGAAGTGTTGGTTGATGGTCGTCTGATCTATACCGCGAACGACCTGAAAGTGGGTCTGTTCCAGGATACCTCCGCTTTCTGATAACGGCTTTTAGCCCCTTCCAGAAAGGCGAAACCTCCGCATTGCGGAGGTTTCTTTTTAAAGAGACGGTATCAAGCAAGTACTGCCCTGTCTCCGATGGCTTCTCGCCAGCCCCCTAGCCATTGGGACCTTTGATTCAGGGCCTGATAGGGACACATTTCTTTAGAACGTCCGGCGATGCCAGCCTGATAACCACGTTGATGAGCCCTTTCCAGGCGATCTCGTTTCTGTCTCTTCATGCCTCGTTTCCCTCATTCTTTTGTCTGGTGGAAAGAAAACAGTGGTTGCAATATGTGCAAGCACAGTTAACGAATACCCCGAATCTGCGTCAGCGTCAACGTTCAAAATTCATACGGGTGTCATATTTGTGAGCTACATGGAAGATCGTTTGTACAAAAAGTGTGATGCGGGACAAGTAACAACCTGAACGTAAAACGAAAAAAAAGCCGCAATCAGCAAGAAGCTGAGTGCGGCTTTCGTCGATGAATTTTACTTATGGCAGGCGGGAAATCTCTCTTGCTATAGTAGCCGACTCCTGTGCCCATCCCTGCGCAAGTACTTTCACCATTTCGTCATAGCCATCTTTCTGCTGCTTGAGTTCCAGATGGAAAGGACGCTTAATCAGCTGACCCTGGTGATTCAGCAGCCACTCCCCGCTGATAACAACGGCACCATCATAGCGGCCATGGAATCCTGTCACGTTAACATTCAGAGTGTCCTGATCGCTTCCCAGAGGCTGCGAGGCAACGACCCAACCGGGGAGCTGGCTGCTCAGATTCGCCACCAGCGTATTGCGTAGCTGCTGATCCAGCGGGCTGGCCCACAGGTTGTTGTTGGCGATTACATACTGCACATCGCTGGTCTGGTAGACCACCCCGTTGCCCGCCAGGTAATCTGGCACGGCAACCTGCTCAACCCACAGCAGACGGCTGCCCTGCGAGGCACTGCTCTGCGCCCCCGACTGCGCGCTTAACGGCAGCTGGTAGTAGCTTTTGTTATCGCTTCCAGAGCTACAGGCCGTTAATACCAGTGCGCCTGCGATGATTAGCCATTTTTTCATTGTTTCGCCCTCTTAGGCTCAGGATCCTTTTTATCTTTCGCTTCAAACACCAGCGCGTTGCTCTTTTCATTGAGCGTTTTCAGAACGGGCTGTAGCTCGCGTAAAACCTGATCAAGACGTTGCATATCCGCCACCATCTTGTTGTAGGCCGCTGAGCCCGGCTGGAAGCCCTGCATACTGCGATTCAGTTCACGCAACGTTTTCTGCATATCCTGCGGCAGTTGCTGCATGGACTGGTTGGCCGTGATCTTGTTGATATTATCCAGGGTAGTTTGTAGACGTTGCATCGTCGCCTGGCTCTGATGCAGTGATCCCGTCGCAGCCTCAAGCATTGGATTCAGCGGCAGATTGTTGATCTTATCCAGCGTTTCCATCAGACGCTGTTGGATCTGCGCCAGGCCACTGCTAACCGTAGGAATGATTTTGTAGCCGCCAAATCCACGGACTCCCGTCATAGGTGGCGCTTTTGGATAGAAGTCCATATCGACATACAACGCCCCTGTCACCAGGTTGCCGGTTTTCAGCGAGCCACGCAGACCGCGATTCATCAGGTCGCTGATATGCTCCCCAATATCCTGATCCTCACCAATCTGGTTAATTAAACGCTCAGGCTCAATGCGTATCAGCACCGGAATACGATAATCATCATCAAGCATTTGCTTGAGTCCCGGAACAAAGTAAGGCACTTGCCCTACTGTACCCAGACGGATACCGCGGAACTCAACTGGCGCTCCTGGCTGCAAGCCGCGTACAGAGTCCTTAAAGAACATCAGATAATCGATGTGATCGGTATAGAGCGCATCCTGAATGCTTTTTTGATCGTCAAACAATCTGAAGGCGGTTTTTTCCGCCACCGGTTGTCCCAGATCTATACCTTCCGGCACGTCAAAACTGACGCCCCCACCAAACAGCGTGGTGAGTGAACCCATCTCAACGCGCATCCCCGCAGAGGTGAGATCCACAGCGATCCCACTGTCTTTCCAGAAACGAACGTTACTGGTCACCAGTCGGTCATTAGGCGCATTGATAAATAGCTGATAGCTGATGGTCCGTTTTTGCGGATCGAAGGTGCTCGTTTCAACCGAACCGACACGATACCCACGGAACAGCACCGGATCGCCCGGCGAGAGCTGGCCCGCTTTTTTGCTGTCCAGAATGACGCGGATCCCTTTTGCATCCGGTGGCGCAAGCGGCGGTGAATCCAGCAACTGATAGTTTGCTGGCTGGGCGCCTTTATTGCCGGGCTGGAGTTCAATGTAAGCCCCTGACAATAGCGTCCCTAAGCCGCTGATCCCTTCTCTTCCGACCTGCGGTTTCACCACCCAAAAAACGGAATCTTCATGGAGCAGTTTTTCCATGCCAGCATTCAGGCGGGCCTTAATTTCAACATGGGTTAAATCATCCGTCAGGGTCGCGCTTTCCACGACACCCACATCCACGCTGCGGCTCTTGATGGTGGTTTTTCCGCCCTCAATTCCCTCTGCATTGGTGGTAATTAGCGTGACTTCCGGTCCCTGATGGCTGTAATGATAAAACAGGATCCATGCACCGATCAGCGCGGTCACGATGGGGAAAATCCACACCGGCGACCAGTTTCTGACCTTCTGCACTTTAGCCTCTCCACTCTTATTTTCCATGCTCTTACTCTTCCTCATGGCTTGAATCGGGCTCACGATCCCACGATAAACGAGGGTCGAAGGTCATGGCCGCAAACATGGTCATAATGACGACCAAAGCAAACATCAGCGCTCCCATAGCGGGATAAATACTCATCAGCCCACCCATACGCACCAGCGCTGAGAGAACCGCAATCACGAACACGTCAATCATCGACCAACGGCCAACAAATTCCACGACCTCATAAATCAGATGCATGCGCTCACTGTCACGCTTACCGTGCCCTTTTGCATCCCAGCAAAGCCAGGCAATGGCAATCATCTTTAAGGTCGGAACCATAATGCTGGCGATAAATATGACGCCTGCAACAGGGTATGACCCTTCGCTCCACAGCAAAATCACCCCGGCAAGGATGGTCGAGGGCATTCTGTCGCCGAGCAGATCGGTGATCATGATCGGCAAAATATTGGCGGGCAGATAAAGCATGACAGAGGTCACCAGCAGCGCCATGGTCCATTGCAGGCTATTTTTGCGTCGGACGTGACCTTTTGTTTCACAGCGGGGACACACCTCGACATCCGCGGGCAGCACGGCGGTGCAGCAGGAGCAGGAGCGCAGCCCCTGACGGATACCCGGTACGCCCACCTTTACCGTCTGCGAGAGCGTCGGTGCCGGGGCAATATCGTCCCAGGTCCAGCGTCGGTCCACGCACTGGAAAGCGCGCAGTTGCAGCACGCAATACAGACACCACGGAATAAAGCTACTGCCAATCCCCACATCGCCGTAGGCCATCAGCTTCACGAAGCTGACCAGGATACCCGCCAGAAAAATTTCCGCCATCCCCCAGCTTTTCAGCTGGAACAGGATCCGCGCGAGTTTGATTTTAAGGGCGGTGGGCATCCTGACGCGATTGACCAGTAGCAGAATGACGACCAGGCAAAAAGCCGGGACTATCTGCACGAACAGAAGAAAGAAGGTGCCAAGGCTGGCGTAATCTTCCGAGAACATCACGCCTGGAATTTCCAGTAACTCCACCTGGCTTACCATCCCACCCACTTTCATAGAGATGAAAGGGAAGAGATTGGAGAGCAGTAACATGAACAGGGCTGCCAGTGCGTAAGCCGTAGGACGCTGCCTTGGCGCGTCCCACTCGGTCGTCAGCGTAGCTCCGCAGCGCGGGCAGGCAGCCTTATGTCCGTGACCAAGCTCTGGCAACGCCACGAGCATATCGCATTGCGAGCATAAAATATGCCGATCGGCATGGTGCTGGTCACACATAGATTATCCCTGTTTATGCGCCGTTTTTCAGAGACTCAAGGTACTCCCAGCGCTCAAATGCCTCATCCAGCGCCTGCTCGGCCTGGGAGAGTTCAGCCAATACTTTCTGAGTATAGTCGTGAGGCTGCGTAAAGAATGACGCATCAGCGACCTGAATTTGCAGTGCTTCCAGTGCCGCTTCCAGCTCTTCCAGACGCTGCGGCAGCCCTTCCAGCTCGCGCTGCAAGTTATAGCTCATTTTAGCAGGAGACTTTTTGACAGTTTCTGCTTTCACAACAACAGGTTCAGCGACATTTTTGGTCTTCGCCTGTTTTTGCGCCAGCGACTGCGATTGCTGTCCACGCGCGTCATGATAGCCGCCCACATATTGACCGATGCGTCCTTCGCCTTCGAAGATCCAGCACTCGGTCACGGTGTTATCGACAAATTGACGATCGTGGCTGACCAGCATCACGGTTCCCTGATAGCCATCAATCAACTCTTCCAGCAGTTCCAGCGTTTCGACATCCAGATCGTTCGTCGGTTCATCGAGAATCAGTAAGTTACTGGGTTTCAGGAACAGGCGCGCCAGTAAAAGACGGTTACGCTCACCGCCGGACAGCGCGCGCACAGGCGTCAGGGCGCGTTTTGGGTGGAACAGGAAGTCCTGAAGGTAGCCCAGCACGTGACGCGGCTTGCCGTTAACCATTACCTCCTGTTTGCCCTCAGCGAGGTTGTCCATCACCGTACGGTCCGGATCCAGCTCTGCGCGATGCTGGTCAAAGTACGCTACTTCCAGCTTGGTACCACAGTGAATACGACCGCTGTCGGCCTGCAACTGGCCCAGCATCAGTTTCAACAGCGTGGTTTTGCCGCAGCCGTTTGGACCAATAAGCGCAATTTTGTCGCCGCGCTGAACCTGTGCGGAGAAATCGTTCACCAGCACTTTGCCGTCAACCGAATAACTCACGTTCTCCATTTCGAAGACAATTTTGCCCGAGCGGGACGCCTCTTCCACCTGCATTTTGGCGCTACCCAAGACTTCGCGGCGTTCGCTACGTTCGCGGCGCATCGCCTTCAGGGCGCGAACGCGGCCTTCATTACGGGTACGACGCGCCTTGATGCCCTGACGGATCCATACCTCTTCCTGCGCCAGCTTGCGGTCGAACTCGGCGTTTTGCAGCTCTTCCACGCGCAGGTTCTCTTCTTTCTCCAGCAGATAGGTATCGTAATCGCCCGGATAGGTCACCAGCTTGCCGCGGTCGAGGTCGACAATGCGCGTGGCCATGTTGCGGATGAACGAACGGTCGTGGGAGATGAAGATAATGGTGCCATTGAAAGTTTTCAGGAACCCTTCCAGCCAGTCAATCGCTTCGATATCCAGGTGGTTCGTTGGTTCGTCCAGCAGCAGTACCCTGGGCCCGCTCACCAGGGCACGGCCCAGCGCGGCTTTACGCAGCCAGCCGCCGGAGAGCGCCGACAGCTCCATATCCGCTTCCAGGCCAAGCTGAGCCAGCACTTCGTTAATGCGGTTTTCCAGCTGCCACAGGCCGTGGTGATCGAGCATCTCCTGCACTTTTGCCAGCTCGTTGAGATTTTTGTCGCTCGGGTCGGTCATGACCAGATGCGAAATCTCGTGGTAGCGCTTGAGGTATTCCGCCTGCTCTGAAATTCCTTCGGCAACAAAATCGTACACGCTGCCGGTAACGTTACGCGGCGGATCCTGTTGCAGACGAGAGACGACCAGATCCTGCTCGTAAACAATACGGCCGTCGTCCAGCCCCTGCTCACGGTTGAGGATTTTCATCAGCGTCGATTTACCTGCGCCGTTACGGCCGACCAGACAGACGCGCTCGTTATCTTCGATATGCAGCTCTGCATTATCGAGAAGCGGTGAGTCGCTGAAAGAGAGCCACGCGCCGTGCATACTAATTAAAGACATTTATTTTTCCTTTCAGACCGCGGAGATCAGCCAGCAGTTGTGGATTTGACGGTTACGGGCAAAGTCCTGAGACAGCGTTTTTTGGCTGATTTCTTGTGCTTTCAGTCCCAGTTCGGCCAGGCCGTCGTGATCCATGCGGAATCCGCGCTTGTTATTCGAGAACATAATGGTGCCGCCTTTACGCAGCAGACGCTTCAGGTCGGTCATCAGGCGCAGGTGATCGCGTTGAACGTCAAAGCTATCCTCCATACGCTTGGAGTTAGAGAAGGTCGGCGGATCGATAAAGATCAGATCAAACTGCTCGTCGGTATCGCGCAGCCAGCCCAGCACGTCGGCCTGTAACAGGCGATGCTGACGACCGGTTAAGCCGTTAAGACGCAGGTTGCGCTCTGCCCACTCCAGATAAGTACGGGACATATCGACCGTGGTGGTACTACGCGCCCCACCAAGCCCTGCATGAACGCTGGCGCTGCCGGTATAGGAGAACAGGTTCAGGAAGTCTTTGCCCTTGCTCATCTGTCCCAGCATGCGGCGGGCGATGCGGTGATCGAGGAACAGGCCGGTATCAAGGTAATCGGTCAGGTTAACCCACAGGCGCGCATTATATTCGCCCACTTCGATGAAGTCGCCCTTCTCGCCCATCTTCTGATACTGGTTTTTGCCTTTCTGACGCTCACGGGTTTTCAGCACCAGCTTGTTTGGCGAAATGCCGAGTACGGCGATGGTGGCCGCAATCACATCCAGCATACGCTGACGCGCTTTTTGCGCATCAATGGTTTTCGGCGGGGCGTATTCCTGAACCACCACCCAGTCTGCATAGCGGTCAACCGCCACGTTGTATTCCGGCAGGTCAGCGTCGTAAAGGCGATAACATTCGATGCCTTCCTGCTTCGCCCACTTCTCAAATTTCTTCAGGTTTTTGCGCAGACGGTTGGCATAATCTTCCGCCACGCCAGACGGTTTGCTGTCCGCTGCTATCTCTGCCAGATGGTAGTTTTTCTGCACGCAGTCCAGCGGGCCGTTTTTCGCCTTGAACTGGCGATCGGCACGTAATTGCAGGCAGCTCAGCAGCTCCGGCGAGGCGCTAAACAGGGAGAGGTTCCAGCCGCCGAAATGCGCTTTCATGTTGCGGCCCAGCAGGCTGTGTAGCGCAATCAGCGCTGGCTCGCTGCCAAGACGCTCACCATACGGCGGGTTGCTGATCACCGTACCGTACGGGCCTTTTGGCAGCGGATTGGTCAGGTTCGCCACATCTTTGACGTCGAAGGTCACCAGCTCACCGATACCGGCTCGACGGGCGTTGCTGCGCGCGCGTTCAATCACCCGTGGGTCGTTGTCCGAACCGTAAAAGTGAGAGGTGTACTCCGCCAGCCCTTTACGGGCACGGGTCTGCGCGTCGTCTTTGACCTCTTTCCAGAGGTCTTCATCGTGCTGCGCCCAGCCTTTGAAGCCCCACTGTCCACGATGCAGCCCTGGCGCGCGGTCGGTGGCCAGCATCGCGGCTTCAATCAGCAGCGTACCGGAACCGCACATTGGATCGAGCAGCGGCGTACCCGGCTGCCAGCCGGAGCGCATCACGATAGCGGCGGCCAGTGTCTCTTTGATTGGGGCCATGCCGGTGCGATCGCGATAGCCGCGCAGATGCAGGCCTGCGCCGCTCAGATCCAGGGAAATACTGGCAGTGTCGCCGTTCAGCCAGACGTTGATACGCAGATCCGGGTTTTCACGATCTACGTTCGGACGTTCTCTATTACGACGCGTGAAGCAGTCCACAATGGCGTCTTTGACGCGCAGGGCGCCGTACTGGCTGTTGCGGATCTCATCGTTGACACCGTTGAAATGCACCGCAAAGGTGGCGTCCGGGGTGAAGATCTCTGTCCAGTCGATCATCTGTACACCGGTGTAGAGATCAAGATCGCTGTAGACCTTGCACTCTTTCATCGGCAGCATGATGCGCGACGCCAGACGGCTCCACATCAGGCTCTGGTAAATAAGCCGCGTGTCGCCCTCAAAATGGACACCACCCTGAACCACCTGGCACTCTTTCGCGCCCAGGGTTTCCAGTTCAGTTTTTAACAGCTCTTCCAGCCCACGGGCCGTACTGGCAAACAGAGAATTCATATCGTCACTTTTACTCATAGAAAATTGTCGCGCATTATAGCTAATATGGCGTGTATGTCATAAAGTTGAAGGCTTATTTTATTTAGCGGGAGTGTGCAGTGGCGACGTTATCCAGGCTTTTTATTCATCCGGTGAAATCCATGCGTGGTATCGGCGTGACGCACGCGCTGGCCGATATGAGCGGATTCGCCTTCGATCGTATTTTTATGATCACCGAGCCTGACGGTACGTTCATCACCGCACGTCAGTTCCCGCAGATGGTTCGCTTTACGCCTTCCCCGCTTCATGACGGATTGCATTTGACCGCGCCAGACGGTTCAAGCGTCGTGATCCGCTTTGCTGATTTTGCGCCGGTTGAAGCGCCAACGGAAGTGTGGGGCAATCATTTTACCGCGCGTATCGCGCCGGATAACATTAACCAGTGGCTGAGCGGCTTTTTCTCACGTGACGTTCAGCTGCGCTGGGTTGGGCCTACGCTGACTCGTCGCGTGAAACGCCACGACGCGGTTCCCCTCTCCTTTGCGGATGGTTTTCCCTTCCTGCTGACCAGCGAGGCCTCGCTGCGTGATTTACAAACCCGTTGCAAAGCCAGCGTGCAGATGGAGCAGTTTCGCCCGAATCTGGTGGTGACCGGAGCGGATGCCTGGGATGAAGATACCTGGAAAGTGATCCGCATCGGCAGCGTAATCTTTGATGTCGTGAAGCCGTGCAGCCGCTGTATTTTTACCACCGTCAGCCCGGAGAAAGGCCAGAAACACCCTTCCGGCGAACCGCTGAAAACCTTGCAGTCATTTCGTACCGCGCAGGATAACGGTGATGTCGACTTCGGCCAGAACCTGATCCCCCGCTCCAGCGGCGTAATCCGCGTGGGCGACGAGGTCGAAATTCTTACCCGCGGGCCTGCAAGAGTGTACGGCGCAGGCCAGGAAGAAGAAATGGTTGACGTTGTCACCAACGTCGCTTCCGCGGTGGATATTCACTGGGAAGGCAAAGTTATTCGTGGTAACAATCAGCAGGTGCTACTGGAACAGCTGGAGCAGGCGGGTATCCGCGTACCTTATTCCTGTCGCGCGGGGATTTGCGGATGCTGTCGCATTAAACTGGTCGATGGTGAAGTGAGTGCCCTGAAGAAATCTGCGATTGGCAGTGACGGCACGATCCTGTGCTGTAGCTGTGTACCGAAAACATCCGTACAGCTGGAAGCTTAAACCGCCTGTTCGAGGCTGAAGGAATCGACGCGCAGCTGAGGCTTCAGCCTGTCATTCATCACTTTGATGGCATCACCTAACTGCATGACTCGCCCGGCAATGGTCACGCCGGGTTGGGCCAGCAAACAGAGCGCAGCGTTTTCACCGGGTTCAACCACCAGCAAATTCACCTCTTCTTCGGTATCGCTCAGATTGACGCTGGCCGCATCGCCGATAGCCGGGGTCCAGCTCATACCGTGCGCGAGGAAATGCCAGCTTTTCGGCATTTGTGGTTTCAGGAAACGGATCGCCACCAGCGCATTTAGTACCAGTTCAGCGCGCTGTTCTTTGGAGAGATTGAAGTCGCGGCATTTTTCTTCAAAAGAGAAATAGAGTGCAGCGTCGTCAACGCAAAAGCCTGAGGGAGCAAACGCGTCTGGCGTTAACATTCGGCGCGCAAAACGAGAGCGAAACAACATGCCATTGGCTAAGTCGAGCATCATACGGTCATGCTCGTCACAAAAATACCAGCACCAGTTATCGTCAGGTTTAATTCGCATGTTTCTCTCCCGTCCCCAAAACGTCCTGTACTAAAAATGTCCTGTTTGCCGCTTCGCTTATAACACTAGTAATAAAAGACTATAATGTCTAAATAAGCAACAATGACGGAATATAAAACAACCAGGGCTGGAAATAAAGCCCTGGTTGTCTGATTAAGAGAAAAGATTAGATATGCGTGACAATTTCTTTAATCAATGGCGGCCCTTTAAAAATAAAGCCGGAATAAATTTGCACCAGTGAAGCCCCTGCCGCCATCTTCTCACGTGCAGCGATGACGGAATCAATGCCACCCACGCCAATAATCGGCAGCTGGCCTTTTAATTCCGCGGAGAGTGCGCGAATAATTTCGGTGCTTTTTAATTGTACCGGACGGCCACTTAATCCACCCGCTTCGTCACAGTTTTTCATTCCCTGGACGAGGGAGCGATCGAGCGTTGTATTGGTCGCAATCACACCATCAATATTATGGCGAACTAAACTGTCGGCAACCTGGATCAATTCCTCTGCCGAAAGATCCGGGGCGATCTTAACCGCGACCGGAACATATTTATGGTGGATCGCCTGTAGTGCCGTTTGTTTATTTTTAATGGCGCTAAGAAGATCGTCAAGCGCTTCGCCATATTGTAATGAACGCAGCCCTGGGGTGTTAGGCGAGGATATATTCACCGCGATATAACCGGCATAGGCATAGACTTTTTCCATACAAATCAGATAGTCATCTTTACCCTGCTCGACTGGCGTGTCTTTATTTTTGCCAATATTAATACCCAGCACACCATCAAAATGGGCTTTCTTAACGTTCTCAACCAGATGATCGACGCCAAGGTTATTAAAGCCCATGCGGTTGATCAGCCCCTCGGCTTCAACCAGGCGGAACAGACGTGGCTTGTCATTTCCCGGCTGCGGACGCGGCGTCACCGTCCCGATTTCGATCGAGCCAAAGCCCATCGCGCCGAGTGCATCAATGCATTCGCCATTTTTGTCCAGACCGGCCGCAAGGCCCAGTGGATTTTTGAACGTCAGGCCCATGCATTGGACGGGTTTTTCCGGCACGTTTTGACGCACCAGCGCGGCCAGAGGCGTTCCTGTAATACGACGTAACTGCTGAAATGTAAATTCATGAGCGCGCTCAGGATCGAGCTGGAAAAGGGCTTTACGAACGAAGGGGTAGTACATGAACTCTCCTGGATTCCCGGTGTGCAAACCGGGAGGGGATTATGTGCGATCCCGCCCGGAAAGGGAATTGACCTGTGGCAAAAAAAGCCATGTAAAACGCAATCGTTTACTTATCGGTTCGCTTCTTATGCTTTTTTCTGCATTCATCCTGAGGATAAATCATTTAGTGGAATAACCACGCAATGTCACACTCCTGAAAATTGTTATGAATGTTAGATAAAAGCAAACAATTAGTTATAAGGAGCAACCATGCGCGTCATTACCCTGGCCGGAAGCCCCCGCTTCCCCTCTCGATCCAGCGCACTGCTGGAATACGCTCGCGAAAAGCTTAATGCTCTGGATGTCGAAGTGTGTCACTGGAATTTGCACAATTTCGCGCCTGAAGATCTGCTCTACGCACGTTTCGACAGCCCGGCGCTGAAAACCCTGATCGAACAACTTAAGCGTGCTGACGGGCTGGTCGTCGCGACACCAATTTATAAAGCCTCTTTTTCCGGTGCACTGAAAACGCTGCTCGATCTGCTGCCCGAACGCGCGCTGGACGGTAAGGTCGTCCTGCCGCTGGCCACAGGCGGTACGGTAGCCCATTTACTGGCGGTGGATTATGCCCTCAAGCCAGTTCTGAACGCGCTGAAAGCGCAGGAGATCCTGCATGGCGTCTTCGCTGACGACTCACAGGTAATCGACTACCAGCATAAACCGCATTTCACGCCGAATCTGCAAACCCGCCTCGACAGCGCGCTTGAAACCTTCTGGCACGCCCTTAATCGCCGGGATCGCCACGCGGCGGCATTTCATCAATCACAAGGAGTGGCGCATGTTTAAAACAGTTACCCGTATCGGGCTGGCAGGTCTGCTGGCAGTGGCATCGCTGGCTCAGGCGGCGGAGAAAACGCCGGAGAGCCTGCGTATCGGTTATCAGAAAGGCAGCGTCAGCATGGTGCTGGCGAAAAGCCATGCGTTGCTGGAGAAACGTTTCCCGCAGACCAAATTCTCATGGGTCGAGTTCCCTGCCGGACCGCAGATGCTGGAGGCGCTGAACGTCGGGAGTATTGATTTAGGCAGCACCGGCGATATCCCGCCGATCTTTGCCCAGGCGGCCGGGGCGGATCTGGTTTACGTTGGCGTTGAACCCGCCAAGCCGAAGGCAGAGGTTATTTTGGTGCCGGAAAACAGCGAGATCAAAAGCGTCGCCGATCTCAAAGGTCATAAGGTTGCTTTCCAGAAAGGTTCCAGCTCGCATAACCTGCTGCTGCGCGCGTTGCAGGAGGCCAGCCTTAAATTCACCGATATCCAGCCCGTTTACCTGACGCCTGCCGATGCGCGCGCGGCGTTTCAGCAAAAAAATGTTGATGCCTGGGCTATCTGGGATCCGTACTACTCCGCCGCACTGTTGCAAGGCGGTGTGCGGGTGCTGAAAGACGGCACCACCCTGAAACAAACCGGTTCGTTCTACCTGGCGGCACGTCCTTACGCTGAAAAAAATGGCGCATTTATTCAGCAGGTGCTGGATACCTTCTCTCAGGCCGATGCGCTGACCCAAAGCCAGCGTCAGCAGAGCATCACGCTGCTGGCAAAAACCATGGGCCTGCCTGAACCGGTGATCGCCACCTATCTTGACCACCGTCCTCCCACCACCATAGCGCCGGTTGACGCCCACGTTGCCGCCCTCCAGCAGCAAACGGCAGACCTCTTTTATCAAAACCGCCTGGTTCCAAAGCAGGTGAATATTCGCGAACGCATCTGGCAACCCGCTGGCATTGAAGGAAAAAAATCATGAGTCTGAATCTTTTCTGGTTTTTACCCACCCACGGTGATGGACACTATCTTGGCACAGAAGAAGGCGCCCGCCCGGTCGATCACGGCTATCTACAGCAGATCGCCCAGGCGGCAGACCGCATCGGTTTTACCGGGGTGCTGATCCCGACGGGCCGTTCATGTGAGGATGCGTGGCTGGTTGCCGCGTCGATGATCCCCGTCACCCAGCGCCTGAAATTCCTGGTAGCCTTGCGCCCGAGCGTGGTGTCGCCCACCGTCGCGGCACGCCAGGCGGCAACGCTGGACAGGCTCTCCAACGGCCGCGCGCTGTTCAATCTGGTGACGGGCAGCGATCCGCAGGAGCTGGCGGGCGATGGCGTTTTTCTCGATCATACCGAGCGCTATGAAGCCTCCGCAGAGTTCACCCGCGTCTGGCGACGTCTGCTGGAAGGGGAAACCGTCACCTTCGAAGGAAAACATATCCACGTTCGCGATGCGCAACTCTACTTCCCGCCGGTACAACAGCCGCGCCCTCCCCTTTATTTCGGCGGATCGTCGGACGTGGCGCAGGAGCTGGCGGCTGAGCAGGTCGATCTCTATCTGACCTGGGGCGAGCCACCGGAGCTGGTTAAAGAGAAAATTGCTCAGGTACGCGCCAAAGCCGCAGAACATGGCCGTACGGTGCGCTTCGGCATTCGCCTGCACGTGATCGTACGCGAAACCAACGACGAGGCCTGGCAAGCTGCCGACCGTCTGATCGCTCATCTGGACGACGACACTATCGCCAAAGCACAGGCGGCGTTTGCCAAAACCGACTCAGTGGGCCAACACCGAATGGCCTCCCTGCACAACGGCAAGCGTGAAAATCTTGAGATCAGCCCGAACCTGTGGGCCGGGGTGGGTCTGGTGCGTGGCGGCGCCGGTACGGCGCTGGTCGGCGACGGTCCAACCGTAGCGGCACGCATTAATGAATACGCGGCGCTGGGGATCGACAGCTTTATCCTGTCTGGCTACCCGCATCTGGAGGAGGCCTACAAGGTGGGTGAACTGCTCTTCCCGCACCTGGATGTCGCTATCCCGGAGATTCCGCAGCCACGTCAGCTTCAGTTGCAGGGCGAAGCCGTGGCGAATGCGTTTATCCCGAGAAAAGTCGCGCAAAGTTAAGGAGCCACCATGTCTTCAACCGCACAAAAATGGCTGCTGCGCGCCGCACCGTGGTTTCTGCCCGTCGGCATTGTCCTCGTCTGGCAACTGGCGTCTTCAACTGGCTGGCTGTCGAGCCGTATTTTGCCCTCTCCGGAGGGCGTTGTGGAAGCGTTCTGGTCGCTAAGCGCCAGCGGTGAGCTGTGGCAACATCTTGCCATCAGCTCCTGGCGCGCGGTAATCGGCTTTTCGATTGGCGGGAGCATCGGCCTGACGCTGGGGCTGATCAGCGGCCTGTCCCGCTGGGGTGAGCGGCTGCTGGATACCTCCGTTCAAATGCTGCGTAACGTGCCGCATCTGGCGCTTATTCCGCTGGTTATCCTGTGGTTCGGCATTGATGAGAGCGCCAAAATTTTCCTCGTGGCGCTGGGAACATTATTCCCGATTTATATCAATACCTGGCATGGGATCCGCAATATCGATCGCGGTCTGGTTGAGATGGCCCGCAGCTATGGCCTGTCAGGTTTTGCCCTGTTTACCCATGTGATCCTGCCGGGCGCCCTGCCCTCCATTATGGTTGGGGTGCGTTTTGCGCTCGGCCTGATGTGGCTAACCCTGATCGTGGCGGAAACCATTTCGGCCAACTCCGGCATTGGTTATCTGGCGATGAACGCCCGCGAGTTCCTGCAAACGGACGTGGTGGTGGTTGCCATTATCCTTTATGCCCTGCTTGGCAAACTTGCGGACGTCAGCGCCCAGTGGCTGGAACGTAGCTGGCTGCGCTGGAACCCGGCCTACACCGCTCAGGAGGCGAAAGCATGAATACTGCACGACTGAACCAGGGAACACCGTTACTGCTGAACGGCGTGACCAAACGCTACGGCGACAACACCATTCTGAATGCACTGGATCTGCATATTCCTGCCGGACAGTTTGTGGCCGTTGTTGGCCGCAGCGGTGGCGGCAAGAGTACCCTGCTGCGTCTTTTAGCCGGGCTGGAGGCGCCAAACAGTGGTGACATTCTGGCGGGCACGACGCCGCTGTCCACGATTCAGGATGATACGCGCATGATGTTTCAGGACGCGCGTCTGCTGCCGTGGAAAACGGTGATGGATAACGTCGGGCTGGGCCTGAAGGGCAGCTGGCGGGAGGACGCCCGGCAGGCACTCGCCGCGGTAGGGCTGGAGAATCGCGCGGGAGAGTGGCCTGCGGCCCTGTCGGGTGGACAAAAGCAGCGCGTGGCCCTGGCACGCGCGCTGATTCATCGTCCCGGCCTGCTGCTGCTTGATGAACCGCTCGGCGCGCTTGATGCCCTGACGCGGATCGAGATGCAGGATCTGATTGAAACCCTCTGGCAGACGCACGGCTTTACGGTGCTGCTGGTGACGCATGACGTAAGCGAAGCTGTGGCAATGGCAGACAGGGTGCTGTTAATAGAAGAGGGTAAAATTGGTCTGGATCTGACGGTGGATATTCCACGTCCTCGCCGGGTGGGATCGGCCAGACTGGCGGAGCTGGAGGCGGAAGTGCTGGATAGAGTGATGAAACGTGGAGAAGCGGAGATTCAGCGGATAAAGGCTAATGCCTGATGCCCTCACCCCGGCCCTCTTCAACAGGGAGCACGGCGCAAGGGCAAATCGTAGGCCCGGTAAGCGAAGCGCCACCGGGCTTTTTTACATCAGGCCAGCGCCTTTGTAATCTTCTCGTACAGATCGCCAGACAAATTTTCCAGCCCTTTCAGCTGCTCAAGTGCGGCACGCATTTTCGCCTGACGCTGCGCATCGTAGCGTTTCAGGCGGATCAGTGGCTCAATCAGACGAGACGCCACCTGCGGGTTACGGCTGTTCAGCTCGGTCAGCATTTCAACCATGAACTGATATCCGCTGCCGTCTTCAGCATGGAACGCGGCCGGGTTGCTGCTGGCAAACGCGCCAATCAGGGAGCGGACGCGGTTCGGGTTGCTCATGGTGAACGAACGGTGCTTCAGCAGGCTGCGGACCTTGCTGAGTACATCGACTGCCGGGCTGGTGGCCTGAAGAATGAACCACTTGTCCATCACCAGACCATCCTGATGCCACCTGTCGTCGTACTCCTGCATAAGCGCATCGCGGCACGGCAGTTCGGCGGCAACGCTTGCGGCCAGCGCGGCCAGCGCATCCGTCATGTTATCGGCTTCGTGGTACTGCTTGCTGACCAGCGTGTTCGCCAGCTCTGCCTCACCAAATGCCAGATAGCGCAGGCAGGTATTGCGCAGGGAACGTTTACCGATATCCGCATGTTCCACCCGATACGCGTCCAGCTTGTTGGCGTTGTAAATTGCGAGGAACTCATCTGCCAGTTCGGTCGCCAGCGTGCGGGTCAGCGCTTCACGCACGGCGACGATCGCAATGGGGTCTATGATGTCAAACAGCTCGGCGATTTCAGTCGCAGACGGCAGCGTTAAAATTTCAGCCGCCAGCGCCGGATCAATATTCTCATCCAGCAGGATGGCACGGAACGCGTCTGCCACATGAACCGGCAGCGTCAGCGGCTGGCCCTGCTGGTAACGGTTCACGTTCAGCTTGATGTAGGTCGCCAGCAGGCTTTGTGCCGCATCCCAGCGCGAGAAATCGTTGCGCGCGTGACGCATCAGGAACGTCAGCTGCTGATCGCTCCACTTGTATTCGAGTTTCACCGGCGCGGAGAACTCGCACAGCAGGGCAGGAACGGGCTGGAAATAGACGTTATCGAAGATAAAGGTCTGCTCTGCCTGGGTCACGTTCAGCACATGATGCACCGGGTGGCCGCCCTTCTGTAACGGGATCACGTTGCCTTCGTTGTCGTACAGCTCAACGCTGAACGGAATGTGCAGCGGATGTTTCTCTTCCTGCTCCGCCGTTGGCGGCGTGCGCTGGCTGATGGTCAGCGTGTACTGCTCGGTTTCCGGGTTGTAGTCGTCTTTGACCGTCACAATCGGCGTACCGGCCTGGCTGTACCAGCGGCGGAAATGAGACAGATCGACGTTAGAGGCGTCTTCCATCGCCTGAACAAAATCGTCGCAGGTGGCCGCACTGCCGTCGTGACGCTCAAAGTAAAGCTGCATCCCTTTCTGGAAATTCTCTTCGCCCAGCAGGGTGTGGATCATGCGGATAATTTCAGCGCCTTTTTCATACACCGTCAGGGTGTAGAAGTTATTCATCTCAATGACTTTATCCGGGCGGATCGGGTGCGCCATTGGGCTGGCATCTTCTGCAAATTGCAGACCACGCATGGTGCGCACGTTGCTGATGCGGTTTACCGCCCGCGATCCCAGATCGGAGCTGAACTCCTGATCGCGGAAGACGGTTAAGCCCTCTTTCAGGCTCAACTGGAACCAGTCGCGGCAGGTGACGCGGTTCCCGGTCCAGTTATGGAAATATTCGTGGCCGATAACGCGTTCGATATCGAGGTAATCTTTATCCGTTGCGGTATCGGTACGCGCCAGCACGTATTTAGAGTTAAAGATGTTAAGACCTTTATTCTCCATCGCGCCCATATTGAAGAAATCGACAGCAACGATCATATAGATGTCGAGGTCATATTCGAGGCCAAAGCGCGTTTCATCCCACTTCATGGAGTTGATGAGGGAAGTCATGGCCCACGGGGCGCGGTCAAGGTTACCACGGTCCACGAACAGCTCCAGCGCGACTTCACGGCCAGAGCGCGTTTTAAAGGTGTCGCGCAGAACATCGAAATCGCCCGCCACCAGCGCAAACAGGTAGCAGGGTTTCGGGAACGGATCCTGCCACTGTACCCAGTGACGGCCATTCTCCAGTTCCCCTTCACCAATCCGGTTGCCGTTGGAAAGCAGGTACGGGTACAGCGTTTTGTCGGCAATAATTTTGGTGGTAAAGCGCGCCAGGACGTCCGGGCGATCCAGATACCAGGTAATGTGGCGGAACCCTTCGGCTTCACATTGGGTGCACAGGGCTACGCCTGACTGGTAAAGCCCTTCCAGCGCGGTATTGGCGGCAGGGCTGATTTCATTCACGATGCGCAGGGTAAAGCGTTCCGGCAGGTTGTCGATGACCAGCTGGTTGCCTTCTTCTTTATAGTCTGACCAGGCTTCATCATTAATATGCAGGGAAACCAGCGTCAGGTCTTCACCATCCAGACGCAGCGGCACGGCTGTCGCGCTCTGGCGCGTCACCTGGCTTACCGCCGTCACGACGGTTTTTGTGGCATCCAGGTCGAAGGTCAGATCGATATCGCTTATCAGGTAATCCGGCGCACGGTAGTCGTGGCGGTATTTAGCTTGTGGCTGTTGTGTCATAGAAAACCTTATGCATCGTTTGTCGAGTAACGATTCAATATATTCCGGTTGTGTAAAACGCGCTATGCAGAATGTTCATCTTTTCAGGCACAACGCCGTTTTTGCTACATTTTTATAACACGGGGCACGAAATGCGCTCGACCATAAAGTGTGCTTATGTTGTGATCGGGGTTCAATAAATCACTAAACAGGGTATACTCCGGAGTTGTTTATTGTACTAAACGCTCCCGTGAGAGGATGCTACAGCGCACCTATGACTCAATTCGCTTCTCCGGTTCTGCATACGTTGCTGGATACCGACGCGTACAAGCTGCATATGCAGCAAGCCGTGTTTCACCACTATCATGATGTTCATGTTGCGGCGGAATTTCGCTGCCGGGGTGACGACTTGCTGGGTATCTACGCAGATTCCATTCGTGAACAGGTCGATGCCATGCAGCATCTGGCGCTCACCGATGACGAATATCAGTGGCTTTCAGGCCTGCCTTTCTTTAAAGCGGACTATCTGAACTGGCTGCGTGAGTTCCGCTATAAGCCGGAACAGGTCACCGTCACCAATGATAACGGCAAGCTGGACATTCGTCTGACCGGCCCGTGGCGCGAAGTGATCATGTGGGAAGTGCCGCTTCTGGCCGTGATCAGCGAGCTGGCCCACCGTTATCGCTCCCCTGAAACTGGTGTAACGCAGGCGGTTGCCGCTCTGGAGAATAAACTCGTTGAGTTTTCCAGACTGACAGAAGGGCTGGATATGTCCCGCTTCCGTCTGATGGACTTTGGCACGCGCCGCCGCTTCTCTCGCGAGGTTCAGGAAGCCATTGTCAGACGTCTGCAACAGGAGCCGTGGTTCGTTGGCACCAGTAACTACGATCTGGCGCGTCGCCTTGATTTAACGCCGATGGGTACCCAGGCGCACGAATGGTTCCAGGCGCACCAGCAGATCAGCCCTGACCTTGCCAACAGCCAGCGCGCCGCCCTCGCCGCGTGGCTTGAGGAATACCCGGATCGGCTGGGTATTGCCCTTACCGACTGCATTACCATGGACGCGTTCCTGCGCGACTTTGGCCCTGAGTTTGCCGAACGCTACCAGGGTTTGCGCCATGATTCCGGGGACCCGGTTGAATGGGGTGAGAAAGCCATCGCCCATTACGAAAAACTGGGTATCGATCCCATGAGTAAGGTGCTGGTCTTCTCCGATAACCTTGACCTGGCGAAAGCCGTCGACCTTTATCGCCACTTCTCATCGCGGGTGAACCTGAGTTTCGGAATTGGTACGCGCTTAACCTGTGATATCCCCCAGGTGAAACCGCTGAACATCGTCATAAAGCTAGTGGAATGTAACGGTAAGCCGGTCGCGAAGCTCTCCGACAGCCCGGGCAAAACCATCTGCCATGACAAAGCGTTTGTCCGCGCATTACGTAAAGCCTTCGATCTGCCTCAGGTTAAAAAAGCCAGTTAACGGCTTCGGGGGAGCCTTCATGGCTCCCCTTCTCTTATTAATTTCTTATTTCTTCTCTTAAGACGGTGAAATTTACTTGTCTGATAGCGGATGGCAGGTAACATAGATATCCCCCCTATCAGGGCGGACAAGTGTTTATTTTTTCCGACTATTAACAGAGAGAATATTATGAGCGTTGTGCCTGTAGCCGACGTACTCCAGGGCCGTGTCGCCGTTGACCAGGAGGTCACCGTGCGCGGATGGGTGCGTACTCGCCGAGATTCTAAAGCTGGCATCTCCTTCCTCGCCGTCTATGACGGTTCCTGCTTTGATCCTGTACAGGCCGTCATTAATAATTCTCTGCCCAATTACAATGATGACGTTCTGCACCTGACAACCGGCTGTTCCGTGATCGTCACCGGTGTTGTGGTGGCCTCTCCGGGCCAGGGTCAGAGCTACGAAATTCAGGCGACCTCGGTGGAAGTGACCGGCTGGGTTGAAGATCCGGACACCTATCCGATGGCTGCAAAGCGTCACAGCATCGAATATCTGCGTGAAGTTGCGCACCTGCGTCCGCGCACCAACCTTATTGGTGCAGTGGCGCGCGTGCGTCATACGCTGGCGCAGGCGCTGCATCGATTCTTTGACGAGCAGGGTTACTTCTGGGTGTCTACTCCGCTGATCACGGCATCCGATACCGAAGGCGCAGGTGAAATGTTCCGCGTTTCAACGCTGGATATGGAAAACCTGCCACGTACGCCGGAAGGAAAAGTCGATTACGACAAAGACTTCTTTGGTAAAGAAGCCTTCCTGACGGTTTCCGGCCAGCTCAACGGCGAAACCTACGCCTGTGCGCTGTCTAAGATCTACACCTTCGGCCCAACCTTCCGTGCGGAAAACTCTAACACCAGCCGTCACCTGGCGGAATTCTGGATGCTGGAGCCGGAAGTCGCCTTTGCCGATCTGAATGACGTGGCTGGCCTGGCAGAAGCGATGCTGAAATACGTGTTCAAAGCCGTTCTCGAAGAACGCGCAGACGACATGAAATTCTTCGCTGAGCGTGTCGATAACGACGCCATCGCCCGTCTTGAACGCTTCGTCTCCGCAGACTTCGCGCAGGTGGATTACACCGACGCGGTCGCTATCCTGGAAAAATGCGGTGAGAAATTCGAAAACCCGGTTTACTGGGGCGTGGATCTCTCCTCCGAGCATGAACGTTATCTGGCAGAGAAGCACTTCAAAGCACCGGTTGTGGTGAAAAACTATCCGAAAGACATTAAGGCGTTCTATATGCGCCTTAACGAAGATGGTAAAACCGTTGCCGCGATGGATGTTCTGGCGCCGGGCATCGGTGAGATCATCGGTGGCTCCCAGCGTGAAGAGCGCCTGGATGTGCTGGACGCGCGTATGCAGGAGATGGGCCTGAACCCGGCGGACTACAGCTGGTATCGCGATCTCCGTCGTTACGGCACCGTTCCGCACTCTGGCTTTGGCCTGGGCTTCGAACGTCTGATTGCTTACGTAACAGGTGTTCAGAACGTACGTGATGTGATTCCGTTCCCACGTACACCGCGTAACGCAAGTTTCTAACCGACCAAATCATTAATGGCCAGCAAATGCTGGCCATTATTTTATCCTGCAATGTCAGTTTTCGTCAGTCAAAAGTAAGCGTCTATAAACCACAACCCCGCAATTCCCTCTACCTGTTACGTTTTGTTTCCACGAAATATCCTTAGACAAAAAAATAACCCTATTCTTATTGCGCTTAATACAATCCTTACGTAATAGCACAAAAAACAACCACTTTCACAGCCATCTGGATGGCTTTTGTCGATTATAAGAAAAAATGAGCCGTTTAACTTCTGTTTATACGAAAGGCCTTTAGCTAAATTAAACATAAGGAAATCATATATATAAGAATAAAGTGGAGGTTTAATTCACCAGAACGCGCTGAAGTTTGAGGTGCTTCACAAAGTTCCCAAAAATACATATTTAGTTACACATATTTTCTTTTGGTAACTGAATCTTGAAGATTGTAGCACTTTCAATGTAGCGAAACGGTTCTATGAATGGAAAGATGCCTGTCAGACACATAAAGACACCTAACTCTCATCAATAGTTCCGGAAATATTTATTGACAGAATTTATTGACGGCAGTGGCGAGTGTCATAAAAAAACCAATGAGGGTAATAAATAATGATGAAGCGCAATATCCTGGCAGTGGTAGTCCCTGCCCTGCTGGTAGCCGGTGCAGCAAACGCTGCTGAAATCTATAACAAAGACGGCAACAAATTAGATCTTTACGGGAAAGCAGTTGGCCTGCATTACTTCTCTGATTACGCGGGCAACGATGGCGACAACACTTACGCGCGTCTGGGCTTCAAAGGTGAAACTCAGATCAACGATCAGCTGACTGGCTACGGTCAGTGGGAATACAACTTCCAGGGTAACAACTCTGAAGGCGGCGATGCGCAGAACGGCAACAAAACCCGTCTGGCATTCGCAGGTCTGAAATTCGGTGACGCAGGCTCCTTCGACTACGGTCGTAACTACGGTCTGGTCTATGACGCAATCGGCATCACCGATATGCTGCCTGAGTTTGGCGGCGACACCGGCGCGAGCGATAACTTCTTCGCAGGCCGTACGGGTGGTCTGGCGACTTACCGTAACAGCAACTTCTTCGGCCTGGTTGACGGTCTGAACTTTGGTGTTCAGTACCTGGGCAAAAATGAACGTGATGACGCGGTACGTTCCAACGGCGACGGCTGGGCGACCTCTCTGAGCTATGACTACGAAGGCTTCGGCATTGTCGGTGCTTATGGCGCCGCTGACCGTACCAACAACCAGCAGACTCTGGAATGGGGTGAAGGCGACAAAGCTGAACAGTGGGCAACCGGCCTGAAATACGACGCGAACAACATCTACCTGGCAGCCATTTATGGCGAAATGCGTAACGCAGCGCGCCTGGGCAGCCGTGGTTTCGCTAACAAGTCTCAGGACTTCTCTGTTGTCGCTCAGTACCAGTTCGATTTCGGCCTGCGTCCATCCATCGCTTACTACAAATCTAAAGCGAAAGACGTAGAAGGTATCGGTGACGAAGACTACATCAACTACGTTGATATCGGTGCGACCTACTACTTCAACAAAAACATGTCTACCTATGTTGACTATCAGATCAACCAGCTGAAAGACGACAACAAGCTGGGCATCAACAACGACGACATCGTGGCTCTGGGTCTGGTTTACCAGTTCTAATCAGCACACCTCGTTGCTATATGCTTAATGAACAGGGCTTCGGCCCTGTTTTTTTATTCCCGAGAGAAAATAATAGCGACTTTTGAAAAGCCGCACGCTTTTCGTCGCAAACGGTTGGCATTTTGTAAATCTACCGTTAACCTGATAGCGGATTTCACTTCTGTAATCACAATGGAACTTCGTCATGTTTGAGAACATTACTGCCGCTCCTGCCGACCCAATTCTGGGCCTGGCCGATCTGTTTCGTGCCGACGACCGCCCTGGCAAAATCAACCTGGGTATTGGTGTATATAAAGATGAAACCGGCAAAACTCCGGTACTGACCAGCGTCAAAAAAGCTGAGCAGTATCTGCTGGAAAACGAAACCACCAAAAACTACCTCGGTATTGATGGTATCCCTGAATTTGGTCGCTGCACCCAGGAGCTGCTGTTCGGCAAAGGCAGCACCATTGTGAGCGAAAAACGCGCCCGCACGGCGCAGACCCCAGGCGGTACCGGCGCACTGCGCGTGGCGGCAGATTTCCTGGCGAAAAACACCTCTGTGAAGCGTGTCTGGGTAAGCAATCCAAGCTGGCCGAACCACAAGAGCGTGTTTAATTCTGCGGGTCTGGAAGTCCGTGAATACGCCTACTATGACGCGGCAAACCATGCGCTGGACTTCGATGGTTTGCTGGCCAGCCTGAGCGAAGCCCAGGCGGGCGATGTGGTGCTGTTCCATGGCTGCTGCCATAACCCAACTGGTATCGATCCTACGCTTGAACAGTGGGAACAGCTGGCTAAGCTGTCCGTTGAAAAAGGCTGGCTGCCGCTGTTCGACTTCGCTTACCAGGGCTTTGCCCGTGGTCTGGAAGAAGATGCTGAAGGTCTGCGCGCATTCGCCGCCGTCCATCAGGAGCTGATTGTCGCAAGCTCCTATTCCAAGAACTTTGGTCTGTATAACGAGCGTGTCGGCGCCTGTACGCTGGTGGCCGCTGACGATCAAACTGTCGATCGCGCATTCAGCCAGATGAAGTCCGTGATCCGCGCTAACTACTCCAACCCACCGGCACACGGTGCGTCTGTAGTTGCGACGATCCTGAGCAACGATGCGCTGCGCGCAATCTGGGAACAAGAGCTGAACGATATGCGTCAGCGCATTCAACGCATGCGTCTGCTGTTTGTGAACACGCTGGCTGAGAAAGGCGCCGACCGTGACTTCAGCTTCATCATCAAGCAGAACGGCATGTTCTCCTTCAGCGGCCTGACCAAAGAGCAGGTGCTGCGCCTGCGTGAAGAGTTTGGCGTCTATGCCGTTGCCTCTGGCCGCGTGAACGTTGCAGGTATGACGCCTGACAACATGGCACCACTGTGCGAAGCCATTGTCGCGGTGCTGTAACCTGCACCCATAAAAAAAGCCTGCATCGCGCAGGCTTTTTTATTGAAAGGGTTTACCAGACAGGCATTTCATCCTGAAGGAACGGGTTATGCAACCGCTCATCGCTCAGCGTTGACATTGGTCCGTGTCCAGGGATAAACGTCACATCATCACCTAACGGTAATAACTTCTGCTTAATCGACTGAATCAGCTGACCGTGATCGCCGCGTGGGAAATCGCTGCGTCCTACGCCCCCTTTGAAAATCACGTCACCGGAAATCAGCAGACGCGACGCGTCATCAAAGAAGACAATATGGCCAGGCGTATGCCCGGGGCAATGCAACACCTGTAAAGTTACATTCCCTACGTTAACGCGATCGCCTTCGTTCAGCCAGCGGTCCGGTGTCAGTGGCTGACAGTCATCCAGACCAAACATGCGGCTTTGGGCAGGCAGCCCCTGAAGCCAGAACTCATCTTCTTTTTCCGGGCCGATAATCGGCACACCGTAGTGTTCAGCCAGTTCAGCCGCTGCACCCACATGGTCAAGATGGCCATGGGTCAGTAAAATCTGCATCAGCGTTACACCGCTGGCAGCAACTTCCTGCTTGATTGTCTCAGCGTCGCCACCGGGATCAACAAGCGCGGCCAGTTTAGTTTGTTCACACCAGATCAATGAACAGTTCTGTGAGAACGCGGTAACCGGAATAATACGATAGTTCATACTGCTCCTGTGTTTCGTTATTACCAGTGCCGAACCGGCCCGGTATCAATATGCACAAAGTTGCTACGTGGGTAGTATCCTACACCACCTGCGCGCATAGATAACGCCGCTTTGCGAATATTGGCTAACGAAACGCCTTCAATATGGAAATCCATCGCCTGCCCTTTGGTGTGATAGCTTTTTTTCGCTACCCCACGGCTGTGGGCGCGCAGTTCATTGTTGGTATCCAGAGAGCGATAGCCAGAAATGAGTTGCACCGGCCTTTTGGTCCCCAGCAGTCCCTGCAAGCGGTAAAGCTGATCGAATAATCCAGGGTCGATGGCTTTGATTTTGTTCGCGCGGAAATCACGGAAAAAATGGTTGAGTCGTGCTAATTCATCCTGAATATAGCCTCTGCCATCGAAAAATTCCGCTTTAAGTGTCTCACCAGTATGCAGATTGTTGAGCGTTAAAATACGCGGACGAGGTGTCGAGAGGGTGGCAAATGCTGGCGTCGGAAGGATGGCTGCTGCGCCCAGCGCAACGCCACCTAACGCCAGCAATTTGCGGCGATTAGCGTCAAATTTGTCCATGATAATCAGGTCTACAGGTAAAAGAAATTGTCAATATGCTTAGCGCACGAAGGGCACCATAACTGGCAAAGCCTGCTACGTCAAGGCGCCCAACCCCAGTGAATACGCGGCTTGCAACCAGATCGCCTCATATTCACCATAACTTACGACAATCATTTTTACCGAACTACTTCATTTACCTGATTAATTGTTCCGCTTTTGGCAAGATTTGTGCGCCGGATCGCGCTGTCAGATCATAATTGTAAATATCTGTACGATACTGGGTACGTCCGTCCGCGCCCACAAACGCCGTCAGATAGTAAAGATTGACCGGAATATTGTGGCGGATATTGACGTAACGCGTATCCCCCTGCTTCAGGGCATCTGATATCCGCGTATCGTTCCAGCCTGCATCCTGCAACAGCATATTCGCCAGTTCGGAGGCCTTATTCACGCGAACGCAGCCAGAACTAAGCGCGCGTGCGTCTTTCTGGAACAGATTATGGTTCGGGGTATCATGCAGATAGATTGCGTCCGAACTTGGCATATTGAATTTGTAACGTCCGAGCGAGTTATGCGCACCCGGTGCCTGCTGGAAACGGAACGGCAGGTTCGAAGGCGTAATCGTTGACCAGTCGACCATCCAGGGGTCAATCGCTTCTTTGCTGTTCCAGCCACGCATCACCGTATAGTTATGTCGCTCCAGATAGCCCGGGTCATTCCAGACCTTAGGCAGGATATCTTTGCGCGCCAGCGTCGGCGGCACGTTCCACGGCGGGTTAACCACCACGTTATTCAGCGCGCTGCTCATCATCGGCGTTTTGCGGTCAGGTCGACCCACAATCACGCGGGACGCCAGCACTTCGCTACCGTCCTGATAGTAGACCAGAGAGTACGCCGGAATGTTGACCATAATGCCGGTGGATAACGTGCCCGGCAGCAAGCGCAAGCGCTGGATATTCAACGCCAGCACCCCTGCCCGCTGGGCCGGAGAGACGTTCAGCCAGTCGCGAGTCGATGGACCAATCACGCCGTCGGCGCCCAGCCCCTGCGCGGCCTGGAACTGCTTCACTGCCGCGACCAGCTCGCGATCGTAAGCGGCGGGCTTATTGCTCAGCGCAACGGCAGTTTTCTCTTTTACCGGCGCCGACGGGCTGACGACTGCGTTTTGCGTCTCGTCGCCGGGCAGCGCAATTTTAGGGCCGCTGTCAAGCATGCCGGACCGTTTCATAATTTCGCGAATCGCAGGCACATCGCTGCTCCATTGTCCCGGACGCAGCGTTGCTGTTCCACGCAACTGAGGCCACGGGCGGGAATCCGCGACCAGCTCAAGAAGCGACTGATGCATCGTGGCATACTGCGGGTGGGCGGGCGCAAGGCTTGCGATAAAGCGCGGCAGTTCACCGTTGTCCAGCGACAGCTGCCACTGATTAATGACGGACAGCGCGGGCGTCGCCAGCTTGTACGGTTTACTGCTGTATAACCAGCGGTTGCCGTTCACCGAAATCCCCGCCACAAACTGCAAGTAGCCCATCATGGCATCAGACAGCACCACGTCACGCGCCTGTCCGGTTACGGCAGGGTCGGTCAGGAGTTCAACCCAGGTCGTGAACTGTGGCTGAAAACCTGCAATCGCCACTTCAGCCAGCTGCTGCTGGAAAGCACGTACCGCCTCGCGATTTTCCCACATCGGTTTCATATCGCGCGCAGCGTAAAGCAGCGTGAGCTGGTTAATATAAGCGGGGGTATAGCCCGAGGGCAGCCCGGTCATAAGCTGCTGGCGTAATGATTCAGTATCGATGCCTTCCGGCAGCGGTTTAATGCCGGCCATGATGGCCGTCGCCGGAGACTGATCCAGCGGTTGTGACAGCGACGTCGGCTGCGCGCCCATCGTCGCGGAGCTGTCAGTCGGTACAATTTCAGGCTCATCGGCCTGAGCGGTAAACAGTGGAGCAAACATCACTGTCAGGCACAAACTCAGCGCAGACAGCTGACGACCACGATCTTTCTTAAGCAACATCCCTTGCCCCCTGTTTTTCACGACATGCCCAGTATTCTGGAGCTTTCCTTCAGTATAGAAAGGCATACACGCTGCTGCCTTGCCTTATGTAAAGAAGTTTAAAGATAACGCAGCCCTGAACACAAGTTAAGTGAATAAAAAAAGCGACGCCTGAGCGCCGCCTTTTATCATACCCCGGGTTAAGAGGCGTCAGCCGTGCCCGGTAAAGACTCCGGAGGCTGCGGCGCAAAGCCACGCAGACCTACGACGTGTACATGTTCACTGTTCTGGAACACTTTACGCACCAGCTTATAGGTTGTCCCTTTTTCCGGACTGATGTTTTCCGGCGCCGCGATGATGAGCTGCATATCGAGTCGCTCGCAAAGCTCAAACAGCGTGGCGATGGAGCGGGCGTCGAGACGCGCGGCTTCATCGAGGAACAGCAGACGGCATGGAGAGATGTCCTTGCCACGCAGACGACGCGCTTCATCTTCCCAGCTCTGCACCACCATCACCAGAATCGACATACCGGTACCGATGGCTTCACCGGTAGAGAGCGCACCGGATTCCGCGCGCAGCCAGCCGTCTGAGCCACGGTTAACCTCAACTTCCATTTCCAGATAGTTGCGGTAGTCCAGCAACTCCTCGCCGATGGTTTGCGGCGTACGCTGGCCCATGTCAATCTGCGGATTCAGACGCTGATACAGCTTCGCCAGCGCTTCGGAGAAGGTCAGGCGGTTACTGTTGAACAGATCCTGATGCTGCTCATGCTGTTCAGACAACACGTCAAGCAGCGTGGAGTGCGCCTCACGCACGTTCACGTTCAGCCGCACGCTGTTGACCTGGCCAAACGACACGCTTTGCAGGCCCTGGTTCAGCTGACGGATACGGTTCTGCTCGCGCTGAATGGTTTTACGAATAATATTCGCCACGCTGCGGGAGCTGATTGCCAGCTTCTGCTCGCGGGAGGTCAGCTCCTCCGTCAGACGGCCCAGCTCGATCTCCATCTGTTCGATCGCTTCAACCGGATCGTCGGTACGGATGATGTCCTGACGAATACGCTCGCGTAAGTGCTGATAAACCGCCACGAAGAACTGAATTTTGCGCTCAGGACGCTTCGGATCTTCGGACATGCGCAGCACGTCGCGCAGGTGTTCATTGTCCGCCACGGCCAGACGCAGCGCACCCAGCGCCTTATCCGACATAGAGCGCAGTTCATCGGCTGACAGGTACGCCAGCTCGCGACGGTGCAGACGACGCTCCACGTTGTTGTCCTTCACCATGCGCATCACCGCGCACCAGCCCGCCTTCGCAGTTACAACCTGTTCACGCATCTCAAAATAGTCGCGCTCCAGCTTGCGCAGACGACGCGTCAGGTTGTCCATCTCCGCTTCACAGAAGGTCAGCGCTTTTTCGAGCTGATTACGACGCGCACGGTTGTTGCTGAGCTGAGCATGCAGCTCATCGCGGCGAATACGCGCCCGCTCTTCTGCGCCGCTGTCGGCGCGCACGCCAATGTCCTGCAACTCTTTATGCAGGTCATTTAACAGCTCTTTCTTGGTGTCAAAGGAGCTTTTCAGCGACGCCATGACCTGGCTGTACTGGCTCAGCTGTGCAGCGTGAGTACGCATCGCTTCACGGGCGCGCGTTCGTTCCGCTTCGGCCTGCTCAAGACGCTGGCGCAGCTTTTCATTCAGATCGCTGTTCCCGCTCAGCATTTCTGCTGAATCGGAGTAGCCGAAGTGTGCGCGACGTTGCACCACTTCCGTGAGGGCAAACGCCTGCTGACGCGCTTCGCGCTGCACCTGCTGTGACCAGGCGTAATCTTCTTTTAACTGCTCAAACTGTTCCGGGTCGCTCTGGAGAACGGAAACCATCGGCTCCAGTTTTGCCAGCTGATTGCCGTGTTGCTGCACAAAGCGCGCCGCTTCCTGCGCTTCGTCCAGACGCTCCTGAATCTCATCCACGCGGTCGGCGAGCGTATCGTCCGCCAGCAGGTTCAGGCGCGGCAGGATGCGGTTAAGGGCCGCAACGCCTTCTTTCGCCTGCTCAAACTGCACGCGGCTTTGCTGGTTGTCATTTTCATGGCTGGCAAGCGCACGCTCCAGCTCACCGCGGCGGGTGTTGAGCTTACGAATTTCGGCTTCCGGATCGGGCTGGAAGGCAACGCCCAGATGGCTGCCGATAAAGCGGCTGAACGCCTGATGCAGACGCTGGGTTTTCTGCACGTCAAACGACAGGGTCGCAAAACGCTCTGAAAGCGTTTCACGCTCGGCGTGCAGGCTTTCAATACGGTTTTCACGCGCGGCGCGGCCAAACAGCGGCAGTTCCGGGAAGCGCGAATAGCGCCACTGGCGATCGGCGATTTTAACCACCACCGCTTTTTCCAGCTCGTCGACGCTGAATACGCTGTCATCAAACGACTGCGGATCCCCTTCGATGAGGTAGAGATCTTCCGGGCAGTCTTCCAGCCCTGCAAGCTGGTCAGAAATCAGCGACAGATCCGGCACTACAATCGCGTTACGGGACGGACCGTACAGCGCGGAGAAGTACGGCGCATCGTCCAGGCCGACGTCGTCGTAAATTTCAGACAGCAGCACGCCGCCGAAACGCTCGGCTAACGCATTCAGGCGCGGATCTTCTGAGCCGCCAGGCTGGCTTAAACGCTCGATTTCTTCATCGACGTCACGCTTGCGCGCGCCCACTTCGTCACGCTCAACAATCGCTTCGCGTTCGCGCTCCAGCAGCTGTTGCATGTATTCGGTGACGTCCTGGCTGGAGGCAAACTCCTGACCACACTGCTCGCTGAGCTGGTTCAGGCTGCTTTGTGCGGCCAGCCAGATCGGCGCACGCTGTAAGAGCGTCTTCGAACGGGACTGAAGCTGTTCCAGCTCCTGACGCAGCGTCATGCGCTGTTCGCTGGCGTTCGATACGGTATCGGACAGGGCCGCAATACGCGCTTCCAGCTCCTGATGCAGAGCCTCAAGCTCGTCGAAATCGTAATTTTTACCCTGACGTTTGCAGAATTCCGCCAGCAGACGCTCAGCTTCCTGCTGTTCACGCAGACGCTGTTCCAGCTCGTTCAGGCGCATGCGCAGCGGCTGCACCTGCTCGGCCAGATGGCGTTGATTGACGCCGTCGCGCAGTAGCTCACGGGCAACGTCCCATGCTTCGTTACGCGCCAGCGGACCGTTGATCGCCACCACCAGCTGGTACGCCTGCTCAAACTGGCTGTGTGCCGTTTGCGCCACGCTCATTTTCTGATCGAGAGAAAGCAGTTTCTCAGTGGCTTCCTGCTCTTTGGCCTGGAAGGTATCCAGCCATTCGTCAGCGCTTTCAGGGGTCAGGTCCGGCAGGTGGCACAGCTCTTTGGCACGCTGCAACGCCTGCAGCGCCTGGTTGTATTGGATCGCGCGGGTCTGCTGCACGTCCAGCGCCTGCTGGTAGTCTGCGAGCTGGCTTTTCAGCTCATCCACTTCCAGCTCGGCGGCTTCCGCGCGGGCTTCGTTCTCTTCCTGCAAATCGGCGGCTTCTGCCACCACTTCATTTTGCTCTTCAAGACGAATTTGCAGCTCATCGAGATCGGCTTCATAGCGCTCGATTTTTTCCTGCTGACGCAGCGCGGTTTGCACCAGGTTCAGATGATCGCTGGCCGCCTGGTAATCGGCTTCCAGATCCCCTTCGGCACCGTTGTGCTCGCCCAGTTCGCGCGCCATTTCGACATGCTTATACTGCTCGGCGACCAGCTGTTTGCGGGAGGTAAACAGCTCGCGGCGGTATTCCAGCGCCTGATCGAGATGAATACGGCGCTCGTTGGCGTGACGCATATAGTCTGCCGCCACGTAGTTGGTGGCTTCGCTGATCAGGTGCTTAAACAGATCGCGGTCAGATTGCGTAACGCGAATCGCTTCCAGCGTCATGCGGTTTTCACGCAGCGCGGCTTCCATATCCTGGAAGGCCTTACGCACGCCGCTGTTTTCCGGCAGCAGGTAGTCGCGCAGGGAGCGGGTAATGGCGCTTGAGATACCGCCGTACAGGGAGGCTTCAATCAGACGGTAGTATTTACTACGATCTGACGCGCTGCGCAGACGACGGGCCACCACGCCGAGATCGAACATCAGAGAGTGGTAGTCGGTAATGGAGTTAAACTGCTTAAACTGCACGCCTTCGATGGCTTCCAGCTTGTCCTTCAGCTCCTGGAGCGTCAGAACGCGCGCCTGACGTTCATTCAGGGTTTCCGTCAGCAGCGCGGTCGGCTGCACGGAGGTTGGCAACCCCTGGATCGCAAACGGTTTGATATCTACTTTACGGTCGCGGCCGGCAACCTGCTGCAGGCGCACGCCTACAACCACGCGCTGATGACGGGAGTTGATCACGTCCAGCACCGAATAACAGACGCCCGCTTTCAGCTTACCGTGCAGCCCTTTATCTCGGGAGCCGCTCGTTGCACCCGCTTCAGTGGTGTTACGGAAGTGCAGCAGGGTCAGGTCAGGGATCAGCGCCGTCACGAAGGCCGCCATGGTGGTGGATTTACCTGCCCCGTTACCGCCGGAGAGCGTTGTCACCAGCTCATCCAGATCGAAGGTTCGGGCAAAGAAGCCGTTCCAGTTAATCAGCGTTAGTGAGCGAAATTTACCGCGTTCAATCATTACTCTTCCTCCCCGCTATCCGGCTGATTCTCTTCGTGCTCGTCATTGAGCTGCAAATGGTTTTCCACCGGCATCGCTTCACCGTCACGGATCATGCGCAGCTGTGCTTCACGCGCATCGTCACCCGCACGCACGTCGGCACCAAAGCGGAAGACCGATTCGGTAATGCGGAACTTGCTGCTGTCGTGACCCATGAACCAGACCATTCCCAGACGGCGCAGACGGTTCAGGGAAGAGCGAACTTTTTCCTGTAATTTCTGACGGTCCAGATCGGACCCCGTCGAGCGGTTATTTACCAGCTTGAGCAGCTTGCTTTCATCCGCCAGCGACAGCAGCTCATCGTAAAGCTCCTGCTGGGTGAAGATCCCTTCATTCGCCAGACGTTCCGGGCTGAGGTAGAGGTAGCAGAGAATTTTGCCGACCATCATATCCAGTTCGGAAAGCACCGAGCGCGGAATAAGCGTAGTAGAGCGCGGACGCAGGTAGAAAAACCCTTCCGGCGCGCGGATCAGCTCAACGTTATAGCGAGCGTAAAACTCTTCCAGATACTCCTGAAAGTCCATCAAAAAGGCGTGATTATCCAGCTCGTCAAGGCCAATGTGACGACCGGCACGCAGCTGGCTGTCCAGCGCCGGAAACAACGGATTCGCCAGCGCCTGTGCCAGCTTAACTGGCATCACTTGTTCAATATTTGTCAATGACATGCGCCTGTACCTTGGCTCCGTAATCGTTAATCGGCTGCCACTTCGGCGGCAGTCCGGTGAAATCGGCTTGTGCGATGCCCAGGCGCACCGCCTGGTCTACAACAATGCGGGCAACATCGAAGTGGCGCGCGCGCGGATACTGCGCCAGATAGTCGCGTACCACGAGGCCAAGATCCAGCGGTGCTTGTCTGGCTTTATAGACAGCGAGCTGTTCTTCGATCATCGCCGCAAGCTGCTCGCGAATTTCGTTAAATTCTTCGTATTCCAGATCCGGCGGCAGTTCACCGGTGACCTCTTCATCACGCAGCGCCATCTCTTCGTCGCGCATATCCAGAAGACGATCGGCGTTGGCGTAGGTCAGCGCCCACGGCGCATCAAAGTAGGTCTGTACCGACTGGCGCAGACGCTGAGCAAAGACGCGGTTCTTATCCATATCGATGGCGGTACGGATAAATTTATGCACGTGGCGGTCGTAACCGATCCACAGGTCGATCGACTGCTGGCCCCAGCTGATAATGCGGTCAAGCTTACTCTGCAAATCAAACACCAGACGGTCGATAAAATGCAGATCGTCGTGCGCCATCGTCGCGTCCTGGATGCGCAGCAGGTTGGCCTGTAGCTTATCCCCAGCCGCCTCCAGCGTATCCTGCAACTCACGTAGCGTACCGGACGTTTCTGACAGTAAAAGTTCACAGCTGGAGATGGCCGCACGCCAGTCTTTATTCAGCAGTTGAGCGATATCGTCTTTGACCTGCTGCTGCTGTTCGTCCATCAGACGTTGAGTCAGATCGATACTGTCGAAAATCTCGGCGACCGAGTATTTTAGCGGCGCGTAAACGTTGCGATGCCAGTGGAATTCGTCACCGTTTTCATCAGCCGCGTCGGCGGCACGCTTCAGCTCGCCTGCAACAATGGAGAGCTGCATGGAGAGACGCAGCGTGGAAAATTCGCGCTGGCGGATGTAATAGTCGGTAATGCCAATGCCCAGTGGCGTAAGACGATAGATGGCGTTTCCTTCCGCCTGCTCGCTGGTAAAGCGGTTCAGCAGACGTTGACGCACCATATCATTGATTGCGTTGTTGGCACGCACGCTAATGGTTTCGCTGGTTTGCTCAAACGCATCACTGACGTGGCGGAACGCATCCACCAGTTCGCCTTCACTCATTTCGCCATCCAGGCGTTCGCCGTTTAGCGTCGCAACCGCCAGCAGGAATGAGAGTCTGTCTACCGGCAGCGAGATGGAGAAATCGTTTTTCCTGGCCCAGGCAACCAGTTCGGGGACTGTCTGGGAAAATTCACTCATAGATTATCCTTGCATCTGCGGCTTGCGCGCGGTGACGTGGATATAGCGGCCAAGGCTCAGATAAGGCTCCTGGCGGCAGTACCGCGTCTCTATTTCTGTTAAGGCGTCTAAACAGTCATCCTGTTTTTGTTTATCACGCAGATAATCATGAAACACCCTCACGCCGGTTTTGCCGGTAATTTCCCAACCGATCTCCTCCAGCCAGCCATAGACCTGCTGCGGTTCACGGGGGAAATCCGGTGAAAGCGTGCGTCGTTTCTTTTTATACATGCCCTGCTGTACATAGCCAAAATTGCCGACCAGCACGTTTCGCATCAGCAGGCCGTTGGCATTGTAAAACATCAGCGATAACGCACCGCCCGGGCGCAACATCGACCACAGCGTTTTTAACATCGCTTGTGGTTCGGCGACCCATTCGAGCACAGCATGAAACAATATCAGATCAACCTGCGTTTCCAAATGCTGCGGAATGTCCTGAGCGGCGCAATGTATAAAATGCATGTTGTCGCTCACACCTTTCTCTTCTGCCGCTCGCCCGGCGCGCGCAACCATCTCGGCAGAAAGATCGCAAAGCGTGACGTGATGTCCCCGCTGCGCCATCAGAATTGCAGTCTGCCCTTCCCCACCGCCGGCATCCAGTACGCGCAACGGTCGGTCACCAAATTCAGCCAGCAGCTTATCCAGATCCTGCCAGAGGATCGTCTGACGAAGCTGACCTTTGGTGGTGCCATAAATGTTGCGCGAAAACTTTTCCGCGATGTCATCAAAATTGCGATCCCGCATTGGGAGGGTTCCACTCACTGCAAAACCGCTATTTTGTCACACCCGCGCGGAGAATGAACCACTCTGGTGTAATATCACGGGCAATCGCCTGCTGTATGGTTAAAAAAGGAACCAAAAAGGATGCTTTTTACCCTAAAAAAATATATCGGAGGCATGATGCTTCCCCTTCCCCTGCTGTTGCTTCTCATCGCGCTGGGGCTGGCATTGATATGGTTTAGCCGCTTTCAGAAAAGCGGTAAATCCCTCGTCACCGTGGGCTGGCTGGCGCTGCTATTACTCAGCCTGCAACCGGTCGCTGACGGTTTGTTACGCCCGATTGAAAACACCTACCCTACATGGCAGGGAAAACAGAAGGTGGGCTATATCGTGGTGCTGGGCGGCGGGTATACCTGGGATCCGAACTGGGCGCCCAGCTCGAACCTGATCAACAACAGTCTGCCGCGTCTGAACGAGGGGATCCGCCTGTGGCTGGCCAATCCGGGATCGAAGATGATCTTCACGGGCGCTGCGGCAAAAACCAACCCGGTAAGTACCGCTGAAGCAGGGGCAAGAGTGGCTGAATCGCTTGGCGTACCACGTTCCGCCATCATCACGCTGGATAGCCCAAAAGATACCGAAGAAGAAGCTGCTGCGGTGAAACAAGCCATCGGTGATGTGCCGTTCCTGCTGGTGACCTCTGCTTCTCACCTGCCGCGCGCAATGATTTTCTTTGAGAATCAGGGCCTGCATCCGCTTCCTGCTCCGGCAAACCAGCTGGCCATTGACGCCCCGCTCAACCCGTGGGAACGGATAATCCCGTCCCCGGTATGGCTGATGCACAGCGACCGCGTCGGTTACGAGACGCTTGGCCGCCTGTGGCAGTGGCTTAAGGGTTCGTCAGGCAAGCCAGGGCAGGAGTGATTTTGCGGCCAGATCGAAACTGGCCCGATTAAAGCGCCCGGTGTTGACCAGTTGCGCCACCTCATCCCAGAGAAGATAGAGCCAGCGTCGCCAGAGAAAGGCCTCCGCAACGGGGGCGCGCTGAAGATAGTGCCAGAGCAAATCTTCCGCCGCCCCGCCCTCGCTCAGCCTGAACAGTTCGTACTCGCGCGGCGCCCAGAGCATGATCCCCGGCCCGACCATTGCCAGAAGCTGATCGCTGCGCGAGTCTTTAAGCATACTGCGCAGCGTGAAGTTGCCGTGAACCAGCACGCAGTTGTCGTTAAAGCCCTCAAACAGCGTCGGCAGACACTCCCGGGTGCGGAACAGAATACGTTTGTCCTGCATCGTTAAACCGGTGTTGTTGAACTGGTTCAGCGTGCCCCACAGCACTTCAACACGCTGGCGATACCACAGCGGCCACAGGTTTTCCTGGGTGCTGTCTACCGCGCCAACAAGACCCCGGCTGTCCTGCCGATGCCAGGCAAGCAGAGCCTCGACAATCTGATCTTTCAGCTGTTCCCAGCGCTCCGGTGTACGCGTCGGGGCTTCAACAGAAACCCCGCGTAAACGTTCAATAAGCAGAACATCCGGGCCGGGATGCTCCTCATGGGTCATCACGCCGTAGACCGTCGGCATACGGACAGTCCCTTCCCGCGCCAGCATCGACATTTTCCAGGCCAGCTGTCTGGCGACGCCCGGCGAGGTAAAACTTCTGGCCATCAGCGGCATGGGGTTTCCCTGACTGTCGTACAACGACCAGAGTGCGGTATCGGCCTTTTCATTCACGCATTCCACCCGGCTTAGCTTTTCGCCAAGGAGATGGCTGAGTTCAGCACGCAGCTGTTCCATATGAGATTACCCCCATTAAGACTACTGCTTTTATAATGAGCGCGCGAACCCCGGATGTCACCCGGTCGAGATCAATAATGAAAAAGAAAAGGAAGAGAACATCCCCCCAGAACGAGGGGATGGCAGCGAATTAACGCAATTCGACGCGTACGCGATCGAGATCTTCAGGCGTATCCACGCCGGTGCCAGGGACTTCCTGGGCAACCGCAACGTGAATTTTCTCGCCGTACCACAGCACGCGAAGCTGTTCGAGCATTTCGATATGCTCAAGCGGGCTTGGTGCCCAGGCGACATAGCGACGAATAAAGCCGGCGCGGTAGCCGTAAATACCGATGTGGCGCAGGAAGGTTTCGCCGATCGTCTCTTTCGATTGCGCGAAACGATCGCGATCCCACGGAATGGTGGCGCGGGAGAAATAGAGCGCGTAGCCCTCTGCGTCCATGACCACTTTCACCGCATTCGGATTGAACGCCTCTTCAGCGTGGTGAATCGGCACCGCGAGGGTCGCCATGCCAACCTTACGCTGGGCCAGGTTGTCGGCCACCTGACGGATAATAGCCGCCGGGATCATCGGCTCATCGCCCTGCACGTTCACAATCACCGTCTCGTCACTGAAACCGCATTTTTCGACGACTTCCGCCAGGCGCTCGGTGCCTGACTGGTGGTCGGCACGGGTCATGCACACTTCCCCACCCGCGGCCTCAACCGCTCGCGCGACATCCGGGTGATCGGTGGCGACGATGACGCGTCCGGCGCCCGATTCGCGTGCCCGTTCAAGGACATGCACAATCATCGGTTTACCGTTGATATCCACCAGCGGTTTACCTGGCAGGCGCGTTGAAGCATAACGCGCAGGGATAATGACAACAAAACTCATGGTTTGATCTCTTCTGCCACCAGAGAACGGGCTTCATTTTCCAGCAGGACCGGAATACCGTCACGCAGCGGGAACGCCAGGCTGTCCAGTTTGCAAATCAGCTCTTGTTTATCCTGGCTGTAATACAGTTTGCCGTTGCACACCGGGCAGGCAATAATTTCAAGTAAACGGTGATCCATAGTTCCTCCGTATGGGTAATTGCTAAAGCTTACCACATTCTTTTTTCAGGGAGTGCCTGTTTCCCAGCCACCTCGACAGGTCGTAAACAGCCCCGCAGGCACGCGACCGAGTACAATTTCATACGCCCCCTGCCAGCGCGCAAATTCACTGAGCGCAGACGTTAGCCCTTTTTCCAGGCCAGCCGTGACTTTTATGCCCTCTTCCAGCCAGAGCGCGATAATTTCAAGCGTGCCGGTTTTACGGTGCATTTTAGCGTCCATGCGCCCGACAAGCTGCCCTTTATGAAGCAACGGCAAAACAAAATAACCGTACTGACGTTTTTGCGCCGGGGTGTAGCATTCCAGACGGTAGCTGAAATCAAACAGCTGTTCGGCCCGCTTTCTATCCCAGACAACGGGGTCGAACGGCGAGAGTACGGCACTGTGGGTCGCCTGGAGTTTGCCCTCTTGCGCCTGCGCCAGCAGAGGGAACAAATCCGCATGCAGCCACATTTCACCTAACGACTCAACCGAGACCGGCATCACGCGCTGTTCACGCTGCCACGTTTCCAGCAGCGGTTTTAGCTGCGGCTGACGCAGGCGATAATAATCCGCCAGCCACTGTGGGCGGAATATGCCCAGGCTGCGGGCGCTGTTCCCGAGCATGATGGCTTCGGCTGCGTCCTGAGACAGCAGGTCACGCGTATCGTCCCAGTGAGGCATAACGCGGTGCGTGAGGTCATAGACGCGCTGAAAGTTGCGGCGCTCGACCACCATCACTTTGCCCGACGTAAACAGCCCTTCAAGATGGCGTTTGTGCGGTTTCCACTCCCACCATCCGCTTGCGCCTTTTCGCGGGTGTTCAAAATCCGCAGAGCGTACCGGACCGTTTTCCTGAATATGGGCAATCAGTTGTTCTATTTCATCCGCGTGTTCCGCCATCCACTCCTTGCGGTATTTCCAGCCCATTTTGTCCGGGGCGAGCATTCGGTGACGCACCAGTGCAAAATCGCTGCGCGGGAGAAAACAGGCTTCATGCGCCCAGTATTCCATCAGTTCGCCCTGACTTAGCGCATTATCCAGCCACTGCGGAGGATAGTTTCCCAGGCGGCTAAACAGGACCAGATACGGGCTACGCGCCACGATGTTAATGGTGTCGATTTGCAGCAACGACATGCGTTGCACGGTAGAGAGGATATCCGCTGGCTGCGCGCGGCGGCGGGGCTTTTTCAGAAGCCCCTGGGCGGCAAGATGCAGGTTGCGTGCGGCTGCAAGTGAGAGTTGCGGTAGAGACATGCGTTTTCCTGTCAGTCAAAGCGCCACCGGAACCGCGTAGAAGTTACTGCACTAACGCGAGCAGTTCCTTGAGCAAATGTTCCGGCTGTTCGCCGCTGAGTTCAGCATCAACCGGCAGATACCACCAGTTTTCTTTCGCAAAGGCCCGGCATTTTACCGCGTCTTTTTCCGTCATGATCAGCGTCTGGCCCGTTGCGGCCAGCCTCTCAATCTCTTCGGCAACCAGCGCCTGGTGATCGGCCAGCGGTACCCGTTTCTCCAGCCGCGCGCCGCACTGCTCCAGCGTCGCGAAGAAACGCGGCGGATGACCAATCCCGGCCATCGCAATCAGATGATCCAGTAACGCGACGTCTTTACGCTCGCCGGTCAGCATATTCACTGCCTTTCCGGGACGAAGATGCATCGGGATCTCACCCGCTCTGGCTTCACCACCGTTTACAATCACGGCATCGACGCTCTTCAGGCGCGACGCACGCTCACGCATTGGACCGGCTGGCAGCCACCAGCCGTTGCCAAAACGCCGCACGCCGTCAATAACCACGATCTCTTTGTCACGCGCCAGCGCGTAATGCTGCAAACCATCATCGGTAATTATGATTTGTACGTCATGCTCTGCAAGCAGTGCCTTTACGGCATCACTGCGCACCGGCGATACCGCAACCGGCGCGCCAGTACGTTGGTAAATCAGTACCGGCTCATCACCGGCTTCAGCGGTTGTCGTAGCTGGGCTCAGCACCAGTGGATACTGCGCCGCTTTACCACCGTAACCGCGTGAGACAACTCCCGGGCGGATACCGCGCTTCTGAAGCTGTTCTACCAGCCAGATCACCACCGGCGTTTTGCCGTTTCCACCCGCCGTCAGGTTGCCGACCACCACGACCGGTACCGGTGCGCGCCAGGCGCGCTTGATCCCGAGGCGATAAAGCAGACGAATAGCACCGCTCACCAGGCCATACAGCCAGGAGAGCGGGAGAAGCAGCACCCACAGAGGGGATTCACCCGACCAGATGCGTGCAATCATTGACCGAACTGCATTTTATGAAGCTGCGCGTATACACCACGTTGTTCCAGCAGGTCCGCATGGCTGCCGCGTTCAACGATAACGCCGTCTTCCACCACCACGATTTCGTCAGCCTGTTCGATGGTCGACAGACGGTGCGCGATAACCAGCGAGGTACGGTTTTTCTGTAATTCATCCAGAGCCGACTGGATAGCGCGTTCAGATTCCGTATCCAGTGCGGACGTTGCTTCATCGAGGATCAGAATCGGGCTGTTGCGCAGCAGCGCTCGGGCAATCGCGATACGTTGACGCTGACCACCGGAGAGCAGCACCCCGTTTTCGCCAATGATCGTATCCAGACCGTTATCCATTTTGTTAATGAAGTCCATCGCATAGGCCATACGCGCCGCATTCTCGATCTCTTCACGGCTGTACTCTTCGGTACGGGCATACGCAATGTTGTTCGCCACCGTATCGTTGAACAGATGCACGTTCTGCGAAACCAGAGCGACCTGGTTACGCAACGACTGTAGGGTATATTCCCGCAGGTCGTGACCATCAAGCAGGATTTCGCCCTGGTCGATATCGTAGAAACGGGTAATCAGGCTGGCAATAGTCGACTTGCCCGAACCGGAACGACCGACCAGTGCAACGGTCTTACCCGCCGGGATGGACAGGCTGATATCACGCAGCGCCGGCACTTCACGGCCTGGATAGGTAAAGGTCACGTTGCGGAATTCCAGGTCACCTTTAGCGCGCTCTATCACGCGTGTACCTTCATCTTTTTCTTGTTCGGAATCGAGGATGCTGAACAGCGTCTGACAGGCTGCCATCCCGCGCTGGAACTGGGCGTTGACGTTAGTCAGCGATTTCAGCGGACGCATCAGCGCAATCATGGATGAGAACACCACGGTAATGGTACCCGCAGTCAGGGTTTCCATGACGCTCGGGAAGCTTGCTGCATACAGGACGAAGGCCAGGGCCAAAGAGGCAATCAGCTGAATGATCGGATCGGAAATCGACGAGGCCGATACCATTTTCATCCCTTGCAGGCGCATTTTGTTGCTGACCTTGTCAAAGCGTTTGGTTTCGACTTCCTGACCGCCGAAGATCAACACTTCCTTATGGCCTTTCAGCATCTGCTCGGCGCTGGTAGTCACCTGCCCCATCGTATTCTGCATATTTTTACTGATGTTGCGAAAACGCTTTGATACCACGCGGATCGCGATGGAGACAATCGGCGCCAGCACAATAAGGATCAGCGACAGTTGCCAGCTGTAATAGAACATCATCGCAAAAAGACCGATGATGGATGCGCCTTCACGCACAACGGTAATCAGTGCGCTGGAAGAGGACGACGCCACCTGCTCTGAATCGTAGGTAATACGCGACAGCAGGGTACCGGTTGACTGTTTGTCAAAGAATGAGACTGGCATCCCCATCATATGGCTGAATAACCGACGGCGCATGGTCATCACCACTTTACCGGATACCCAGGAGATGCAGTAGCTGGATACATAGCTGGAGATTCCGCGTAAGATCATCAGCCCAATAACCACCAGCGGCATCCATAGCAGCACTGAACGATCCGTTTTACCAAAACCGTCATCCAGTAACGGTTTGAGAAGCGATAACATAAACGTATCGCTGGCTGCGTTGAGGATTAACGCTACGCCCGCCACGATCAAGCCTGCTTTGAAAGGTGCAATCATCGGCCAGAGCCGGCGGAACGTTTGCCACGTGGAGAGATCTTTGTCGTTATGCATTCAAAAAACCAGCATTTGTTGAAATAGCCGCATATTCTACCCGTTATCTACGGGCGCGCCAAACCACTGATGATACCAACGCGGTAAATAGTGTTCACGTAAGCGGCGAATTTGCCGACTTTGGTGCGAAAACGTCACAGTTATCTGTCCGGACTGCGGGGTATCAAGCCAGAGATATCCCTCAGTTCGATAGCGCCTGACTACTTTGATGGAAGGGAAACGCCACGCGTTATAGCGGGCCATCGAGGCCAGCGAAACCTGCCCCTCCACGCGCTGTAGCAGCGGTGTTGAAGATGACGTGTTACTCCCATGATGCGGCACCTGAATCAGTGTAGCCGCAAGTTGACGCCAGCGGTGGCTCAACATTGCCAGTTCTGCCTGCGCTTCAATATCTCCGGTCAGTAAAACGCTCTGTTCGCCGTCATCGATTTTTACCACGCAGGAGCGGTTGTTACCTTTCGCCGGGGTGTTTTCGGGTGGCCAATGCACGGAGAACGTTAACCCATGCCACTGCCATCGCTGTCCACGAAAGCATGGAAGATGTCCGGCCCAGGCTAAGGGGCTTCTGATCCACATTGCAGGCCAGGCAGCTTTTAGCGATGCCAGTCCCCCCGCGTGGTCGAGATGTTCATGGCTCAGGATCACCCCTTCCGGCCTCAGATGATGCCAGCGTAGCCAGGGGATAATCAGCTGCTGCGCGCTGTCCCCACCGGGCCATGCCAGCCCGGTGTCATACAGAATGGCCTTCCCGTGACGCTCAATGACCATCGCCAGCCCTTGCCCTACATCCAGCATATGCAGGGACCAGCTGTCAGTTTTAATCCTGTGCCAGAGGGGAAATGCCATCACCACGCTGCCTGCCAGACAGACTGCGGGTACTGCGCTGAAGGCCCTGAATCGCCAGCCAATGATCAGCAGCCATGGCAGTAACGTCAGGTATTGCCAGCGTTCATCCACGTCCTGCCAGCCATTCGGTAAACGCATCAATAGCCAGAAAAGTCCTGCCAGAGACTTATCGGCAGCCAGCCAGACGATACTTTCCAGCGTCGCCACCGGAAACAGATGCAGAAACATGCCGAGCAGGATCAGTGGAACTGAGATAAACGTTACCAGAGGAACAGCAAACAGATTCGCCACCAGCGAGGAGAGACTGAAACCATGGAAAATCAGTACCTGAAGCGGCAACAGAAGCAGCAGCATTCCAACCTGCAAATACAACAGCGTAACCAGCGGCCGCAGGCACCGGCCACGTTGCCAGTGCGGGAGAGGCAACCACTGATACCAAAAAATAAGCGCGGCGACCGCAAACGCGGATAACGCCAGGCTTTGTGACAGTACCGCCAGCGGATCGAAAAACAGGATCGCCGCCACGCAGGTAAGCCATACCTGCCAGGGCGACCACTGGCGACCACTCATTTTTAATGCAGCCAGTACCACAAGCGCCATAACCGTACGCAGCGCGGGCGGCTGCAATCCCGTTAGCCATGCGTAAAACGCGGCAAAAAGCAGACCTGCCAGTAAGGGCACTTGCCAGATAATCCAGCGGCCCGGCAGGAAAAACTGGATGCCCCGAGCCAGTAGCCAGACAGCAGAAGCGGCCAGCGCAATATGCAATCCCGAGATTGCCATCAGATGCATCGTTCCGGTCTCACGCATCAGGTTTTTTATCTCCCGCGAGACCGACAACCGCTCCCCCATCCCCAGCCCCAGGATCACGGGCCCCCACTGATATGCTGAAAGCGTATTCTGTAGTGATGTCAGGTATTGCGAACGCAGGCTACAGCGTGCGTCGACAATCTCCGCATGGGTAAACCGTCCGCTCAGCGTCTGGTGTCGGGCAAAGGCGTTTTTCTGCGAATCATAGCCGCCATCGTTGAGTTCTCCGTGTACCGCCCTGAGCCGCAGGGTCATCGCCCAGCGTTGACCCACGCAGACATTTTGAGGCAGGTAGTTGCCGTAGAGTGACACGCCCATGGCAGCCCATACACGTTCTCCATTGAGGCTGATAATCCTTCCCTGATGCATCGTTGCGCCGTCCGTTGCGGTAATGACCACCTCGGCCTGCTGCGGTGCTTTCGTTAAATGGTTCATCGGCCACACGCTTTCCTGAGCGGCCAGGATCCCCCAGCACATAAAAAGCAATGCGAGGCCTGAAAACCTGAGCCATTTTCTCTGCTGTACGGATAACGCAATTCCTGCGGCAATCAGCAACCAGACAATATGCAAATCTGGCAAAACGGGTAACCAATAGAGCGGGATTATGGCCAGAATGGCGCACATACTGATAACGTGGATCCCCATCTTCACCTCCATATTTCAGGCGATTATGCGGCGGGAGTGATGCGTCGTCAGACAGAAAAGGCGTGATTTACAGCGGGCGCTGCAACGTTTTTAAGCGTTTACAGCAAGGAGAAAATGAGAATGCGGCGCGTATTCAGAAATGCAGGGGCGGGATACAAAAAAAGCACCCTAAGGTGCTTTCTTTAAACTCAGTTTAACCCTGATGATTAAACTCAGTTACCGTAAATATTGGCGCGATCGCGCAGTTCTTTACCCGGCTTAAAGTGCGGAACATACTTTCCTTCCAGCTCCACTTTATCGCCAGTCTTCGGGTTACGCCCGGTACGTGGTGCACGATAGTGCAGGGAAAAACTACCGAAACCGCGGATTTCAATGCGCTCGCCCTGGGCAAGAGTGGTAGCCATATGCTCCAGCATCTCTTTAACGGCATCTTCCACAGCCTTGGCAGGGATATGCGGTTGCTGACTGGCAAGTCTTTCAATCAATTCTGACTTGGTCATGATTCCTCCGGTTCCTTTCAAACCCATTAGCTGAACAGCTTATTAAACAAGGGCGGCCGTAGCCGCCCTTTGTTATTGATTACAGGACGAATCCTGCAATCTGTCAAGTCTGCTCTCCATCCTTCGCGCTGTAAATGCGTTACAGCTCAAATGATGGTGCGAACCTGAACTTACTCGCCTTTAGCTGCTTTGAAAGCTTCAGCCATTGCGTTGTTAGAGAAGTTTGCATCTTCCTGTTTGTTCACAGTTGCGATTGCATCTTTCTCATCAGCTTCGTCTTTAGCACGAACAGACAGGCTGATTGCACGGTTCTTACGGTCAACACCGGTGAACTTAGCTTCAACGTCGTCACCAACGCTCAGAACCAGAGTTGCATCTTCAACGCGGTCACGTGAAGCTTCGGAAGCGCGCAGGTAACCTTCAACGCCGTCAGCCAGTTCTACGGTTGCGCCTTTAGCGTCAACAGCAGTCACTTTACCGTTTACGATTGCGCCTTTCTTGTTCAGTGCAACCCAGTTGTTGAACGGATCTTCTGCGAGCTGTTTAACGCCCAGGGAGATACGTTCACGCTCTGCGTCAACCTGCAGAACAACTGCTGCGATTTCGTCGCCTTTTTTGTATTCACGAACTGCTTCTTCGCCTGCAACGTTCCAGGAGATGTCAGACAGGTGAACCAGGCCATCGATGCCGCCGTCCAGGCCGATGAAGATACCGAAGTCAGTGATAGACTTGATTTTACCTTCAACACGGTCGCCCTTGTTGTGGGTTTCCGCGAACTGCTGCCATGGGTTGTTTTTGCACTGCTTCAGGCCCAGGGAGATACGACGACGTTCTTCGTCGATATCCAGAACCATCACTTCCACTACATCACCAACGTTAACAACTTTGGATGGGTGGATGTTTTTGTTGGTCCAGTCCATTTCGGAAACGTGCACCAGGCCTTCAACGCCTTCTTCGATTTCAACGAAGCAGCCGTAGTCGGTCAGGTTGGTAACGCGACCAGTCAGTTTAGTACCTTCTGGGTAACGCTTAGCGATAGCTACCCATGGATCTTCGCCCAGCTGTTTCAGGCCGAGGGATACACGAGTACGCTCGCGGTCGAACTTCAGCACTTTAACAGTGATTTCGTCGCCCACGTTCACGATTTCGCTTGGGTGCTTAACGCGTTTCCACGCCATGTCGGTGATGTGCAGCAGGCCATCAACGCCGCCCAGGTCAACGAATGCGCCGTAGTCAGTGAGGTTCTTAACGATACCTTTGACTTCCATGCCTTCCTGCAGGTTTTCCAGGAGCTGATCGCGTTCTGCGCTGTTTTCGGATTCGATAACGGCACGACGGGAAACAACAACGTTGTTACGCTTCTGGTCCAGCTTGATTACTTTGAACTCAAGCTCTTTGCCTTCGAGGTGCAGGGTGTCACGGACTGGACGAACGTCTACCAGAGAACCTGGCAGGAACGCACGAATACCATTCAGCTCAACAGTGAAGCCACCTTTAACTTTGCCGTTGATAACACCGACCACAGTTTCAGCTTCTTCGTAAGCTTTTTCCAGCGTGATCCATGCTTCGTGACGTTTAGCTTTCTCACGAGACAGCAGGGTTTCGCCGAAGCCGTCTTCTACTGCGTCCAGAGCAACGTCAACTTCGTCACCTACCTGGATTTCCAGCTCGCCCTGGGCGTTTTTGAACTGCTCAGCCGGGATGGCGGACTCAGATTTCAGACCGGCGTCAACCAGTACTACGTCTTTGTCGATAGCAACAACAACACCGCGAACGATGGAACCCGGACGGGTTTCGATTTCTTTTAAGGATTCTTCAAACAGTTGAGCAAAAGATTCAGTCATGTTTAATCTTCAGGTTAATATTAACGTCCACCTGGCTCCGTGCCGGATGGGGTTGTTTCACATACCCGCCGTCAATCCATTGCAGCGGGGGTACTGCTAAATCGGTCGCGATTACGCGAGTGCCAGTTTTTGGCGCGCATATTGTAGCGCTTTTTCAATCACTTGCTCAATAGTTAAACTGGTTGAATCCAGCACTAATGCGTCTTGCGCGGGAACAAGTGGTGCGACGGCGCGGTTACGATCGCGGTCATCGCGCTCTTTTATCTCGGATAAAAGGCGATCAAAGTTAACACTAAACCCCTTTTCCTGCAACTGAAGCATGCGGCGTTGAGCACGTTCTTCCGAAGAGGCGTCAAGGAAAATTTTCACTGGCGCATCAGGGAATACCACGGTTCCCATGTCGCGGCCGTCGGCGATCAGCCCCGGCGCTTCGCGGAAACCGCGCTGGCGACGTAACAGCGCTTCACGAACGCGTGGGAAAGCCGCCACCTGAGAGGCCGCATTGGCCACTTCCTGCGTACGGATTTCACCGCTGACATCTTCCCCTTCCAGGATCACTTCAAGGTTGCCATCAGTAGAGACAAAGCGCACATCCAGATGTGCAGCCAGCGGTACCAGCGCTTCTTCAGACGCAACATCTACATGATGATGCAGCGCAGCCAGCGCCAGCACGCGATAGATTGCTCCCGAATCTAAAAGATGCCATTGCAATGCTTCCGCCATCGCTTTGCACAGAGTACCTTTCCCTGCGCCACTTGGCCCATCAATGGTGATTACCGGGGCAATTGCCGTCATCTTTTTCTCCTTAATTAAGGCATACCGTTTACATGAACGCCGCGCATTATACGCGCCAACGTGCGCAACTGTTACCTTTGCGTGCAAATTACGGAATGATTGAAGCAGAGTGTAGAAGAAATGAAAGAGGATGACTGTCAGAAAGCGTAAGGAAATGCCGCATCAGGAGATGCGGCATACGATCGTCAGGCCAGGGTGCTAATGCGCGCCAGCTGTTCGAAGTAGTCCGGGAAGGTTTTCGCCGTGCACTTCGGGTCAAGGATGGTGACTGGCGTATCTGACAGCGCCACCAGCGAGAAACACATCGCCATGCGGTGATCGTTGTAGGTGCCAATTTCTGCAAATTGCAGTTTTGCCGGCGGCGTGACGCGAATGTAGTCTTCGCCCTCTTCTACCACCGCCCCCACTTTACGCAGCTCGGTTGCCATTGCGAACAGGCGGTCAGTCTCTTTTACGCGCCAGTTATAGATGTTACGCAGCGTGGTGGTGCCTTTCGCAAACAGCGCAGCGGTGGCGATGGTCATTGCCGCGTCAGGAATATGGTTCATGTCCATGTCGATGGCGTTCAGCTCACCGTGCGTACAGGAGATGAAGTCATCGCCCCAGGTCACAACCGCGCCCATTTTTTCCAGCACGTCGGCAAAACGAATGTCGCCCTGCACGCTGTTGCGACCAATACCCGTCACTTTTACCGTACCGCCTTTAATCGCACCCGCGGCCAGGAAGTAGGACGCGGATGAAGCATCGCCTTCAACCAGGTAGTGACCCGGAGACTGATACTGTTGGCCTCCGCGAACCACGAAGCGTTGGTATGACTGGTTTTCCACCTCAACACCAAAGGTTTTCATCAGGTGCAGCGTGATATCAATGTACGGTTTAGAAACCAGATCGCCTTTAATCGCGATCACCGTATCCTGCGGTGCCAGCGGTGCGGTCATCAGCAGTGCCGTCAGGAACTGGCTGGAGACGCTACCGTCAACCTCAACGTTACCGCCAGTGAAACCACCGCGCAGACGCAGTGGCGGGTAATTTTCTTGCTCAAGATAATCAATCTGCGCGCCGCCCTGACGCAGGGCATCGACCAGGTGGCCGATCGGACGCTCTTTCATGCGCGGCTCGCCGGTCAGCACAATATCGTTGCTCCCAAGACACAGCGCAGCGGCCAGAGGACGCATCGCCGTACCGGCGTTACCCAGGAAAAGCTCCAGCGCTTCAGCGGAATGTAATGCGCCGCCGTTACCGGTGACTTCACAACGGGTACGATCGTCTGACAGCGCGTACTGAACGCCCAACGCTTTCAGTGCATTGAGCATATGGCGCACGTCATCGCTGTCCAGCAGGTTGGAAAGGACGGTGGTGCCGTTTGCCAGAGCTGCCAGCAGCAGAGCGCGGTTCGAGACACTTTTTGAACCAGGCAGATTAATGGTGCCATCTACCCGCGCGATAGGTTGTAACGTCAGGGATTCCATGAAACTTAACTCTCAACTCAACATAATAAAAACCCCGCAGGAACGCTGCGGGGGTGAAAAACAGCCAATTAACCGTGACGACGTTCGAAGTCGATCATGAAATCAGTCAGGGCTTTAACGCCTTCCAGCGGCATCGCGTTATAGATAGAGGCACGCATACCGCCTACCACACGGTGACCTTTCAGCGCATGCAGACCCGCCGCGAAGGACTCTTCCAGGAACACGTTATCCAGGTTGTTGTCCGCCAGCTGGAACGGCACGTTCATGCGCGAACGGTTAGTTTTGGCGACATCGTTACGGTAGAAATCGCTCTTGTCGATCACGCCGTACAGCAGTTCAGCTTTTTGCTGATTGATCTTGTCCATCTGCGCCACGCCGCCTTTTTGCTTCAGCCATTTGAAGACCAGGCCGGAGAGATACCAGGCGAACGTTGGTGGAGTGTTGAACATGGAATCGTTGTCGTTCAGGACGGTGTAATCCAGAATTGACGGGCAAGACTTATGGGCTTTCCCCAGCAGGTCTTCACGCACGATAACGATAGTCAGACCCGCAGGACCGATGTTTTTCTGGGCACCCGCGTAGATGACGCCGTAGCGGCTGACGTCCAGCGGCGTGGACAGAATGGTGGAGGAGAAGTCCGCCGTCACAATGACATTTTCGCCAAAGTCTGGCTCTTCGTGAATAGCGATACCGTCGATGGTTTCGTTCGGGCAGTAATGAAGATACGCGGCGTTGTCAGAAAGCTGCCACTCACTCATCGGCTTCACGGCGCGCATACCGTCAACGGTCACTTTGGCATCGATAACGTTCGGCGTGCAATATTTGTGCGCTTCTTTTACCGCACTGGCCGCCCAGTAGCCGGCATCAACGTAATCAGCGGTGGATTTGTCGCCCAGCAGATTGAGCGGAATACCCGCAAACTGACCGCGTCCACCGCCGTGACAGAACAATACTTTGTAGTTCGAGGGAATGTTCAGCAGATCGCGAAAATCCTTTTCTGCCTCTTCCGCCACCTGAATAAACGCTTTACCCCGGTGGCTAACTTCCATCACCGACGTACCCAGACCGTTCCAGTCACACAGCTCCTGTTGAGCCTGTTTGAGCACGTCTGCCGGTAACATTGCCGGACCTGAACTGAAATTAAAGACTTGAGCCATTTCCCCTCACCACGCTAAAAGCCATAAGTTATAACTGTGGATATCGGTTTTATCATTCAGTGACACGCGCCGCAATGTCTAAAACTTATGCCCGAAGAAATGTGCCCCTCGTCACACAAAACAATCTGCCGTACCGTTGTCGCAAAACCGACAAAATCGCTGTCAGGTAATGCGTTTAGCCCGGCTAACCTTCGTCCATTCTGGATTTGTACAGCGAGGGCATAATTGATGATCGCCCGCCTGCATGACCACCACATGGCTGCATTTTATGCAGGCATACTGGCCCGCATCAGGGACGGTTTTGTATCGCTCGATAAGCATATCCGGCAGTATGCACAGGCCGGGCTTGACCTCATCGTCAGGATAGTAATAAACGCTGATTTGACCGTTCGTTTCCATAATCGCCAGACGCACCTGCCCCAGCTGTTCAACGCTGCTTATACGTAGCTCCATAAAGAACTCAAACTCCGTCATATTGGCGCTTTGCACATTCTCCCAGGCAAGTTGACCATCTTCGACAATCACCACCGGTTTTCCTTCGAACAGATCTTCCAGTTTTTCACTTTTCGACATCAGCCACATGACCAGCCGGTACAGCAGCGCAAGCGTCACGAAGACGATAAAAACCGGCACCATCGGCACATCGTCATAAAAGGCAACGTCCCCTGCCGCCGAACCCAGCGTCAGGATAATAAGCACTTCAAACAGTGACATCTGCCGCACGCCGCGACGTCCGGTGATTTTCAGAAACAGGAAGACGAGTACAAAGGTGTACAGGCTACGCAACGCCACTTCGCCTAAAAACTCAGGTGGGACTTTATCAAACGCCATCCGCTGGAGATCAAATGCTTTCATTTTTTTATGCCTTAACAGTAGGTTACTGCTTATAAGCATAGCCCAGCCATTTATTTTCGCCGGAGATAGCACCCGTCACGCAAAACCCGTATCATTGCGCGCTTTACGTACGATAAAAGTGAACGCCATGACTCAAACGTTTATCCCCGGCAAAGACGCCGCTCTGGAAGATTCCATCGCTCGCTTCCAGCAGAAACTGACCGACCTGGGCTTTAATATCGAAGAAGCCTCCTGGCTGAATCCGGTGCCTCACGTCTGGTCCGTGCATATTCGCGACAAAGACTGTGCGCTGTGCTTTACCAACGGCAAAGGCGCGACCAAAAAAGCGGCACTGGCCTCTGCGCTGGGTGAGTATTTTGAGCGTCTGTCCACCAACTATTTCTTCGCCGACTTCTGGCTGGGTGAAACGATTGCCAACGGCCCGTTCGTTCACTACCCGAACGAAAAATGGTTCCCGCTACCCGAAGACGACGAACTGCCGGAAGGCATTCTTGATGCCCGCCTGCGCGCGTTCTACGATCCGGAAAACGAACTGACCGCCAGCATGCTGATCGACCTGCAATCCGGCAATGAGGATCGTGGTATCTGCGCCCTGCCGTTCACCCGTCAGTCTGACGAGCAGACCGTTTACATTCCAATGAACATCGTTGGCAATCTGTATGTGTCTAACGGTATGTCTGCCGGTAACACCCGTAACGAAGCGCGTGTACAGGGGTTGTCTGAAGTTTTCGAGCGTCACATCAAAAACCGTATTATTGCTGAATCCATCAGCCTGCCGGAGATCCCGGCTGACGTGCTGGCGCGCTACCCGGGCGTGGTGGAATCCATCGCCAAACTGGAAGCAGAAGGTTTCCCAATCTTTGCTTATGACGGCTCTCTGGGCGGCAAATATCCGGTTATCTGCGTGGTACTGTTTAACCCGGCAAATGGCACCTGCTTCGCCTCTTTCGGCGCGCACCCGGACTTCGGCGTGGCGCTGGAGCGTACCGTGACCGAACTGCTGCAAGGTCGTAGCCTGAAAGATCTCGACGTATTCACCCCGCCAACCTTTGATGACGAAGAAGTCGCCGAGCACACCAACCTCGAAACGCACTTCATCGACTCCAGCGGTTTGATCTCCTGGGATATGTTCAAACAGGACGCAGACTATCCGTTCGTGGACTGGAGCTTTGCCGGTACGACGGAAGAAGAGTTCGCCACCCTGATGGCGATCTTCAACGCGGAAGATCAGGAAGTCTATATTGCCGACTATGAACACCTCGGCGTTTATGCGTGCCGTATTATTGTGCCGGGTATGTCGGACATCTATCCGGCAGAAGATCTGTGGCTGGCGAACAACAGCATGGGCGCGCATCTGCGTGAAACCCTGCTGGCCCTGCCGGGCAGCGAGTGGGATAAAGAAGATTATCTGAACCTGATCGCCCAACTGGACGAAGAAGGACACGATGATTTCACCCGCGTACGCGAACTGCTGGGTCTGGCAACCGGAAAAGATAACGGCTGGTACACGCTGCGCATCGGCGAGCTAAAAGCGATGCTGGCGCTGGCGGGCGGCGATCTGGATCAGGCTTTGGCCTGGACCGAGTGGACGATGGAGTTTAACCAGTCCGTCTTCTCCGCCGAGCGCACTAACTATTACCGTTGCCTGCAAACGCTGCTCCTGCTTTCTCAGGAAGACGACCGCGAGCCATTGCAGTATCTGAACGCCTTCGTCCGCATGTACGGTGCAGATGCCGTTGAAGCTGCCAGCGCTGCGCTGAGCGGTGAAGAACCGTTCTATGGCCTACAAGCGGTTGACAGCGATCTGAAAGCCTTCCCGGCGCATCAGTCGCTGCTGAATGCGTATGAAAAATTGCAGAAGGCTAAAGCCGCTTACTGGTCAAAATAAGCGCATATAACATTAATGGCTGTAGGCGTATTCAATCGCCTGAGCTATATTACGGGGCAATTTCATTGCCCCTTTTTTTATTTTTCCGCAATGACGTTTAATTGTAATAATTAAGTTAACCACGGGTAAATATAAAAACGCTTACCTGGGCTTTACTGTTACTAATTCTAATAAATACTCCATTTTAATTAACTGTTCCACGGGAGGCTGAAGGAAAAAATTCAACTCTTTTCATAACTTTTAAAATTTATTTTTATACGGATAATCAAATACTTACTCCGCTTTTGCTGTAAAACCATACACACTGCGGGCCTATAAGCCAGGCGAGATATGATCTATATCAATTTCTCTTCTATAATGCTTTGTTAGTATCTCGTCGCCGACTTAATAAAGAGAGAGTTAGTGTGAAAGCTGACAACCCTTTTGATCTATTACTCCCCGCTGCGATGGCGAAAGTTGCCGAAGAAGCGGGTGTCTACAAAGCAACGAAACATCCGATGACGACGTTCTTTCTGGCCATTACGGCTGGGGTGTTCATCTCCATCGCTTTCGTCTTCTATATCACAGCCACCACCGGCACTGCCGGGATGCCTTTCGGCATAGCGAAACTGATTGGTGGTATTTGCTTCTCACTGGGCCTGATCCTCTGCGTCATCTGCGGCGCCGACCTCTTCACCTCAACGGTGCTGATTGTTGTGGCAAAAGCCAGCGGAAGAATTACCTGGGGTCAACTGGGGCGCAACTGGCTCAACGTCTACGTTGGCAACCTGATTGGCTGTCTGCTCTTTGTTCTGTTGATGTGGCTTTCTGGCGAGTACATGACCGCCAACGGCGGCTGGGGGCTTAACGTCCTGCAAACCGCCGACCACAAAATGCACCATACATTTATCGAAGCCGTTGCTCTCGGCATCCTTGCAAACCTGATGGTCTGCCTGGCGGTCTGGATGAGCTACTCTGGTCGTAGCCTGATGGATAAAGCCATGATTATGGTTCTGCCGGTTGCGATGTTTGTTGCCAGCGGCTTTGAGCACAGTATTGCGAATATGTTCATGATCCCGATGGGGATTGTTATCCGCAACTTTGCAAGCCCGGAGTTCTGGACTGCTGTTGGTTCAACCCCGGAAAGTTTTTCACACCTGACTATTATGAATTTCATTACTGATAACCTGATCCCCGTCACTATCGGGAACATTATCGGTGGGGGTCTGTTAGTTGGGTTGACATACTGGGTCATTTACCTGCGTGGCGGCGATCATCATTAATGGTTGTCTCAGGCAGTAAATAAAAAATCCACTTAAGAAGGTAGGTGTTACATGTCCGAGCTTAATGAAAAGTTAGCCACAGCCTGGGAAGGTTTTACGAAAGGTGACTGGCAGAATGAAGTCAACGTCCGTGACTTCATTCAGAAAAACTATACCCCGTATGAAGGTGACGAATCCTTCCTGGCTGGTGCGACTGATGCAACCACCAAGCTGTGGGACAGCGTAATGGAAGGCGTTAAACTGGAAAACCGCACTCACGCGCCAGTTGATTTTGACACCTCCGTTGCTTCTACCATCACTTCTCACGATGCTGGCTACATCAACAAAGCCCTTGAGAAAATCGTTGGTCTCCAGACTGAAGCACCACTGAAACGCGCAATCATCCCGTTCGGTGGCATTAAAATGGTTGAAGGTTCCTGCAAAGCGTATAACCGCGAGCTGGACCCAATGCTGAAAAAAATCTTCACCGAATACCGTAAAACCCATAACCAGGGTGTATTCGATGTTTACACCAAAGACATTCTGAACTGCCGTAAATCTGGCGTTCTGACCGGTCTGCCAGATGCCTATGGCCGTGGCCGTATCATCGGTGACTACCGTCGCGTTGCGCTGTACGGTATCGACTTCCTGATGAAAGACAAATACGCGCAGTTCGTCTCTCTCCAGTCTGACCTGGAAAACGGCGTAAACCTGGAAGCGACTATCCGTCTGCGTGAAGAGATTGCTGAACAGCACCGTGCGCTGGGTCAGATCAAAGAGATGGCGGCTAAATACGGCTGTGATATCTCTGGTCCTGCAACCAACGCTCAGGAAGCTATCCAGTGGACCTACTTCGGCTACCTGGCCGCGGTTAAGTCTCAGAACGGTGCAGCAATGTCCTTCGGCCGCGTATCCACCTTCCTGGATGCGTATATCGAACGCGATATCAAAGCAGGCAAAATCACCGAACAAGACGCTCAGGAAATGATTGACCACCTGGTCATGAAACTGCGTATGGTTCGCTTCCTGCGTACTCCAGAATATGATGAGCTGTTCTCTGGTGACCCAATCTGGGCAACCGAATCTATCGGCGGTATGGGCGTAGATGGCCGTACTCTGGTAACCAAAAACAGCTTCCGCTTCCTGAACACCCTGTACACCATGGGTCCTTCTCCGGAGCCGAACATCACCGTTCTGTGGTCTGAAAAACTGCCACTGAACTTCAAGAAATTCGCCGCTAAAGTGTCCATCGACACCTCTTCTCTGCAATACGAGAACGATGACCTGATGCGTCCGGACTTCAACAACGACGACTACGCTATCGCGTGCTGCGTAAGCCCAATGGTTGTTGGTAAGCAAATGCAGTTCTTCGGTGCGCGTGCAAACCTGGCGAAAACCATGCTGTACGCAATCAACGGCGGCGTTGACGAAAAACTGAAAATGCAGGTTGGTCCTAAGTCTGAACCGATCAAAGGCGACCTTCTGAACTTCGACGAAGTGATGGAGCGCATGGATCACTTCATGGACTGGCTGGCTAAGCAGTATGTCACTGCGCTGAACGTCATCCACTACATGCACGACAAGTACAGCTACGAAGCCTCTCTGATGGCGCTGCATGACCGTGACGTCGTTCGCACCATGGCGTGTGGTATCGCAGGTCTGTCCGTTGCGGCTGACTCCCTGTCTGCAATCAAATATGCGAAAGTTAAACCAATTCGTGACGAAGATGGTCTGGCTATCGACTTCGAAATCGAAGGCGAATATCCGCAGTTTGGTAACAACGACGCTCGCGTTGATGACATGGCGGTTGACCTGGTAGAACGTTTCATGAAGAAAATTCAGAAACTCACTACCTATCGTAACGCTATCCCGACTCAGTCTGTTCTGACCATTACCTCTAACGTTGTGTATGGTAAGAAAACCGGTAACACCCCAGACGGTCGTCGTGCTGGCGCGCCATTCGGCCCAGGTGCTAACCCAATGCACGGTCGTGACCAGAAAGGTGCGGTTGCCTCTCTGACCTCCGTTGCTAAACTGCCGTTTGCTTACGCGAAAGATGGTATCTCTTACACCTTCTCTATCGTGCCAAACGCGCTGGGTAAAGATGACGAAGTACGTAAAACTAACCTCGCGGGTCTGATGGATGGTTACTTCCACCACGAAGCGTCCATCGAAGGTGGTCAGCACCTGAACGTGAACGTGATGAACCGTGAAATGCTGCTCGACGCGATGGAACATCCTGAGAAGTATCCTCAGCTGACCATCCGCGTATCTGGCTACGCAGTACGTTTTAACTCCCTGACGAAAGAACAGCAGCAGGACGTTATCACCCGTACTTTCACTCAGTCCATGTAAGTGGAATTGACTGAAATCACGCGTTAAAAAGCGTACAATAAAGGCTCCACGCAAGTGGGGCCTTTTTAACACCCTCGCTTCATCAGTCTCTTTTGTCCGCTATCTATACTTAATGGATAACAGCCAAAACAGACTCGACATAGCCTTTGAGCTGTGCATCTACATAGGCCCCCGGATGGGCCAAATTCGGAGATATCACCGCAATGTCAATTATTGGTCGCATTCACTCCTTTGAATCCTGTGGCACCGTCGATGGCCCGGGGATCCGCTTTATCACTTTCTTCCAGGGCTGCCTGATGCGCTGCCTGTACTGCCATAACCGTGACACCTGGGACACCCATGGCGGTAAAGAAGTCACCGTTGAAGATCTGATGAAAGAGGTGGTGACCTATCGCCACTTCATGAACGCGTCCGGTGGTGGCGTGACGGCATCCGGCGGTGAAGCTATTCTTCAGGCTGAATTTGTGCGCGACTGGTTCCGCGCCTGCCATAAAGAAGGTATTCATACCTGCCTCGACACCAACGGCTTTGTGCGCCGTTACGATCCGGTTATTGATGAACTGCTTGAAGTGACCGATCTGGTGATGCTCGATCTCAAGCAGATGAACGATGAGATCCACCAGAATCTGGTTGGCGTCTCAAACCACCGTACGCTGGAATTTGCCAAATACATTGCCAACAAAGGCGTCAAGACCTGGATCCGCTACGTGGTGGTACCGGGCTGGTCAGATGATGATGATTCTGCACATCGTCTGGGCGAATTTACCAGGGATATGGGTAACGTGGAGAAAATTGAACTCCTGCCCTATCACGAGCTGGGCAAACACAAATGGGTGGCAATGGGTGAAGAGTACAAGCTCGATGGCGTGAAGCCGCCGAAAAAAGAGACGATGGAGCGCGTCAAAGGTATTCTTGAGCAGTATGGCCACAAGGTCATGTATTAACGAAAAGGCCCGGTGAAAACCGGGCCTTTTTATATTCTATTTAAAGACGCCGTTAATCACCGAAGTCACAATCGCGGTACTCAGCGCAATTAAGACCAGGTCGTCACCCACCACGCGCCATTCATAGCCCGGATAAGAAGGAAGCTGACCCAGCATATCGGCTGGCACGGTTTTCTTCGCAATGCCCGGAGGCAGTGGCTTACCGCGCGCCAGGTTTTTCGCAATACCCGGAGGCAGAGAGTCGTAGCCCGTTAAGCCGTAATTCAGTGCCAGATGGCGGGCATGATCGAAGCTCACGCGGACGTCAACATCATGACCAACATCGTTGCTGTTTTTAAAGCTCTTATCCGATTTTCCTGGATTATCCTGGCCGGTATTGTGCTTATTACCATGGTTACCAGCGTTCCCGTTACCATGATTGCCGCTATTACCTTGTCCGCCACCGTTTCCGTGACCACCGCCATTCCCGTTTCCTGGATTAGCCATGGCCGGAGCCGTTGCAAACGTTAAAGCCAACACTACGGCAAGTGCGGTAGTGGAAAAACGACGAGTAGACATGATTGCTGCCTTTTAGTGGTAGAACTCATTTGAATTATCGCCAGGCAGTAAAAACTCACAATAAGTAAAAGTCTTATATGTGACAGGGACAAAAAAGCCTGTCATCGACAGGCTTTTATTTAATCAGGCATGTGCCACTGGCGTTGGGTGCTCGCCCGCTTTGCGCAGCAGCATTAACAGATAAATAAACGATACGCTGGCGATCATGATAAACAGCAGATTATCAGAGTAATTTTGCATGAGCATAGCGGTAAAAGTCGGCCCCAGTAAACTGCCGATGGTGTAACTCAGCAACAATGCCTGGTTCATCGCCACCAGCTGGTGATGCTCAACTTTCTCACAGGCCCAGGCCATCGCGACCGGATAGAGCGTAAAACCCGCAGCCCCCAGAATGAACAGCGCAGGCGCCATCGCGGCGTTGCTGAGCATGGCGAGACAGCCCATGATGACCACGAAAACCTGGACGCGCAGCACCAGCAGACGACCAAAGCGGTCCGCCAGGCGGCCAATCGGCCACTGACCGACAATCCCCGCGCTGACCATCACCGCCATCCAGAAACCGATCCCGGAATCGCTGACGCCCTGATGGTTGAGATAGAGCGGCATCAGGCCATAGAGCGACCCCAGCACAATCCCGGAGATAATGCAGCCGTTAATCCCCAGGCGCGCCTGACGCAGTCTCAGCATCGGCCAAACGTGCGTGGCCTCCTGATGCTCACTGCTCTGGTTCACGATACGGGTAAAGAGCAGCGGCAGAATTGCGGCCAGCACCATCCCGGTTACCCATGGCAGAACGCTCATCAGGTCGGTTGGGAATTTGCTGACCATCAGTTGTCCCAGAACGGTACCGACGTAGTAAACCATCATATAAGCCGCCAGCAGACGCCCGCGATTACGGGACGTGCCGCTGCACATCAGCGCACTTTCAACCACCACCCAGATCATGGCGCAGCCAACGCCCGCAATAAAGCGCCAGACCATCCAGCTCCAGAAGCCGACCATCAGTCCTAAACCGGCGCATCCGACGGCAAAGATCAGTGACGCCAGATAATAACTGCGGTTAAAACCAAAGCGCTTAATAAGGCTGCCCGTTAATAAGGTACCCAGCAGATTGCCCGTAAAAAAGGACGAGCTAACCATACCCACCTGCCAGGTTGGTAAGTTTTCATGGGCGAGCCATAGCGGGACGAGTGTGTTCAACACCGCGATCGCCAGGGTCAGCAAAAGCAGGCCACAGAGCAACAAAAGCACCGGGCGGGTATAGGTGGTCATGGATTAAAAACCGTGAGGAAGTTCAGATTTCGTGCGCATCATGCCACTGGCAAAAACAAAGTCAATCCACCGATTCAGGCGTCACGCACGATATGCGCCTTGTCGATTTAAAAAACTCATCCTGCTAATGCAAAGCCTGCTACCAATATTAATTATCTATTTGTTTTTATTTATTTCCGGGAATTTTTACAACGAAACATCAGTCGAAAAATTTCATGAATGAAAAAAGAAAAGCCGGGCACTATGTCCCGGCTTTTTATAACAAAATCTAAAATTAGCTGGCGACAGCCATACCGACCGTCATATGCAGACCGTAAAATACGCCGCGACCAATTAACTCCCCTGCCAGCACCAGCACAAAGGCCAGTGACAGCAACGGTAGCGCAGGCGCGTAACCTTTAAGCTGAGGGGCAATCCAGCACACCAGCGCCGCCGTCAGCAGCACCACACGCCAGGCCATCAGAGAACCGTAATCCGGTACCAGCGCCGAAGCCTGTTGGATAGAGCTGTGAATCGTCGCCAGCTCCGCTCCCTGCATAAGCGCTACAACGGTACTGATGACCAGTGCCAGCAGCGAGACCGCGGGCAGCAGGCGCATCGCCCAACCATTAATGCCAGCTACACGCAGAAGCAGATAACCCAGCAGCGGCCCGCCAATAAACATGGTCAGGAAGAAGCTCATCGGCGTCCAGACGCTGTACCAGGTCGGAACGGTATCAATGGTGTTGTACACCCGGACCATCATCCAGACGAAGACAACGCCCAGTACCATGGTGACGATGAGCCACAACGCACGTAACCCTGACGGCAGCTTTTTCAGCGCTGCCAGTAACCACCCCAGCCCGCCAACTGCAAAGAAGATTGCGCCGCTGGCAATCTCGTTACTCAGCGAAGAGGCACCTACGCGGTTCAGGGAGTTAAACGCGCGCATCGGTGAGCCCAGGTGCAGCGTAGAGGCGATAAACCCAATCCCCATCAACACCCACAGGCCAAACATGCTCAACACTAAACGCTGCTGCTGTTCAGCATTGAGGTTCCCTTTTAACAGCGCCAGCGCAAGGACGATAAACCCGCCTGCCACGCACTGCCCAAAGACCGTGAAGATCATAAGCGGCCATTCATGCCATCCACTTCCCATCTCACACCTCCTTTGGGTTTGCCAGGTAGCCGGTGGTATCACCCGTCGGACGGCTGTTGGCGTTAGGTTTAATCACAATACTCGGCTTCGTGAAGTGCGCAGACGGCAGCGGCGCGACCGCAGCAAGCTGACCGTGTTTTTTACGCAGCTCTTCAATCGGGCCAAAGTCCAGCGCGCGCAGCGGGCAGGACTCGACGCAGATGGGCTTTTTGCCGTCCGCCACGCGGCTGTGGCAGCCGTCGCACTTGGTCATGTGGCCTTTAGCCGCGTTATACTGCGGCGCACCATACGGGCAGGCCATGTGGCAGTAGCGACAGCCGATGCAGACATCCTCGTTCACCACCACAAAACCGTCGTCGCGCTTGTGCATTGCCCCGCTCGGGCAGACCTTGGTGCAGGCCGGATCTTCGCAGTGGTTGCAGGCAATCGACAGGTAATAGGCGAAGACGTTCTGATGCCAGACGCCGTTATCCTCCTGCCAGTCGCCGCCTGCGTATTCATAAATACGACGGAAGCTGACGTCCGGGGTCAGGTCTTTATAATCCTTGCAGGCCAGCTCGCAGGTTTTGCACCCGGTGCAGCGGCTGGAATCAATAAAAAATCCATACTGGGTTGTCATCGGTTACTCCTTACGCCTTTTCAACCTGAACGAGGTTTGTGTGGGATGGGTTGCCCTTCGCCAGCGGCGATGGACGCTGCGTAGTGAGAACGTTGATGCAGCCCGCCTGATCGATACGGTTCGCATCCGGGTTATACCAGGCCCCTTCCCCCAGCGCGACAACGCCAGGCATCATGCGCGGAGTCACTTTAGCTTCGATATGCACTTCGCCACGTCCGTTGAAGATACGTACGCGATCGCCATTACTGATGCCGCGCGCTTTCGCATCCATCGGGTTGATCCACATCTCCTGTCGGCAGGCCGCTTTCAGAACGTCAACGTTGCCGTAGGTGGAGTGAACACGCGCTTTGTAGTGGAAACCGGTTAACTGAAGTGGGAATTTCTCCGTCAGCGGATCGTTGTAGTTTTCGAAGCCAGGCGTATAGATCGGCAGCGGATCGATAACGTCCCCTTCCGGCAATTCCCACGTTGCGGCAATTTTTGCCAGCTCTTCGGAGTAGATCTCGATTTTGCCCGACGGCGTGGTCAGCGGATTGGCCTGCGGATCGTCGCGGAAGGCTTTATACGCCACGTGATGCCCTTCCGGATCGCGCTGCTTGTACATGCCCTGCTTGCGGAAGGTATCGAAGTCCGGCAGGTCTGGAATGGCTTTGCGTGAGAGCTCGTGCAGATGGCGCATCCACTCTTCCTGAGTACGCCCCTCTGTGAACTGCTGCTCAACGCCAAGACGTTTCGCCAGCTCGGACGTCATCTCATAGATGGTTTTGCACTCGAAGCGCGGTTTGATGGCCTGGTCTGTGAAGATCACATAGGACATGTTGCCGCAGGAGGCGTCCAGCGCGAAATCCATCTGCTCAGAGGCGGTGCAGTCTGGGAGCAGAATATCGGCATACTTCGCCGATGAGGTCATGTGGCAGTCGATCACCACAATCATTTCGCACTTCTTGTCGTCCTGCAAAATTTCATGGGTGCGGTTGATCTCTGAGTGCTGGTTGATCAGGCAGTTACCGGCATAGTTCCAGATCATTTTGATTGGCACATCCAGCTTATCTTTGCCCCGAACACCGTCGCGTAGCGCGGTCATTTCCGGGCCGCGCTCGATCGCGTCCGTCCACATAAACATGGAGATGCTGGTCTGAACCGGGTTATCCAGCGTTGGCATACGTTCAAACGGTACTTCATACGAGCCTTCACGCGCCCCGCTATTACCGCCGTGAATGCCGACGTTGCCAGTCAGAATCGAGAGCATAGAAATAGCGCGGGTGGCAATTTCGCCGTTCGCGTGACGCTGCGGTCCCCAGCCCTGGCTGATATAAGCCGGTTTTGCTGAACCAATTTCACGGGCCAGCTGAACAATACGTTCGACTGGAATGCCGGTGATGGTGGATGCCCACTCAGGGGTTTTCGCTACCCCGTCGCTGCCCTGACCAAGAATATACGCTTTGTAATGCCCGTTAGCCGGTGCGCTGGCTGGCAGCGTCTTCTCGTCATAGCCGACGCAGTATTTATCAAGGAACGGCTGATCGACGAGGTTTTCAGTGATCATCACATACGCCAGCGCATTGACCAGCGCCGCATCGGTACCAGGGCGGATAGGGATCCACTCGTCTTCTCGCCCCGCGCCGGTATCGGTGTAGCGCGGATCGACGATGATCATACGTGCGTTGGATTTGGCGCGCGCCTGCTCAAGATAATAGGTTACCCCACCGCCGCTCATACGCGTTTCGCCCGGGTTGTTGCCGAACAATACCACCAGCTTGCTGTTTTCTATATCCGACGGGCTGTTACCGTCTGCCCAGCCGCCATAGGTGTAGTTCAGGCCCGCGGCAATCTGTGCGGAAGAGTAGTCGCCATAATGGTTGAGATAGCCGCCGCAGCAGTTCATCAGGCGCGCTACCAGCGTTTTACCCGGCGGCCAGGAGCGGGTCATGGTGCCGCCCAGCGTCCCGGTGCCATAGTTCAGGTAGATGGATTCGTTGCCGTACTCTTTGATCAGGCGCTGCATGTTGGTCGCGATAATATCGTAGGCTTCGTCCCAGCTAATGCGCTCGAACTTCCCTTCCCCACGCTTACCGACACGCTTCATCGGATATTTCAGACGATCCGGGTTATAAACGCGACGGCGCATTGAGCGGCCACGCAGACAGGCACGAACCTGGTGTAACCCTTCATAGTTATCATCGCCGGTATTGTCGGTTTCAACGTATTTGATTTCACCGTCCACAACATGCATACGCAGCGGACAACGGCTACCACAGTTAACGGTACAGGCACTCCACACCACTTTTTCCGGGGCTGAAGCGGGAGACAGAGCCTCCGCCGCCGACGCCAGACGGGTAAAAGGAAGCGTAAAGGCGCTGCTGGCAACCGCCAGACCACCTATTGCCGTGGTTTTCATCAACCCACGGCGAGTGACCTCGGCAGCCATTAACGCTTCAGGCGCTTTGATTTTCATAAAGACTCACTTTGGTTGCTCACAAAGAAAAGAGAGGCGGCGCATACCGCTATGTAGTTTTATATATAACGAATTCCTTCGTTACAGGTGTTTTATGCTAACTTTCGTTCGGAGGAGTATTACTACTTTAGAGGGAGGGAATATTGCGTCGTATCAAATCAAAGATATAAAAAAAGCGCCCTGAGGCGCTTTTTTGTTTTGCAGCAAAATATTAGCCGATAAACTGCTGGCCTTTCATGTAAGGACGCAGCACCTCAGGGATCTCAATACGACCATCTGCCTGCTGGTAGTTCTCCAGCACGGCAACCAGCGTACGGCCAACCGCCAGACCAGAACCGTTCAGGGTATGAACCAGACGGGTCTTCTTGTCGGACTTGCTGCGGCAACGCGCCTGCATACGACGCGCCTGGAAATCCCAGACGTTAGAGCAAGAGGAGATTTCACGGTAGGTGTTTTGCGCAGGCACCCAGACTTCGAGGTCGAAGGTTTTGCAGGCGCCGAAGCCCATGTCACCGGTGCACAGCGCCATACGGCGGTATGGCAGCCCCAGCAGCTCCAGCACTTTCTCTGCGTGACCTGTCATCTCTTCCAGCGCGTCCATAGACTCTTCCGGACGAACGATCTGCACCATCTCAACTTTATCGAACTGGTGCATACGGATCAGACCGCGCGTATCACGACCGTAAGAACCGGCTTCAGAACGGAAACATGGAGAGTGCGCAGTCAGTTTGATTGGCAGATCGTCTTCGTCGATGATCTCATCACGCACGAGGTTGGTCAGCGGCACTTCCGCGGTTGGGATCAGCGCGTAGTTGCTGCTGTCAGCTTCTTCGTCCAGCGGACGGGTATGGAACAGATCGCCGGCAAATTTCGGCAGCTGGCCTGTACCGTACAGCGTATCGTGGTTAACCAGATACGGAACGTAGGTTTCGCTGTAGCCATGCTGCTCGGTGTGCAGATCCAGCATAAATTGCGCCAGCGCGCGATGCAGGTGAGCAATCTGACCTTTCATTACCACGAAGCGAGAACCGGTCAGCTTAACCGCAGCCGCAAAGTCCAGGCCCGCGTGCATTTCGCCCAGCGTCACGTGATCGCGCACCTCGAAGTCAAACTCGCGAGGCGTACCCCAGCGTTTCACTTCAACGTTGTCGTTTTCGTCTTTGCCGACAGGGACGCTGTCGTCAGGAATGTTCGGGATCGCCAGAGCGATATCACGAATTTCAGCCTGAAGAACGTCCAGTTCAGCTTTCGCCTGATCCAGCTCTTCACCCAGTTTGTTCACTTCCAGGCGTAATGGCTCAATATCTTCCCCGCGCGCTTTCGCCTGGCCAATGGATTTCGATCGAGAATTACGCTCTGCCTGCAGATTTTCTGTTTGTACCTGCAAAACTTTACGACGCTCTTCAAGAGCGCGCAGCTTATCTACATCCAGCTTAAAGCCCCGGCGTGCCAGTTTTTCAGCGACTGCGTCTGGCTCATTACGCAGCAGATTGGGATCGAGCATGCTTATCCTGTGCTTATCGAATTAAAAGAGGAAAAAGTGACCACAGCCTGCGGCCACAGAGATATATTGCCAACATTACCGCAACGATTGAACTAACGGTAGCGTTTTATAGGGCTATTTTGATCCTGTCCGGCAAGCCAGGCGAGCTTTTCGCCAATCTTACCCTCAAGACCTCTGTTTGTGGGGTGATAATAGCGGGTTTGTGCCATCTCCTGCGGGAAATACTCTTCCCCGGCGGCGTAGGCGTTGGGTTCGTCATGGGCGTAGCGATACTCCTGCCCGTAACCCATCTCTTTCATCAATTTGGTAGGCGCATTGCGCAGATGAACCGGCACATCGTAGTCCGGACGTTCACGTGCATCCGACATCGCCGCTTTGAAGGCGGTATACACCGCGTTACTTTTCGGTGCGCAAGCCAGATAGACAATTGCCTGCGCAATGGCACGCTCGCCCTCCGCAGGCCCGACGCGGGTAAAGCAGTCCCAGGCGGAAATAGCGACCTGCATGGCGCGTGGATCGGCATTACCGACATCTTCTGACGCAATCGCCAGGCAGCGACGCGCGACATATAACGGATCGCCACCGGCGGTGATGATACGCGCATACCAGTAGAGCGCCGCATCCGGAGCGCTGCCGCGCACGGACTTATGTAAAGCAGAGATGAGGTCGTAAAAACGATCGCCTTTATTATCGAAGCGCGCGCTGCGCTCACCGGCAATTTCGGTGAGCAGTTCAGGCTTTAATACGCGCTTGCCCGCATCGTCCACTTCGGCCATATCGGCCATCATTTCGAGCGTGTTCAACGCACGACGGGCATCACCGTTAACCAGTTCGGCGATAGCAAGACGCGTCTCGTCCGGCAGAACGATATCCTGTCCGCCGTAACCACGCGCGTTGTCCTCCATCGCCTGCGTCAGAACTTTTTCGATATCTTCCGTGGTCAGCGATTTAAGCAGATACACGCGCGCCCGGGAGAGCAGAGCAGAATTCAGTTCAAACGACGGGTTTTCCGTGGTGGCGCCGATAAAGAAAATCGTACCGTCTTCAATATGCGGCAGAAAGGCGTCCTGCTGGCTCTTGTTGAAGCGGTGAACTTCGTCGACAAACAGAATGGTGCGACGTCCGGCATTGCGGTTTTGTCGCGCCCGCTCGATCGCCTCGCGGATCTCTTTCACCCCCGACGTGACCGCCGAGATGCGCTCAACGTCCGCGTTGGCATAGCGGGCGATCACTTCAGCGAGCGTGGTTTTTCCGGTGCCGGGTGGCCCCCAGAGGATCATGGAGTGCAGATGCCCCGCCTCAATAGCGCGCGGCAAGGGTTTCCCCGCAGCCAGCAGATGTTGCTGACCGATGTACTGCGCTAAATTTTCTGGCCGCATACGGGCGGCCAGAGGTTGAAACGCATTATCTGAAAAATCGAGCGACAGGTTGCTCACTCATGCCTCTTACTTATTGCGTTGGTCGTCCACCGTTACGCCCTGCGGCGGGGTAAAGGTGAATTTCGATGCATCAATGGCGCCGTTTTGCTGAGACTTCAACTGATAGCTGCTGCGCTGATCGTCCTGCTCAACCGCGCCGAACTGATTGATGGTACCGTTGCTGCTCACGTTAATGGTGAACTGCTTCAGATTACCGTTGCTGCCTTTTGGCGTCAGGACGAACTCATCACCGTTTTGTTTGATGTTGTACTGCTGCCAGTCGCTGGACTGGTTACGGGCAATGAGCATAAACGGCGTATTGCTGGTCGCGTCTTTGAGCCAGGTGGCGGTCGCCTGCTCAACAAACGGATTGTAGAACCACAGGGTTTTACCGTCAGACACCAGAACGCTTTCATCCGGCTGGGTCATGTGCCAGTTGAACAGATTTGGGCGTTTCACCCACAAATCTCCCTGGCCTTCCTGCACCGCGTTGCCGCTGCCGTCAGTCACTTTTTGCGTGAAGCTGGCGTGGAAACTGCTCACTTTATCCAGTCGGCTTTTAAGGTCGCTGGCTGCATCAGCCCAGACGCTGCTGGCAACAAAACTGGAGAGTAATGCACAGGCGATGGCGATTTTTTTCATTGTTATTCCTTAAAATACGTCTTCCCGATATGGGGGTTCCGTTTCTATTCTGTACCTGCCCGAAGGCAGGCGACAGAAGAATATGCTTAATTTTTGCTGATTTACCCTTCTTTGCAATCGCTGAAGGTTACTCAAAAGGCGGTGGCGCCAGCACCTCACGGTTACCGTTGTGCCCCTGTTCGCTCACGATGCCCTGGGCTTCCATCTGCTCAATGATACGCGCCGCGCGGTTGTAACCGATACGGAACTGGCGCTGCACGCCGGAGATGGACGCTTTGCGTTTTTCGGTGACGAAATTAACCGCCTGGTCGAATAACGGATCCAGCTCTTCGCCGCCGTCAAAACCACCGCCGCCACCTTCGTTTTCGCTGTCAGAGGTGATGCCGTCAACATATTGCGGTCGCCCGCGCGCTTTCCAGTCTTGCACAACCGCGTGCACTTCCTGGTCGCGAACAAACGCACCGTGAACACGCACCGGCGAGGTGGAGTTCGGCCCGGAATAGAGCATATCACCCATCCCCAGCAGCGACTCTGCTCCGCCCTGGTCAAGGATAGTACGGGAGTCAATTTTACTCGACACGGTAAACGCGATACGAGTCGGGATGTTTGCCTTAATAAGACCGGTGATTACATCCACGGACGGACGCTGCGTTGCCAGTACCAGGTGGATGCCCGCCGCACGCGCTTTCTGTGCCAGACGCGCAATCAGCTCTTCCACTTTCTTGCCAACGGTCATCATCAGGTCGGCAAATTCATCCACCAGCACCACGATGTAAGGCAGTTTTTCCAGCACCGGATGCTGGGCATCCATGCTGTCACCCGGCTTCCAGTATGGGTCCGGAATCGGACGGCCCATACGCGCCGCCTCGGCGATTTTCTCGTTATAACCGGCCAGGTTACGCACGCCCAGCGCCGACATCAGCTTGTAGCGACGCTCCATTTCATTGACGCTCCAGCGTAATGCGTTGGCGGCGTCCTTCATGTCGGTAACCACTTCCGTTAACAGATGCGGAATGCCTTCATAGACGGACAGTTCGAGCATTTTTGGGTCGATCATGATGAAACGCACGTCTTCAGGCTGCGCTTTGTAGAGCATACTGAGGATCATGGCGTTCACCCCGACCGATTTACCGGAGCCGGTAGTACCCGCAACCAGCAGGTGCGGCATCTTCGCGAGATCGGCAACCACCGGATCGCCTGCGATATCTTTACCCAATACCACGGTCAGCGGGGACGGGTTGTCGCGGAATTTGGTGTTATCCAGAACTTCACGCAGATAAACGGTCTGGCGTTTCTTGTTTGGCAGCTCAAGGCCAACGTAAGGCTTGCCTGGGATCACTTCCACCACGCGTACCGCCACGGTGGACAGAGAACGCGCCAGGTCGCGGGAGAGGTTAGAAATACGCGCCGCTTTTACGCCCGGTGCCAGGTTCAGTTCGAAACGGGTGATCACCGGGCCCGGTGAGTAGTTCACCACGTCCGCTTTAATGCGGAAGTCAGCCAGACGCGCTTCCACCAGACGGGCCATCTGCTCAAGGGCAAAGGTATCCACCGGCTCGACTTCCGCTGGCGGTGGCGTTAACAGATCCAGCGACGGCAGCGGCGTACTTGGTCGTTGCAGCGGTCGGCTGTCTCCGTTACGCATCAGCAGCGGGTGAATCAGGCTCTCCTGCGGCTGTGGTGCTGGCTGCTGGGACTGTGGCTGAGGCGGTTGAGAAGGTGTCTGCGGCTGCGCATACGCCTGCGGCGCCGGCTGTTGCGGCTGCACGTAAGCCTGTGGTGCAGGCGGCTGACGCACCGGCTCCGCTTCCGGCATTACGCTCGGCGTGAACAGCGGTTCGCTTGGGCCATCATCCACCAGATCTTTCATTGGTGAGAATTCGAAATCCGACAGCGAGAACGGGTTTGCCCCCGAAGGTTGCTCACCGGAATAACGCTGCTGCTGCGTTGCTGCAAACTGGCGCGCCAGCTCCGCTTCGGTCGCATCATCGTCGTCCTGCTGTGAAGGCACGTGATGCTGTGAAGGCACGTCATGCTGATACTCTTCGCCGTAACGCTGATTCTGCTGGGCAGCAAACTGACGCGCCAGCTCATCCTGATGCAGTTCGTCGGCATCATCTTCGTAGTCGGACTCACGGGCTTTTTCTTCAGCCATACGCTGGGAAGGCAGTTTAATGCCATAAGAGGCCAGCTCCCGGCGAGTCGGTACGCGCACGCGGTTAGGGCGCGGCAGCTGTGGGCCAATGCCCTCTTTCACCTGAGGACGCGGGGCACTGTCGGCTGCCGGGCTGAATAGCGGAGCGGACGCGGCAGCGGCTGCCGTTGCCTGCTTCACGGCTTCAGCACCCGACGCGACGGCTGACGTAGGTTCTACAGGTGGAACGCTTACAGTAGGCGCTTTTGCAACGGGCTCCTGTACCGGCTCGGGCACGGGCTGATACCAGGCGGCAAGCTGCTCGCGCTCACGGGCGCGGCGCTCTTCCACTTCTTCAAAATAGTATAATGGCGGACGAGATGGCTTCGCTTCCTCCACCACTTCGGGTTCAGACACCGGTGCAACGTATGGCTGTTCAGGTACAGCGGGTTCGGGCGTATAAGCCTGATACGGTTGTTGCGGCACGCTGGCAGGCTCAGGCGGCTGAGACGTTTGCTGCCACTGTTCCTGCTGCACAGGAATATAACTTTCAGGCTCAGGTGCAATGGTCGGTTCAGGCGTATGGACGCCTGGCGCAGTCTGCCAGTCTACCTGCGGTTGCTGGATCGCGGACTCCGGTGCCGGAACAGGCGAGGACGGCATCACGGCTTCAACAGGCGCAACATGGGCCTGCGCAGCCGTCGTTGCGGCGGCAGCAGCGGCTACCGGTTCAGTCACGGAGTGGCCATTCAGCAGCGGATCGTATTCGTCATACTCTCCCGGCGTGGCTCGATGGCCAGAGAACAGTACGTCATCAGGGTCGACGGCCGCACCGCGATACTCAATCTGCTCGTCTTCATCCATACGTTTGCCGGAGAACAGCGCGGCATCCGTTTTACGGCCTAACGGGTTAGCAAATTTTTCAGCGACGCGCTGGCGGCGCGCCAGAGCACCGCGCAGAATACGCGCGCGGCGAGATTCACGCCGCTGTACAGGCGCCTCGTCTTCCTCTTCGTACTCATCTTCATACTCGTCTTCATCGACCCACGTATCGTCACGACGGGTACGGTTGCTGGCGAACGTCAGCAGCGTCAGAATAAAGCTGCCGATCTTCTCAGCAATGCTCACCCAGGACCAGCCGGTAAACAGCGTCAGGCCCGCCGCCCAGATACAGAGCAGCGCCAGCGTGCCGCCGCTGCTATGAAGCATCGGTTGCAGCGCGGAGCTCAACAGGCTGCCGATCACCCCGCCGGAGGCGAAGTACCAGATATCATCGGCGTTGATCGCCGCCAGCCCACAGGAGGTGAGGATCAGTGCCAGGGCGCCAATCAGGCGCAGCGAAACGGCAAAATAATCGATGTAGTCGTCGTTCTGTCGATGACGCCAGGCAAACCAGCATCCGCCAATAATGATGACGGGAAGGGTATAAGCCATCACTCCGAAAATGAAAAAGAGCGTGTCCGCAAGCCAGGCACCGGGAACGCCACCTAAGTTATGAATAGGCTCATGCCATGCGGTTTGCGACCAGCTGGGATCTGAGGGGTTGAAACTGAGTAAGGCGGCCATCAGCCAGACGGCAAAAAGGGCAATAACAATCAGTAACGCCTCGAGGAGACGACGTCCGCTGCTTAGCTTAGATAATGTGACTTCTTTGTCTTCAGTGTATTCCTGGCTCAAGAAAGGCTCTCCAGGTATCAGGCATGTCCTGCCTGTGTGCTAAAACGGACAACAGCGCCGGGTATCCCCGGCACTGTTGCTGTATGGATTAACAGGAGTGTAATCAAACTACACTGATTTTGCACCTGTTCCGTGTTAGCGCGTCTTAATAACCAGACGATTGCTCTGTTTGACCTCTTCCATCACCACATAAGTACGGGTGTCGTTCACGCCTGGCAGACGCAGCAGGGTTTCACCCAGCAGCTTACGGTAGGCGGACATATCGGGCACACGGGTTTTTAACAGGTAGTCAAAATCACCGGAAACCAGATGACACTCTTGAATTTCTTCAAGTTTTTGTACAGCGGCGTTAAATTGCTCAAACACATCCGGCGCACCACGATTCAGAGTAATCTCAACAAATACCAGAAGTGAGGCATCCAGATAATGCGGGTTTAGCAGAGCCGTATAGCCCTGGATAAAACCCTGTCTTTCCAGTCGACGCACACGCTCAAGGCACGGCGTCGGGGAAAGTCCCACACGTTTTGAAAGCTCGACGTTGGAAATACGCCCATCCTTTTGCAATTCATTAAGAATGTTACGATCGATACGGTCGAGATCTTTGCCAGGGCGCTTCTTGCTATCTACCATTATTATTGTCTCTCTGTATTCCTTCCCTACTCCTGCCTGGACCCTGTGCACATCACTGTTCAGAGCCTGCACCCGTTATTCATCACATCGCCTGGTTATGTATTAGACGCGATGTGGATTCGGGTTCTGCGGTAAGAAGACCGTTGCCCGAAAGCAGTCACAGACATCACGTATGGCGTCTGTCCACACCATGCGTAGATTTCACTGACCCGGTAAAAATGGCATTTACGTGCATGTCTATTCGGCATGCAGTTCATGCGTCTTTTTTTCTTCCTTGAATGTTTTCGCAAAAGCGCAGGGGATTGTCAAAGCAAAACATCGATTTTTAGTACAAGATGCCGGATATTCATTACGGGGGGGTATTAATCATCATTTTATTGCCTTATAAACGCGCGATTTTCAGTAGCAGACGTGATATGACCGTGTCTGATCCATAGGGCGTGACTATTGCATATATCGGAAGCAAAACTGTCGTGCTCTTTTTTTACGGCAACAAATTCCCTACAATCCAGCCCATTGCCTGCCAACAACAATGGGGATCTCATGGGCACGACCAAACACAGTAAGCTGCTAATCCTTGGTTCTGGACCTGCGGGATATACCGCAGCGGTCTATGCTGCACGCGCTAACCTGCAACCGGTACTGATTACCGGGATGGAAAAAGGCGGTCAGCTGACCACCACCACGGAAGTGGAAAACTGGCCGGGCGACCCGAACGACCTGACCGGGCCGCTGCTGATGGAGCGCATGCACGAGCATGCTGCTAAATTCGAAACCGAAATCCTGTTCGACCACATTAATAAAGTGGATTTGCAGAACCGTCCGTTCCGTCTGACCGGCGACAGCGGTGAATACACCTGCGATGCGCTGATCATCGCTACCGGTGCCTCTGCCCGTTATCTCGGTCTGCCGTCTGAAGAAGCATTCAAAGGGCGCGGCGTATCAGCCTGCGCGACCTGCGACGGTTTCTTCTATCGCAACCAGAAAGTTGCGGTGATCGGCGGCGGCAACACCGCTGTGGAAGAAGCGTTGTATCTGGCGAACATCGCCTCAGAAGTACACCTGATCCACCGTCGCGACACCTTCCGCGCCGAGAAGATCCTGATCAAACGCCTGATGGATAAAGTGGCGAGCGGCAACATTGTGCTGCATACCAACCGTACGCTGGAAGAAGTGACCGGCGATCAGATGGGTGTGGCAGGTCTGCGAATTCGTGATACGCAGAACACCGACACCGTCGAAACGCTGGAGGTGGCAGGCCTGTTTGTGGCAATCGGTCACAGCCCGAACACGGCCATTTTCGAAGGCCAACTTGAGCTGGAGAACGGCTACATCAAAGTGCAGTCTGGCATTCACGGCAATGCGACGCAGACCAGCATCCCAGGCGTCTTCGCGGCTGGCGACGTGATGGACCATATTTATCGTCAGGCGATCACCTCTGCGGGCACCGGCTGTATGGCCGCGCTGGACGCAGAACGCTATCTGGACGGACTGGCAGAACAAGGTAAATAATCTTTACAAGTCAGTAACAAACGTAAATAAAGGCGGCCACTGGTCGCCTTTATTTTTGCTCACGTGTAACATGCAGATGTCTAATTTCTTATAACGTCACCTGCAAAGTACGCAATGGAAAAAACCCGTCAACAAGAGTTAACGCGCTGGCTGAAACAGCAAAGCGTTCTGTCCCGCCGCTGGCTTATGATCTCCCGCGTTCTGGGATTTATCAGCGGTCTGTTGATTGTTGCCCAGGCATGGCTGCTGGCCCGCATTCTCAATCATATGATCATGGAGAGCATCCCGCGCGAAGCGCTGCTGCTGCCGTTTATCGTTCTGGTGCTGGTTATCGTCCTGCGTGCGTGGGTGGTCTGGCTGCGAGAACGGGTTGGGTTCCATGCCGGCCAGCACATCCGCTATGAGATCCGCCGCAAAGTGCTCGACCGGCTTTCGGAAGCCGGGCCTGCGTGGATCCAGGGCAAACCGGCCGGTAGCTGGGCGACGCTGATCCTTGAGCAAATCGACGATATGCACGATTACTATGCGCGTTATCTTCCACAGATGGCGCTGGCAGTGTTTGTGCCTCTGATGATTGTTATCGCCATCTTCCCTGTTAACTGGGTAGCGGCTCTGATCCTGATGGGGACCGCCCCGCTCATCCCGCTGTTTATGGCGATGGTCGGCATGGGTGCGGCAGATGCTAACCGTCGCAACTTCCTTGCGCTGGGTCGGTTGAGCGGTCATTTCCTGGACCGTCTGCGCGGAATGGAAACCCTGCGGATCTTTGGTCGTGGTGAAGCGGAAACCGAAAACATTCGCCTGGCGTCGCAGGATTTTCGTCAGCGCACCATGGAAGTGTTGCGCATGGCCTTCCTTTCTTCCGGCGTGCTCGAGTTCTTTACCTCCCTGTCGATTGCGCTGGTGGCGGTTTACTTTGGCTTCTCCTACCTCGGCGCGCTGGACTTTGGCCACTACGGTACGGCGGTCACGCTTTCCGCCGGGTTCCTGGCGCTGATCCTGGCCCCGGAATTTTTCCAGCCGCTTCGCGATCTCGGCACCTTTTACCATGCCAAAGCGCAGGCGGTGGGTGCTGCCGACAGCCTGAAAACCTTTATGGAAACGCCGCTGGCGCATCCGGAGCGTGGTGAGGTGACGCTGAATACGAACGATCCGGTGACCATTGAAGCACAGGATTTTTCTGTTCTGTCGCCTGAAGGCAAAGTGCTGGCCGGCCCGCTGAACTTTACCCTGCCTGCCGGGCAACGTGTGGTGCTGGTGGGTACCAGCGGCTCAGGTAAAAGCTCATTGTTGAATGCGCTGTCAGGTTTTATGGCGTACACCGGATCGCTGCGTATCAACAAAACGGAGCTGCGCGAGCTCGATCCTGATGCCTGGCGTAAACAGCTAAGCTGGGTGGGTCAAAACCCTCAGCTGCCTGCCCCAACGCTGCGCGAGAATGTGCTGCTGGCAAGGCCGGATGCACGTGACGATGAGCTCCAATCGGTCCTCGACCGCGCCTGGGTCAGCGAGTTTTTGCCGCTGCTTGCGCAGGGTGTCGATACCGTCATTGGCGATCAGTCTGCCGGGCTGTCAGTGGGCCAGGCACAGCGCGTCGCGGTTGCCCGTGCGCTGCTGAACCCCTGTTCGTTAATGCTGCTGGACGAACCCGCCGCCAGCCTGGACGCTCACAGCGAGCAGCGCGTGATGGATGCGCTTAACGCAGCCTCACGCCAGCAAACTACCCTGATGGTGACCCACCAGCTGGAAGGTATTGCCGACTGGGATCAGATCTGGGTGATGGAAAACGGACACATTGTTGAGCAAGGCGATTACGCCGCGCTTGTTGCCGCGCAGGGGCCCTTTGCGACCCTGCTGGCGAACCGTCAGGAGGATATCTGATGCGCGCCCTGCTTCCCTATCTTGCTTTGTATAAACGCCACAAATGGATGCTGACGCTCGGGATCGTACTGGCGATTATCACTCTGCTCGCCAGCATCGGCCTGCTTACGCTTTCTGGCTGGTTCCTCTCCGCATCTGCGGCCGCAGGCTTTGCCGGGCTATACAGCTTTAACTACATGCTGCCTGCCGCCGGGGTGCGCGGCACGGCGATTACGCGAACTGCCGGGCGCTACTTCGAACGCCTGGTCAGCCACGACGCGACCTTCCGCGTGCTGCAACACCTGCGTATTTATACGTTCAGCAAATTGCTGCCCCTCTCCCCTGCCGGGCTGGCACGTTTTCGGCAGGGCGAATTACTCAACCGCGTAGTTGCGGATGTGGATACGCTGGATCACCTCTATCTGCGCGTCATCTCGCCCATGGTGGGCGCGTTTGTGGTGATTGTCGTGGTCACGCTGGGGTTGAGTTTCCTGGATGTTCCCATCGCACTGACGCTCGGCGGCATCATGCTGATGACGCTGATTATTCTGCCGCCCCTGTTTTATCGTGCAGGTAAAACCACCGGGGAAAACCTGACGCGTCTGCGCGGGGAATACCGCCAGCAGCTCACCTCCTGGTTGCAGGGTCAGGCCGAGCTCACCATTTTTGGTGCCAGCAAGCGCTACCGCACCCGTATGGAAAATACGGAACTGAACTGGCATGAAGCCCAGCGTCGCCAGTCTGAACTGACCGCGTTTTCTCAGGCGCTGATGATGTTAATCGGTGGGTTTGCCGTTATCGCCATGCTCTGGATGGCCTCCGGTGGCGTGGGCGGTAACCCGCAGCCTGGCCCGCTGATTGCGCTGTTTGTTTTCTGTGCCCTGGCAGCCTTCGAAGCCTTAGCCCCAGTCACCGGCGCCTTTCAGCATCTCGGCCAGGTGATTGCCTCTGCGCTGCGCATTACGGATATTGCAGAGCAGGAGCCGGAAGTGAAGTTCAGCGCGGGTCAAACCGCTGTGCCGGAGCAGGTCGCGCTGACGCTCAGCAACATCACCTTCGCCTACGACAAGCAGGCGCAAAACGCGCTGGAAGACATCAGCCTTTCTGTTGATGCCGGGCAGCGCATTGCGATCCTTGGCCGTACGGGATGTGGCAAATCGACGCTTCTGCAACTCCTCACGCGCGCCTGGGACCCGCAGCAGGGCGAGATTCGGTTTAACGACCTTCCGCTGTCTGATTTTAGCGAAGCGGCCTTGCGTAAAACGGTCAGCGTCGTGCCCCAGCGTGTGCACCTGTTCAGCGCTACGCTGCGCGATAATCTTCTTCTGGCGGCACCGGACGCCTCTGACGATACGCTGCGGGCGATGCTGGAACAGGTTGGGCTGCACAAGCTGCTTGAGGACGACGGGTTGAACAGCTGGCTGGGTGAAGGGGGCCGACAGCTTTCCGGCGGCGAACTGCGTCGTCTGGCCATTGCGCGCGCCTTGCTGCACGATGCTCCGCTGATGTTGCTGGATGAACCGACAGAAGGTCTGGATGCGACAACCGAGAGTCAAATTCTTGATTTACTGACAAAGGTGATGAAAGGCAAAACCGTGCTGATGGTCACTCACCGCCTGCGCGGGCTGGTGAATTTCGATCGAATAATTGTGATGGACAACGGACACATAATTGAGCAAGGTAATCACGCAGAGCTGCTGGCAAAACAGGGTCGCTACTACCAGTTTAAACAGCGCCTGTAGACTATATTTGTAGCGTCCTCTCTCGCGTACTGGAGTTCTGTTGTCATGCGCCTGGTGCAGCTTTCTCGCCATAATATTGCGTTCCCTTCTCCGGAGGGGGCGCTGCGTGAACCTAACGGATTGCTGGCTTTGGGCGGCGATCTCAGCCCGGCGCGTCTCTTAATGGCTTACCAGCGCGGCATCTTCCCGTGGTTTTCACCCGGCGACCCGATTTTATGGTGGTCTCCGGACCCGCGAGCCGTGCTGTGGCCCGGGCAGTTTCACCTGAGCCGCAGCATGAAACGTTTTCACGCAAATTCGCCCTATCGCGTCACGCTCAATCATGCCTTCGGGCAGGTTATCGAAGGCTGCGCTGAAGATCGTCATGAAGGCACCTGGATAACCCGCGACATCATTATCGCCTACCACCAGCTTCATGAGCTGGGCTACGCGCACTCCATCGAAGTATGGAAAGAGGATAACCTCGTTGGGGGGATGTACGGGGTGGCGCAGGGCACGCTGTTCTGCGGCGAGTCGATGTTCTCCCGCGCCACGAATGCGTCGAAAACCGCGCTGCTGGTTTTTAGCCAGGAATTTGCCCAACGCGGCGGACAACTGATGGATTGTCAGGTGCTGAATGAGCACACCGCCTCGCTCGGCGCGGTTGAAATTTCCCGCCGACGCTATATCGAACACCTTGAACAGTGCCGACTGGAGACTCTTCCGCGCGATTTTTGGGTTCCCAGAATGCTCTTTATGCCCAATGCCTAAATGTTTTCCGCATATTTTTTATGAGGGTGTTATAATTACGCCGCAGAGTAGCTTCTGCCTGTTGCCCCGCCGCCGTTTGGGACCCTCGCTTCAGATAACGTCCTGACGTTTATCCTGTCGTATCCCCTTTACGAATGCGCTTTCCGTTCGGTTGTACCGTGACGCTTGGGCAATACGCTGAAATTGTTTTGCTGCGTTTTAAACGCGCAATTCTTTACTTAATTGATGAATTTCGGCATTATCTTGCCGGTTCAAAACTTGGTAGTGATACCCCAGAGGATTAGATGGCCAAAGAAGACAATATTGAAATGCAGGGTACCGTACTTGATACGTTGCCTAATACCATGTTTCGCGTAGAACTGGAAAACGGTCACGTGGTAACTGCGCACATCTCCGGTAAAATGCGCAAAAACTATATCCGCATTTTGACGGGCGACAAAGTGACTGTTGAACTGACCCCGTACGACCTGAGCAAAGGCCGCATTGTCTTCCGTAGTCGCTAATTGTTTTCGCCTGTAATGGCAGATGAATATTTAAAAGGTCGGGACAATCCCGGCCTTTTTTATTTATGGCCTTAGTGTGGCTGTGTCGGCAGATGTATTGTCATGCACGGGTTCATGGGTACGATTAAATCTTCAGCTATCGCGTGGGTAATGTCATGCAACAGTCCCGTCAGGTGCGGCAACATATCGCGGTCAAAATGCGAAACCAGCAGCACGTGGTTTAACGCCCGGCAGTAGTCACATTTCGTTTCTGTATCTTCCAGCAACCACTCTTTTTGTCGCGGCTTTTCCGCTTCGTCCTCAAATTCCACCACCTGAAAATCACGCATGGATTCTGTGAGGCCGGATTTTACCTCTTCCAGATAAGCTCCGAGACAGCGGCAAACGGGCTGCGTTTGTGGGAGCGAATGACAGTCGAGCAGGATTTCAGTGAGCAGGTTACAGCGTTCGGCAAGAGTTGGGAGATCGGGGTTGAGGGAGAGTTCGGTGTAGAGCTGGGCGAAGCTATTAATATTAGTCATATGTAATCCTTTATGCACGCAAGATTGTCTGTGCACACACTTTCAGGACGCCAATCCCGGCACCCGATTTTGCAGGTGCGACACCATTTTATTACTGTAGATTTATCCAGCAACTGACTTCGAAAGAATCTGGAAAGCGCCTCGCAAAATTCCTCTGCGGCCTGATGCCCTCACCCCAACCCTCTCCCACTGGGAGAGGGAGCAAACAAAAAAAACGGCAACCGAAGTTGCCGTTTTGCTTTTACCTTTCAACTCAGTGAGCCGCTTCCGGCTTGTGCTTCGCCGCACTCTGGAAATCGTACGTCAGTTCGTTCTTCGCCTGATCCAGCGCCACGGTCACCTGGCCGCCGTCAACCAGCGATCCAAACAGCAGTTCGTTCGCCAGCGGTTTCTTCAGGTTGTCCTGAATCACGCGCGCCATCGGACGGGCACCCATCGCACGGTCGTAGCCTTTCTCGGCCAGCCAGTTGCGGGCCTCCTGGCTCACTTCCAGCGACACGCCTTTCTGATCCAGCTGAACCTGCAGCTCGACGATGAACTTATCCACCACCTGATGGATCACCTCGGTAGACAGGTGATCGAACCAGATAATGTTGTCCAGACGGTTACGGAACTCCGGCGTGAAGATCTTCTTGATCTCCTCCATCGCATCGGTGCTGTTATCCTGATGGATCAGGCCGATGGATTTGCGCTCGGTTTCACGTACCCCGGCGTTGGTGGTCATCACCAGCACCACGTTGCGGAAATCGGCCTTGCGCCCGTTGTTATCGGTCAGCGTCCCGTTGTCCATCACCTGCAACAGGATGTTGAACACGTCCGGGTGCGCTTTCTCGATTTCATCGAGCAGCAGGACCGCGTGCGGATGCTTGATCACCGCGTCGGTGAGTAGGCCGCCCTGGTCAAAGCCCACGTAGCCCGGAGGCGCACCAATCAAACGGCTGACGGTGTGACGCTCCATATACTCGGACATATCAAAGCGCAACAGCTCAATGCCCAGCGCTTTGGAGAGCTGCACCGTTACCTCGGTTTTACCCACACCGGTCGGGCCGGCGAACAGGAAGGAACCGACAGGCTTGTGGTCATGCCCCAGGCCAGCACGGGCCATCTTAATCGCTTCGGTTAAGGCCTCAATGGCTTTATCCTGACCAAAGACCAGCATTTTCAGGCGATTGCCGAGGGTGCGCAGCGTATCACGGTCGCTCTGAGAGACGCTCTTCTCAGGGATACGTGCGATACGGGCCACCACGGACTCGATATCCGCTACGTTCACGGTTTTCTTACGCTTGCTCGCTGGCATCAGGCGCGCACGCGCACCCGCTTCATCAATCACGTCGATCGCTTTATCCGGCAGATGACGATCGTTGATGTATTTCACCGCCAGCTCCACCGCCGCACGCACCGCTTTCGCGGTGTAACGCACGTCATGGTGCGCTTCGTACTTGGTTTTCAGGCCGTTGATGATCTGCACCGTTTCGTCAACCGACGGCTCGGTTACGTCGATTTTCTGGAAACGACGCGCCAGCGCACGATCCTTCTCAAAGATGTTGCTGAACTCCTGGTACGTCGTAGAGCCCATCACGCGGATCTTGCCGCTGGAGAGCAGCGGTTTGATCAGGTTGGCGGCATCTACCTGACCACCGGAAGCCGCGCCTGCGCCGATGATGGTGTGGATCTCATCGATAAACAGGATGCTGTTGGTGTCCTGCTCCAGCTGTTTTAACAGCGCTTTGAAACGTTTTTCAAAATCACCGCGGTATTTGGTGCCCGCCAGCAGCGAGCCGATATCCAGCGAGTAGATGGTGCAGTCGGCAATCACTTCCGGCACGTCACCCTGCACAATGCGCCAGGCCAGACCTTCGGCAATCGCGGTTTTACCCACGCCAGATTCCCCCACCAGGAGCGGGTTATTCTTACGGCGACGGCACAGCACCTGGATGGCACGCTCCAGCTCTTTGTCGCGGCCAATCAGCGGGTCGATACCGCCAACGCGAGCAAGCTGGTTAAGGTTGGTGGTGAAGTTTTCCATACGATCCTCCCCGCCTGCTTGCTCTTCATTGCTGTTGATCTGTCCGCTGGGATCCGATGCCTGGTTAGGCTCGTCTTTCCGCGTTCCGTGAGAGATGAAGTTGACCACGTCGAGCCGGCTGACTTCGTGTTTACGCAGCAGGTAGGCCGCCTGGGACTCCTGCTCACTGAAGATGGCGACCAGCACATTGGCGCCCGTCACTTCGCTACGTCCGGAAGACTGGACGTGGAAAACCGCGCGCTGCAGCACGCGCTGGAAGCTGAGCGTCGGCTGTGTGTCGCGCTCTTCTTCACTGGCTGGCAGCACCGGTGTGGTTTGTTCGATGAAGGCTTCGAGTTCCTGACGTAGCGCCACCAGATCCACGGAGCAGGCTTCCAGCGCTTCGCGGGCAGATGGGTTGCTAAGCAGTGCGAGCAGCAAATGCTCGACGGTCATAAACTCATGTCGGTGCTCACGCGCTCTGGCGAAAGCCATGTTTAAACTGAGTTCCAGTTCTTGATTGAGCATAGGCACCTCCCCCAATTTTATGCCTTATCAGGCCTTTTCCAGCGTACACAGCAACGGATGCTCGTTCTCCCTTGCATAGTCGTTCACCATCGCTACTTTGGTTTCCGCTACTTCGGCAGTAAAGATGCCGCAGATCGCTTTGCCACGATAATGAACGGTAAGCATCAGTTGCGTTGCACGTTCAACATCATAAGAAAAGAACTTTTGTAGCACGTCAATAACAAATTCCATCGGCGTGTAATCATCGTTCATTAACATAACTTTATACATAGATGGCGGTTTTAGCGCGTCGCGCACTTTATCTTCCGCCAGCTGGTCAAAATCCAGCCAATCGTTGGTCTTACCCATTATGCATAACCACTTTGAATCTACCTCAGATGTTAGATAACAATCATCTATTACTGTCATCCGCGATGTCTGTCACAAACTGTTGCAATAGCGTTAACTGCCTCAAATTTTGGTTGATTATTGTCCCAACTCCAGCGCCAAACGCTTGACGGCTTCTTCCGTTTCTCTAAATTGTACAAGCGTGAGTTGGCGAGGTTTTGAACAGCCCCCACTCCACCACCGGTTCATTCCATCTTAATTTATAAGATTTACGAAGGATGTCGAAGCATGGAAATGGGTACTGTTAAGTGGTTCAACAACGCCAAGGGGTTTGGCTTCATTTGCCCCGAAGGCGGCGGCGAGGATATCTTCGCTCACTATTCCACCATTCAGATGGATGGTTACAGGACGCTCAAAGCCGGGCAGTCCGTCCGGTTCGATGTACACCAGGGGCCAAAAGGCAATCATGCCAGTCTGATCGTCCCCGTTGAAGCAGAAGCGGTTGCATAGCTCTCTGATTCATTGTGTACACCCTGCAGGCAAAATGCCAGCCCGATCGGCTGGCATTTTTATTTTCGGGTTATTCGCGCGCCAGCGCATCCACCGGATCCAGCCGCGCCGCGTTTCGCGCCGGTAGCCAGCCGAACAGAATACCGGTGAAGGTGGAACATAAAAACGCCGTCAGGATCGCCATCGGCGAGAAGCCAATCTCCCAGCCCGGTAAGAAGAGCTGGAGCGCAAAGGCGATCATCATCGAGAGCGCAATCCCCATCGCACCGCCCACCAGACACACCAGCACCGCTTCAATCAAAAATTGCTGCAGCACGTCGCTGGCTCTGGCTCCGACCGCCATGCGGATGCCGATCTCCCGCGTACGTTCGGTCACCGACACCAGCATAATGTTCATCACCCCTATCCCGCCGACGACCAGCGAAATCACCGCCACCAGCGTCAGGAACAGCTGAAGAGTACGTGTGGTCTTTTCCGCCGTTTTCAAGAGGCCATCCATATTCCAGGTGAAGAAATCCTTTTTCCCGTGGCGCAGGGTTAACAGCCGCTCCAGCTGCTGTTCTGCCAGCCCGCTGTCGTAGCCCTCCTTCACTCGAACGGTAATAGAGTTAAGCCAGGACTGCCCCATGATGCGCCCGGAAATGGTGGTGTACGGCAGCCAGACGCGCAGGATTTTACTGCTGCCGAACATCGACTGCTTCTCTTCCGCCACGCCGATCACCGTCGCTGGCATGTTGCCTACGAGGATCACTTCCCCCACCACATTGGTCTTATTCGGGAACAGCTGCCTGCGGGAGTTAGCGTCTAACACCACCACCTGCGCCCTGCCCGCCAGCTGTTCAGCGTTGAAGGTCGCCCCTTCGCTGAAGGTCATGCCGTAGACGTTGAAGTAATCTCCGCTGACGCCGTTAGCGCTGGCCGCCACGTCGATGTTGCCGTAGCGCAGACGCAGGTTTTGCGAGACGGCAGGCGTGGCGGAGTTCACCCACGGCTGCTTCTGAATAGCCGCCAGATCGTCATACTTCAGCGCCTGCTGATACTGCGGCTCGTCGTCGCCAAAATCTTTGCCGGGATAAACGTCGATGGTGTTAGTCCCGATGGCACGAATATCTGCCAGCACCAGTTGTTTCGCCGCATCGCCCACCACCACAATCGACACCACTGAGGCAATACCAATAATGATGCCAAGCATGGTCAGCAGAGTGCGCATTTTGTTGGCCGCCATCGCCAGCCAGGCCATGGTCAGCGCCTCGCGGAAACCGCTGGAAAACTGGCCCCAGCCGGTTGCGGCTGGCAGCGCCTCTTTCGCCGCCGCCGCTCTGGACTGACGTGGCGGCGGGTTGCTGACCAGCTCGCCGTCGTGGATCTCGATAATGCGTTCCGCCTGCGCTGCCACCTGCGGATCGTGGGTGACGATAATCACCGTATGCCCCTGATCGCGAAGCTGATGCAGGATCGCCATCACCTCTTCACCGGAATGGCTGTCGAGCGCACCGGTTGGCTCATCGGCGAGGATCACCTGCCCACCGTTCATCAGCGCGCGGGCAATACTCACGCGTTGCTGCTGACCGCCGGAAAGCTGCGAAGGCTGATAATCAACACGCTCCGCCAGCCCAAGACGCGTTAACAGCGCCTTCGCGCGTTCGAGGCGTTTTTTGCGCTCGACGCCCGCATACACCGCTGGCACTTCCACATTCTGCGCCGCGCTCAGGTGTGAAAGCAGATGGTAACGCTGGAAGATAAAGCCAAAATGCTCGCGACGCAGCTTCGCCAGCGCGTCGCCGTCCAGGGTGGAAACATCCGTCCCGGCCACGCGATAGGTGCCGCTGGTAGGCTTATCCAGACAGCCGAGAATGTTCATCAGCGTTGATTTACCCGAGCCCGATGCCCCGACAATCGCCACCATTTCACCGGCTTCAACGCGCAGGGAGATGCCTTTCAGCACCTCCACCGGCCCGTCGCCGGACGGATAGCTGCGACGAATGTCATTCAGCTCAAGCAGCGCCGTCATTGCGCGGCTCCAGGCAGGCTTTCGCTGGTGACCACTTCCTCACCCTCTTCCAGCCCTTTTACCACCACCACGTCGGTGTCGTTACGTGCGCCAATCACCACTTCCCGCTCGCGGGTTTCACCGTTGCGCAGCACTTTCACCTTGTAGCGATTGTCCCCGGCGGATTCGCCCAGCGCGGAGAGCGGAACCGTCAGCACGTTTTTCACGCCGGTCAACTGGATATGCACCTGAGCGGTCATGTCCAGACGCAGCACGCCCTGCGGGTTTGGCACCTCAAAACGCGCATAGTAGAAGATGGCGTCGTTGACCTTCTCCGGCGTCGGCAGGATATCTTTCAGCATCCCTTCATAGCGGGTTTGCGGATCGCCCAGCACCGTAAACCAGGCTTTCTGCCCCGGCTTAAGGTGAATGACGTCCGCTTCAGATACCTGGGCTTTCACCAGCATGGTGCTCATATCCGCCAGGGTCAGGATGTTCGGCGCCTGCTGCGCGGCGATGACCGTCTGGCCTTGCAGGGTGGTTATCTGCGTCACTTCCCCGGCCATTGGCGCAACGATTTGCGTGTAATCGAGGTTGGTTTTCGCCGTATCCAGCGAGGCCTGATTCCGCTTGATTTGCGCATCGATGGTGCCAATCTGCGCCTGCTTCACCGCCAGCTCCGTGGCGGCTGTGTCCAGATCCTGTTTCGAGATGGCCTGCGTTTTCGCCAGCGCCTGCTGGCGCGACAGGGTGACCTGAGCGAGATTACGCTCCGCCTGAGCCTGAGCGCGCTGCGCGCGCAACTCCATCAGCGTCGCTTCCACTTCGCGGATCTGGTTTTGCGCCTGCTCAGGATCGATCACGCCCAGCAACTGGCCTTTTTTAACCTTATCGCCAATCTCAACCGACAGGGTTTTAAGCTGACCGCTGACCTGCGCGCCCACGTCAACCTTACGCAGGGCATCCAGCTTCCCCGTCGCCAGCACGTTTTGTTGCAGCTCGCCCGGACGAACAATCAGCGTTTGATACTGTGGTACCGGCGCGTTCAGTACCTTCCATAACCAGAATCCGCCTGCTAACACCACTACCGCCAGCAGCAGAAACAGCTTTCTGCGTTTTCCCTTCAGGTTCATAAATATTCCAAATAATTGTTCTGGCTATCATCACCGTTGATTTTATCTAAACCACTCCTCAACGAAACCCCCGATCCCCGTTATCGTCGGGAATTGTTTACCCGATGTTGATAAAGCGCCTGCTGAAATAGCGAAATTCCACCAGAAGCAGGATCTAACATGTCTTCCATCGTCGATACACCTTATTCAACGCTGTCCCAGCCTAAATCGGGCTGGCAACTGTTTAAAAGCCTGGCATCGGGTTCCCTCACGCCGGGGCTGGCGTGGCAAAATCCGGCCTATCGACGTAAGTTTATGCTGCGCTCGCTGGCAACGCCGTTCACCACTGCGCGCCTGCTCGGAAACCTTGCAAAACAGCCCCGTCTGATGCAGATCCTGCGCGTGCAGCCCGGCCTGCCGTGCCGCCTGCACCGACCGTGGCTGACCGTCAATATGGGCCGTCAGAATACGCTGGACGCATTGGACAATCACTATCAGATGATGAGCCGCCATCTTCCGGCGTCACTGCTGAACGGCTACCTTTCCAGCCAGGGCATCACGCTGGTGACGTTAACGGGCAAAGAGGAGCAGCAGTTTAGCGTTCGCCTGAGCGCGGATGCGTTTCTGGACAAAGAAGGGGAAGCGACCCTCACTTTTTGCGACCACCAGAACACGGTGCTGGCCGAGCTGACCTTTACGCTGTGCAAATACCAGGGCAAGTCAACGCTCTTCATCGGCGGAATGCAGGGGGCGAAAGCGCATGTCCCGCACGAGCACATTCAGCTGGCGACCAAAGCCTGTCACGGACTGTTCCCAAAACGTCTGCTGGTTGAAGCGGTCATGACGCTGGCAGGCGCCTTCCCCGTCGAGCAGATCCTCGCGGTGAGTAACGCCACCCACATCTACCGCAGCTGGCGCTATCGCAAGAAAAAAGAGGGAAAATTGCTGGCTGACTATGACAGCTTCTGGCGCTCCCTTGGCGGACAGCAGCAGGAGAACGGCAACTTTGCCCTGCCACTGACCATGCCACGCAAACCGATGGAAGAGATTGCGAGTAAAAAACGGTCCGAGTACCGCCGCCGCTATATCCTGCTTGATAGCCTGCATCAACAGGTATCGCAGGCGACTGCCCGTTAATCGGCTCTCCCGCGTGCCAGCCAGAGGACGCGGGAGAACATTTTACGCAGCAGCGTGGGCACCGACTCTACGCCCCGCCTGCCCGCTTCCGTCGCGACTTCAATGGCCAAATCCGGTTTTGACGACCGATGGATAGCTTTGGCAATCACCCGACGCATATTCATGGGCACATCCACCGGGATCATCGCCACGCGGTGAAAGACGTCGTCAAATCCCTGGCGGTACATAAAGTGCTCCATGTCCATCGCGGGCAGCGTGGTCAGATGTTCCCGCTCCTCTTCACGATCGTTATTGAGCAGGCTACGCACGGTCGCCGCATATTTTTTACCCGCCTCATCGCCATCCACCAGCACGTGCCACTCTATCCCCATCCGGCGCGCAAATTTGATCAGCGGCTTTAAGCCAGACTGAGCAAATTCGATCACTTTGATCCCTTCGGCATCAAAGTGGTGCCCGCACTGGCGCGCCAGCTCGTTTATCACCCAGGTTTCAGTTTCCCCTTCCACCAGCAACCAGCAGCGGGCAAACAGGGAAGAGGCTCGGTTAAAACGGATATGAAACGCAATGCGTCGGCCATCTTCGGCATTTAACCCGCCGGGCCCGAGCCGGTAGGCGGTGACCCGCGAGGATTCACGCACCAGGCGGCAGACATACTCCACCGGCGTCAGGGAGAGCAGCTCGCCGGAATTCGTGGTGGTGACACGCTGCAACGGCAGCAGATTAAGAAGATGCCACGCCACGGAAAGCATAATCGGGTGCAGCCGCGTTTCCGGATCTTCCACCAGCAGCAGCGGGCGCGCGTCCCGATCCAGGCGCACCGTCCCTTTCGCCTGTAAAAGCGTGGAGAATAATCCCAGCAGGATCACCCGATGCGTGCGCCCGCTGGGGCGGTCGATCATGCGGTTGATAATATCGAGATAGCGCCAGCTTCGTTGCTCGTCGTGCGAGCGGCGGCGCATCAGGCGGTGGCGCGCCTGCCCCGTTCCCTGCTCAGAGAAGTAGTGCTCCAGCAGTTGGACCATGGCAGACAGCCCCTGACGGATCTGGCCGTCGGTGAGGTTCTGCGGCCGCGAGACCAGTTCACGGGCGAGGAAATCCAGCTCGCGGGCGGTTACTTCCACCTCGGGCATATTCGGCACGGTGCCGTTACGGATCCGCCGCATAAAGCGCGCGTCTCGTAAGCGCAACACGGGGGAGAGGCGGATAAGATGGCGGGCAAGCTCGTCAATATTATCGAGCGGGATCGGATTCCCCTTCTCATCAAGAAATTCACGCAGGGTTAATACCCCGTCGTTTTGCGCCATTTCGCCCTCAAGGCGATAGAAAATACGCTGGAACCCATCTTCACAGGGCACCCAGCAGGGCGACATAGGGCGAAAACGACGCACGCGATGGCGTCCGGGCTCGGATTCGCGGAAGGTCAGAATGATATGCAGGTGTTTCTCGCGCCCATTGACATCCCCCGGCGGAAACCAGAAGTCATCATGGACAAAGTGGTACAAGTTCTCTTCGGGCGAAAGCAGCAGCGTCAGGGCATCCAGCAGGCTGGATTTACCCCAGGCGTTTTCGCCTATCAGGACGTTGTTCTGTTCCAGTTGCAGCGACAGGCGGTTAATCCCGCGAAACCCGACAATCTCCACACGTTCGAGTAGCATACATCCCCCGCATTTCGGCCACTTTTTCCTTCAAGTTATCAGCAGTATAGCGGCAGGCTGTAGGTCACGACAGCAGAATATACGCCCCCTTAATAATTGGGCTATGCTCTAATTACCTCCGTTCTGAACAAGGATTGACATCACATTGCCTTAAATCAAATTTAGTGAATTTATTTGAGTGGCGAAGGGATGTTGATGGTTTCAAAATACTGGCTCTTTGAGTCGTCATCCCTTTATGGCGATATAACCCGCGCGCAGGAATGGGCGCGGACGTTTATTATTGAGGTGGTTATGTTCAGAAAATTAGCGGCAGAATGCTTTGGTACATTCTGGCTGGTGTTTGGTGGCTGCGGTAGCGCAGTACTCGCAGCCGCATTTCCGGAATTAGGTATTGGATTTGTCGGCGTCGCGCTGGCATTCGGTTTAACAGTATTAACCATGGCATTCGCCGTGGGGCATATTTCCGGCGGTCATTTCAACCCGGCCGTCACGTTAGGTTTATGGGCGGGCGGACGTTTCCCGGCGAAAGATATTATTGGCTATATTATTGCCCAGGTTATTGGCGGTATTATTGCCGCGGCGGTGTTGTACGTCATTGCCAGCGGGAAAGCCGGGTTTGACGCCGCGGCCAGCGGATTTGCGTCAAACGGCTTCGGCGAACACTCTCCAGGCGGCTACTCAATGCTGTCTGCTATCGTGATTGAAATTGTGCTCACCGCAGGTTTCCTGTTGGTGATCCACGGCGCAACGGACAAATACGCGCCTGCGGGCTTTGCCCCCATTGCTATTGGTCTGGCGCTGACGCTTATCCACCTGATCTCCATCCCGGTGACCAATACCTCCGTTAACCCGGCACGCAGTACCGCGGTGGCTATTTTCCAGGGCGGCTGGGCGCTTGAACAGCTGTGGCTGTTCTGGGTGATGCCAATTATTGGCGGTATTCTGGGCGGCGTGCTGTATCGCACCCTGCTGGAAAAACGCGATTAATTAAGTGCGGCCTGTAATGTCGGGTGGCGATAAAGCTTACCCGACCTACGTGGGTGTGCACTTTGTAGGCCGGGTAAGGCGTAGCTGCCACCCGGCTTTTTTTGTAGCTTTACCTCACAGCCTTTATTGGGTAGTGTCTCTGGCGCTTAAATGATACTCAAAAGGACCGGCTGTTCATGTTCTCAGGACTCCTCATCATTCTTCTGCCCCTGATTGTGGGCTATCTTATTCCGCTGCGTCATGAATCGGCCTTAAAGCTTATTAATCGTTTTCTCAGCTGGATTGTTTACGTCATTCTGTTCTTTATGGGGATCAGCCTGGCCTTCCTGGATAATCTGGCGACGAACTTGCTTTCCATCCTGCATTATTCTGCGGTTACGGTAGTGGTTATTCTGCTGTGCAATATTGCCGCGCTGTTCTGGCTGGAACGCACTATTCCCTGGAAAAATCACCACCATCAGGAAAAGCTTCCCTCCCGAATTGCGATGGCGCTGGAATCATTAAAGCTGTGCGGCGTGGTGGTGCTCGGTTTTTTACTGGGGCTAACCGGATGGGCTTTTTTACAGCACGCTACGGAAGCCAGCGAATATACGCTGATTTTCCTGCTCTTCCTGATCGGTATTCAGTTGCGAAATAATGGCATGACGCTGAAGCAGATTGTCCTGAACCGCCGGGGCATGATGGTTGCCGTTATCGTTGTGGCCAGCTCAATGGCGGGGGGAGTGATTAACGCCTTTATTCTCGATCTGCCGCTGAAAACCAGCCTGGCGATGGCATCCGGTTTTGGCTGGTATTCGCTGTCCGGTATTCTGCTGACCGAATCGTTTGGTCCGGTGATCGGCAGCGCCGCCTTCTTTAACGATCTGGCGCGCGAGCTGATAGCCATCATGCTGATCCCCGGCCTGGTACGCCGCAGCCGCTCTACCGCGCTGGGCCTGTGCGGGGCCACCTCAATGGACTTTACCCTGCCGGTGTTACAGCGCTCGGGAGGTCTGGAGATGGTTCCTGCCGCTATTGTACACGGCTTTATTATGAGCCTGCTGGTCCCCATTCTGATGGCGTTCTTCTCAGCCTGATACTGCTTTGGCGGTAGTGAACCTGCCGCCAAAATTGCGCTAAATCAATAACCCTCCACTTAGTATAAGAAAGCACTTTTCTCCGTTGTGGCACAGGCATAACCTTAAACATGTATCTCAAATATAACTTTAACAGGTGTGATTATGTTTTGTGTGCAATGTGAACAAACCATCCGTACCCCGGCAGGCAACGGCTGCTCTTACGCGCAGGGTATGTGCGGCAAAACCGCAGAAACGTCCGATCTCCAGGACCTGCTGATTGCGGCGCTGCAAGGCTTATCCGCCTGGGCCTTCAAGGCCCGTGAATATGGCCTTGTCGATCACTATGTCGACAGCTTTGCGCCGCGCGCATTTTTCTCCACGCTGACTAACGTTAACTTCGATTCACCACGCATTGTGGGCTATGCCCGCGAAGCGATTGCCCTGCGTGAAGCCCTGAAAGCGCAATGCCTGAATGCCGACGCCAGCGCCCGCGTGGACAACCCGATGGCGGAACTACAGCTGGTGAGCGACGACCTGGGCGAGCTACAGCGTCAGGCCGCCGAATTTACTCCCAATAAAGACAAAGCGGCGATTGGCGAGAACATCCTCGGCCTGCGCCTGCTGTGCCTGTACGGTCTGAAAGGTGCTGCGGCGTATATGGAGCACGCGCACGTACTCGGCCAGTACGACAACGACATTTATGCCCAGTACCACAAAATCATGGCATGGCTGGGCACCTGGCCTTCCGACATGAACGCCCTGCTGGAATGCTCGATGGAAATCGGCCAGATGAACTTCAAAGTGATGAGCATTCTGGATGCCGGTGAAACCAGCACCTACGGTCACCCAACGCCGACGCAGGTCAACGTCAAAGCGACCGAAGGTAAATGCATCCTGATCTCCGGCCACGACCTGAAAGATCTCTACAACCTGCTGAAGCAGACCGAAGGCACCGGCGTTAACGTTTATACCCACGGCGAAATGCTCCCCGCGCACGGCTACCCGGAACTGCGTAAATTTAAGCATCTGATCGGTAACTACGGCAGCGGCTGGCAGAACCAGCAGGTGGAGTTCGCCCGCTTCCCTGGCCCAATCGTCATGACCTCTAACTGCATCATCGACCCTACCGTGGGCGCGTATGACGACCGTATCTGGACCCGCAGCATCGTCGGCTGGCCGGGCGTGAGCCACCTTGAAGGCGATGATTTCGGTCCGGTTATCGCACAGGCGCAGCAGATGGCAGGCTTCCCGTACAGCGAAATTCCGCACCTCATCACCGTCGGTTTTGGCCGTGAGACCCTGCTGGGTGCGGCGGATTCCCTGATTGACCTCGTCAGCCGTGAGAAACTGCGTCACATCTTCCTGATCGGCGGCTGTGACGGCGCGCGCGGGGAACGTAACTATTTCACCGATTTCGCCACCCGCGTTCCGGAAGACTGTCTGATCCTGACCCTGGCCTGCGGTAAATACCGTTTCAACAAGCTGGACTTCGGCAACATCGAAGGTCTGCCACGCCTGGTGGATGCTGGTCAGTGTAACGATGCGTATTCAGCCATCATTCTGGCGGTCACGCTGGCAGAGAAACTGGGCTGCGGCGTGAACGATCTGCCGCTGTCGCTGGTGCTCTCCTGGTTCGAGCAGAAAGCGATCGTTATTCTGTTGACCCTGCTCTCTCTCGGCGTGACCAACATCGTCACCGGGCCGACCGCGCCAGGCTTCCTGACGCCGGACCTGCTGGCCATCCTGAACGAGAAATTTGGTCTGCGTTCCGTGACCAACGTTGAAGATGATATGAAGCAACTGCTGAGCGCGTAAGGAGTAACTCATGACCATGCCAACCTCACAATGTCCGTGGCGGATGCAGGTTCATCACATCCAACAGGAGACGCCGGATGTGTGGACACTGTCGCTGCTGTGCCATGACTACTACCCGTACCGCGCAGGTCAGTATGCGCTGGTGAGTGTGCGTAATTCGGCGGATACCCTGCGCGCCTACACGATCTCCTCCACGCCGGGCGTGAGCGAATACATAACGCTCACCGTCCGTCGTATTGATGACGGCGCAGGCTCCCGGTGGCTGACCCGTGACGTGAAGCGCGGGGATTACATCTGGCTGTCTGACGCGCAGGGCGAGTTCACCTGTGACGACAAGAAGGAAGACAAATTCCTGCTTCTGGCGGCAGGCTGTGGCGTAACGCCGATTATGTCGATGCGCCGCTGGCTGGCGAAATACCGTCCTCAGGCCGACGTGCAGGTGATCTTTAGCGTGCGTTCCCCGGAAGATGTGATTTTTGCCGAGGAATGGCGAAATTATCCGGTGACCCTGGTGGCTGAGCACAACGCGACGCACGGTTTTGTCGCGGGGCGTCTGAGCCGCGAAATGTTGCAAAGCGTGCCGGACATTGCGGATCGTACCGTGATGACCTGCGGCCCGGCGCCGTACATGGAGATCGTGGAGAAAGAAGTGAACGCGCTCGGCGTGACCCGCTTCTTTAAAGAGCAGTTCTTCACGCCTGTAGCGGCAGCGGCGACCAGCGGGATGAAGTTCACGAAGCTGCAACCGGCGCAGACCTTCTTTGGTCGCGTGGGCACCACGCTGCTTGAAGCGCTCGAAAGCAATAACGTGCCGGTAGCGGCAGCCTGTCGCGCGGGTGTGTGCGGCTGCTGTAAGACGAAGGTGGTTTCCGGTGAATACACCGTCACCAGCACCATGACGCTGACCGATGCGGAAATTGCAGAGGGTTACGTGTTGGCGTGTTCATGCCATCCGCAGGGGGACCTGGTGCTGGCATAATCTGGCGCAGTGCCCCCATTTGTTGCCGGGTGGCACTGCGTTTACCCGGCCTACTTTGTACATGTTGGCTCTTCGTAGGCCCGGTAAGCGTTAGCGCCACCGGGCTTTTTGCCGGGTGACACTGCGTTTACCCGGCTTACGTTGTGCCTACTGCCTGTGCGTATGGAATACCAGGCAGCCAATACAGTGACTTTCTTCTAAGCTTGTAAGCGATATCACATAAAGGAGAAGGACCACCATGAAACAAACCGTGGCTGCATACATAGCGAAAACCCTGGAGCAGGCTGGCGTAAAGCGTATCTGGGGCGTCACCGGCGATTCGCTGAACGGACTCAGCGACAGCCTCAACAAGATGAAGACCATTGAATGGATGCCCACCCGCCATGAAGAGGTCGCCGCCTTTGCCGCGGGTGCCGAAGCGCAGCTCACGGGCGAACTCGCCGTCTGTGCAGGTTCCTGCGGACCGGGAAACCTGCACCTTATCAACGGTCTTTTCGACTGTCACCGCAACCATGTTCCGGTGCTGGCGATTGCCGCACATATTCCGTCATCCGAAATCGGCAGCGGCTATTTTCAGGAGACGCATCCTCAGGAGCTGTTCCGTGAATGCAGCCACTACTGCGAGCTGGTCTCGTCGCCGGAGCAGATCCCACAGGTGCTGGCGATAGCCATGCGTAAGGCGATCCTGAATCGCGGGGTTTCGGTGGTTGTGCTGCCGGGGGACGTGGCGCTGAAGGCTGCACCTGAAACCGCCACCACCCACTGGTACTCTGCGCCACAGCCAACCATTACCCCTGCGGATGAAGAGCTTAAAAAGCTGGCGCAACTGCTGCGATACTCCAGCAATATCGCCCTGATGTGCGGCAGCGGCTGTGCCGGCGCGCATAAAGAGCTGGTGGAATTTGCCGCTAAGCTGAAGGCGCCAGTTGTGCACGCCCTGCGCGGGAAAGAGCACGTTGAATACGATAACCCGTACGATGTGGGCATGACCGGGCTGATCGGTTTTTCCAGCGGCTTCCATACCATGATGAACGCCGATACGCTGATCCTGCTCGGCACCCAGTTCCCGTACCGCGCGTTCTACCCGACGGATGCGAAAATTATCCAGATCGACATTAATCCCGGTAGCATCGGCGCGCACAGCAAGGTGGATATGGCGCTTATCGGCGATATTAAATCCACCCTCGCCGCCCTCCTGCCGCTGCTGGAAGAAAAAACGGACCGCAAATTCCTCGATAAAGCCCTGAGCGACTATCGCGATGCGCGTAAGGGGCTGGACGATCTCGCCAAACCGAGCGAAAAAGCGATCCACCCGCAGTATCTGGCGCAGCAGATCAGCCACTTCGCCGACGACGATGCCATCTTCACCTGCGACGTGGGTACGCCCACCGTCTGGGCCGCGCGCTATCTGAAAATGAACGGCAAACGACGCCTGCTTGGCTCGTTCAACCATGGCTCAATGGCCAACGCCATGCCGCAGGCGCTGGGCGCAAAAGCGACGGCACCGGAACGTCAGGTGGTGGCGATGTGCGGCGACGGCGGGTTCAGTATGCTGATGGGGGATTTCCTGTCGGTGGCGCAGATGAAGCTTCCGCTGAAAATCGTGGTCTTTAACAACAGCGTGCTGGGCTTTGTGGCGATGGAGATGAAGGCCGGAGGCTACCTCACGGACGGCACCGAGCTGCACGACACCAACTTTGCCCGCATCGCCGAAGCCTGCGGTATCACCGGTATTCGGGTGGAGAAAGCCTCAGAGGTGGACGAAGCCCTGCAACGTGCCTTCGCCATCGACGGCCCGGTGCTGGTGGATGTGGTGGTCGCCAAAGAAGAGCTGGCAATCCCGCCTCAAATCAAGCTGGAACAGGCTAAAGGTTTTAGCCTCTACATGCTGCGCGCCATCATCAGCGGGCGCGGTGACGAAGTGATCGAACTGGCAAAAACCAACTGGCTCAGGTAAAACATTTCACAAGACCTCTTAATGAAAGGGATGTGAAATGATTGATTTACGTAGTGATACCGTTACCCGTCCGGGCCGCGCCATGCTCGAAGAGATGATGGCCGCCCCGGTCGGGGACGACGTCTACGGCGATGACCCGACGGTCAACGAACTCCAGCGCTATGCGGCCGAGCTGAGCGGTAAAGAGGCTGCCCTGTTCCTGCCCACCGGCACGCAGGCTAACCTGGTGGCGCTGCTGAGCCACTGCGAGCGCGGCGAAGAGTATATCGTCGGCCAGGGGGCGCATAACTACCTGTACGAAGCCGGCGGCGCGGCGGTGCTTGGCAGCATTCAGCCGCAGCCGATCGATGCCGCGCCGGATGGTACGCTGCCGCTGGACAAAGTCGCGGCAAAAATCAAAGCCGATGATATTCACTTCGCCCGCACTAAACTGCTGAGCCTCGAAAACACCCATAACGGTAAAGTCCTGCCGCGCGAATACCTGAAAGCGGCATGGGATTTTACCCGCGAGCGCAAGCTCGGCCTGCACGTTGACGGCGCACGTATCTTCAACGCCGTGGTGGAGTACGGCTGCGAGCTGAAAGAGATCACCCAATATTGCGACTCGTTCACCATTTGCCTCTCTAAAGGGCTGGGCACGCCGGTAGGTTCCCTGCTGGTTGGCAGCGCGGACTACATCAGACGCGCCAACCGCTGGCGCAAAATGACCGGCGGCGGGATGCGTCAGGCGGGTATTCTGGCGGCTGCCGGACTGTACGCCCTGAAAAATAACGTGTCACGCCTGAAAGACGATCACGACAATGCGGCGTGGATGGCAGCGCAGCTGCGTGAAATCGGCGCTGATGTCATGCGTCATGACACCAACATGCTGTTTGTCCGCGTCGGCAATGAGCATGCTGCCGCGCTGGGCGAATTTATGAAAGCCCGAGGCGTGCTGATCAACGCCTCCCCGGTCGTGCGACTGGTGATGCATCTTGACGTTAACCGCGAGCAGTTGACCGAGGTGGTGAAACACTGGCAGGCGTTTTTACAGCGTTAAGGAGCATACCGTGCCGCAACGTATTCTGGTGCTCGGTGCCAGCGGGTATATCGGTCAGCATCTGACCACTGCGTTAAGCCAGCAGGGGCACCAGGTGCTGGCAGTGGCACGCAACACGGAACGCCTGCAAAAGCTACATTTGCCTGGCGTGACGTGTCACAACGTTGACCTTAACTGGCCGAAAGCGCTTCCTGCGCTGCTGGAAGGGGTCGATACGCTGTACTACCTTGTTCACAGCATGGGCGAAGGCGGCGATTTTATCGCCCACGAGCGTCAGGTGGCGATGAACGTACGTGATACGCTGCTGCAAACGCCGGTAAAGCAGGTGATCTTTCTAAGCTCGCTTCAGGCGCCTGAGAACGAGCAGTCAGACCATCTGCGCGCCCGGCAACTGACGGCAGAGACATTGCGAAGCGCCCGTATCCCCGTCACCGAACTGCGGGCAGGGATCATCGTCGGCGCGGGTTCCGCCGCGTTCGAAGTGATGCGCGATATGGTCTACAACCTGCCTGTGCTGACACCGCCGCGCTGGGTACGCTCGCGCACTACGCCCATTGCGCTGGAGAATTTACTCCACTATCTGGTGGCATTGCTGGATCATCCGGCGGCGGCGCATCGTGTGCTGGAGGCGGCTGGCCCGGAAGTGTTGAGCTATCAGGCGCAGTTCGAACATTTCATGCGGGTGAGTGGCCGCCGCCGCTGGCTGGTGCCCGTCCCCTTCCCGACCCGCTGGATTTCGGTGTGGTTTTTGAATGTGATCACCTCCGTGCCGCCGACGACTGCCAAAGCGCTTATACAGGGACTGAAGCACGATCTGCTGGCGGACGATCGTGAACTGCGTGCATTGATCCCTCAGGAATTGATCCCCTTCGACGATGCCGTACGCAATACGCTGAAAGAAGAAGAGAAGCTGGTGAACTCCAGCGACTGGGGCTACGATGCGCAGGCGTTTGCCCGCTGGCGGCCCGAGTACGGCTATTACCCAAAACAGGCGGGCTGTACGGTAAAAACCACTGCCAGCCTCTCAGCGCTGTGGGACGTTGTGAACCAGATCGGCGGCAAAGAGCGCTATTTCTTCGGCAATATCCTCTGGCAAACGCGCGGCACGCTGGACCTACTGGTGGGTCACCGGCTGGCAAAAGGCCGTCCTGCCGCCCCGTATCTGAACGTGGGCGATACGGTCGACAGCTGGAAGGTGATCATCGTTGAGCCGGAAAAACAGCTGGCGCTGCTGTTTGGCATGAAGGCACCGGGGCTGGGGCGGCTCTGCTTCACCCTTAAAGACAAAGGCGATCACCGCGAGCTGGACGTTCGGGCGTGGTGGCACCCGCACGGAATGCCCGGCCTGTTCTACTGGCTGCTGATGATCCCGGCACACCTGTTTATCTTCCGCGGAATGGCGAAACGGATTGCGCAACTGGCAGAAGAAAAGCGGGAAAGTAATTAAATAAAACCCTTTTTCTTTCACCTTTCCCATTGCAACACATCGTAATTCACGAAAGAATGCGCACGAAATTCTTTTCAACACAGTGGATTGTTATGAAGGTACTGGTTACCGGGGCGACCAGCGGCTTAGGCCGAAATGCGGTCGAATTTCTGCGCAACAAAGGCATCAGCGTGAGGGCCACCGGTCGCAACGAGGCGATGGGCAAGCTCTTGCAAAAAATGGGCGCTGAGTTTGTCCATGCCGACCTGACGGAGCTGGTCTCCTCTCAGGCCAAGGTGATGCTCGCCGGTATCGATACGCTGTGGCACTGCTCCAGTTTTACCTCCCCGTGGGGTACCCAGGAAGCCTTCGATCTCGCCAACGTGCGCGCCACGCGTCGTCTGGGCGAATGGGCCGTCGCCTGGGGCGTGCGTAACTTTATTCATATCTCCTCCCCGTCGCTCTATTTCGACTATCACCACCATCGTGATATTCAGGAAGATTTCCGCCCGGCGCGCTTCGCCTGCGAGTTTGCCCGCAGTAAAGCGGCGGGCGAAGAGGTGATCGACCTGCTGGCCCAGTCAAACCCGCACACCCGCTTTACCGTGCTGCGTCCGCAGAGCCTGTTTGGGCCGCACGACAAAGTCTTTATCCCGCGACTGGCCCAGATGATGCACCACTACGGCAGCGTGCTGTTACCGCGCGGCGGCGATGCGCTGGTGGACATGACCTATTACGAAAATGCCGTTCACGCCATGTGGCTGGCGAGCCAGCCGGAATGCGATAAGCTGGTGTCGGGCCGCGCGTACAACATCACCAACGGCGAACCCTGTACCCTGCGCAGCATTGTGCAAAGGCTGATTGACGAGTTAAAAATCGACTGCCGGATCCGTTCTGTTCCTTACCCGATGCTGGACATGATTGCCCGCAGCATGGAACGCTTTGGCAGTAAATCGGCGAAAGAGCCTGCGCTGACGCATTACGGTGTGTCGAAGCTCAACTTTGATTTTACGCTGGATATTTCGCGGGCGGAGAACGAGATGGGATATAAACCGATTATCTCGCTCGATGAAGGGATAGTGCGTACGGCGGCGTGGTTACGGGATCACGGGAAGTTGCACCGGTAAGCGTTCCAGCCTCATGTAGGCCGGGTAAGCGCAGCGCCACCCGGCAAAAAACAGAGAGTGCGGACTGATGCCCTCACCCCGGCTCTCTCCCTCAGGTAGAGGGTGCAAACATTAAAACGGCAACCCGAGGGTTGCCGTTTGCTTTTACAGAGCCGTCCAGGCTTCAGCCCATGCCAGGCCTGCACCCGGCTCATAGTACGTCGGCGCACTGTTACACCAGCCGCTGTACGGGAACGGTTTGCACTGGAACAATTTACCGTGGTTGTTCACGATATCACCGGCGTTGTACTTGCTGTTCGCGCTCCATGCCGGGTAAGACGTATCTTCTCCGGATGGCGTTGTCGCTTTCGCTTTCACGTTCAGCAGGTAAGACGTGGTGCTGCTCAGCTCGCCATCGCTGACGGTCAGGCTCACTTCATACTGCTGCGCCGTTGCAGACTCAGGCGCCTTAAAGGTCACCACCGCTTTATCTTCGCCGGTCACGGTCTGGCCATCCTGAGAACGCCAGGTGTAGGTCAGCTTGTTGCCGTCTGCGTCGGTAGAGCCTTCCGCGCTCAGAGAAACCTGCGCGCCCGCTTCAACGGCACCGATTGGGCCCGCAATCTGCGCAACCGGCGCGTGGTTCACCGCGACAGGTTCAACCGGAGTTTCATCCGGAACTGGCGCTGGCGTTGGGGCCGGCGTAACATCTTCAGAAGGTGTTGGCGTTGGCGTGACCGGGGTTTCGTCCGGCGTCACCGAGGAACCGTCGTCATTCACGATATTCACGTTATAGAACTTCTGCACGCACTTGCTGTAGTCGCCCTCTTTGAACGCGCTGAACGGTGTCTGATAACCCACCAGCTGGCAAGAGTAAGTCTTGCCGTCCGGAGTATCCGCGCTCCATCCCCAGTCCTGTTCCCAGTAAATCTTCAGGGCGCCTGCGCCACCTTCGTCAAATTGCTTCATGTTGGCGCAACCCAACACTTCGTTCGCCGGAACAGGTACTTTCAGGTAGTTCGCAAATTCTTTGTAATACTTGATACGGTTTTGAGACTGCGCAATTTCAGTCGGGCCGCCGCACTCAACGCCGCCGTTGATGATCTGGGTTGTTACACCGAAGCCCGGGACCAGGCCGTTGGCTTTATCGTGATCGTTCGGCTGCCATGTACCGTCGATCACCTGCAACATGCTTGGTTTTGGCGGCTGTGGATAGGCGAAGAAGAAGATAGCACTGGCCAGGTTCAGCCAGGTGTCCGCCACCAGCTCAGGTTTATCGAGCAGGGTACGCACGTCGCCGTACATCGCTTCAGAGAATGGACCGTAGTTGTAGTTGTAGGACAACTGTTTCGCACCGCGTCCGAAATAGCTCAGGAAATCGCCGTCTTTGTCTTTACCGCAAGGCCAGGTCTGTCCCTGCCAGACGTCCGGATTACATTCGCCGTTATAGCCGCCCTTCTGCCCTTCGCTCCAGCCCATTTCACGCACGTGGACCAGCGCCTGACGCCATTCGGCTTCCGGACGCCAGCTTTCGTGGCCGCCGGTTTCCTGGGCAAAGTGGGCAAACATGGTCGCCAGCTCTTTGCGGCAGATAGCGTCGCTGTCACGACCGTCGTTGTAGGTCTTACACAGCGCCGGGAATTTACCCACGGCTTTCAGGAAGTTGCTGTAGGTATAAGCCTGTGCACGCAGCGGGAAGAGATATTCCCAGTCGCTGGCTTTCACAATCCCTTCAACGCGTTTGACGTTGTCCGGGTTCGCCGCGCGGCCTGGCTCAATCAGTTCGACCTGCGCGTTGTCCAGGGTCTGAATAGTCTCTTTAACGGAGGCCATCAGCGGGAAGTTAGTGAGCTCATGCTCTTTCTTCGCCAGATCGCTGGCTTTCATGGTGTACGGCTCGCCGGTGGTCGCCTGCAAAGAGGCGGCCTGCGCCATAAAAGGTGCAACGCAAGCACCAGCAACAAGTACACTCAGTAACGTCCTTTTGTTCATTTCAGTTTTCCTGTTCGTTTCAAATTAAATGTTAATATCCCGGCTTAGGTATTATTCCGTTAATACATAAACCACATTCAGCTGTTTTCACTTTTCGAAGAACACCTTCAGGAATTCTTCAAAAATAAAAAACGTTAATCACGTGCTGCTAATTTTAATTGCTGATATTTAGCCCAGACCTTATGGGCATATTTCATCCGCTGCGGATAATTCTCTTTCTTCAACCCGGCGTTATAAGCGCCTACCGCTTCCCAGTTATAGCCATATACTCTTATCATTCCGGAGAGAATGGAGGCACCCACCATGATGGAGGTACACGGCTCGGTCATTAAGCGATACTCATCAATGCCTCTGCTTTCCAGCGCGGTAAAATGCGAGCTGTTGATTTGCATCAGCCCGACATCCCGCGTGCCATCGCGGTTTTTCCCAACCGCGTACGGATTCATACCGGATTCCACATTCGCTATCGCGTAGAGTAAATAAGGGTCGACATGATAATAACGCGCCGCTTTATCCCAACAGTTTGCCAGAGCGCCCTGGCTTATTATTAATAACAACAAAATGAGCTTTTTCATTTTTACCTGCTGACTTTATTGGTTATTTCTCCTTAGAAACATCCTGTAAAATGAATTTTTAATTACTCCCCCTCAGAAGGGGGGAGTAATTAATGGGTTAGATTATTTGCAATCTGTTGATGCGCCTTCTTTTACCCATACGTCGCTATTTGCTGGGTTATCACCACGGGTCCACCATTTCGCACGGTAAACGTTACCTTCATAGGTGGTGGTGTCGCCGCTGTTGTAGACCAGGTCAGAACGCCAGTTCATCTTCACGTTGCTTACCAGCTCCCACGCGTCCATACCGAAGCCAGGCTGATTGCCCTGAGTCCAGTATTTCGCTTTCCACACGAGGTGGTCGAAGCTTACGGTATCGCCGTTGTTATAGATTTTGCTCGCGTCCCACGCAGCGTATTTGCTGGCGTTGGCATCGACAGGTGCGTCGCAGCTGCCGGCGGTATCATCAGCTGGCGGGGTTACGTCGTCAGCTGGAGGGGTTACGTCGTCAGCTGGAGGGGTTACGTCGTCAGCCGGTGGTGTGACGTCATCGGCAGGAGGCGTTACCTCGTCAGCTGGCTTAGGCTCCACCGTCACCTGCACGTCAGACTGCACGCTGGTTTTACCGTCCGTCACAATAACGCTCAGGGTGTAGGAAGAGGTATTGTGCACTTCTGGTGCAGTGATGCGAACGTTGGCCGAATCAGTGCCGGTCGCGTTCATATCAGCCGGTACGCTCCAGCTGTAGGTCAGCGCGTCACCATCAGGATCGGATGCCTGTGCGTGCAGAGAAATTGCTTCACCGGACTGAACGGTAACGGCTTCCATAGCATTGATTACCGGCGCCTGGTTGGCTTTAGGCGCTTTATTCACAACCTGGACGTCAACAGCATTGCTCAGCCCTTTAGCGTCGGTTACGGTCAAACGGAAGACCAGGTTCTGGTCGCTTGTCACAGCCGGAACGCTAAAGCTGGCTTTTGCTTTGGTGCTATTGGCGATGGTCACAGAAGGGCCTGAAACCTGCGTCCATTTATAGGTCAGCGCATCGTCGTCCTGGTCGCTGGAAGCAGAGCCATCCAGGGTCACGGTTGCAGGACCGGTGACATTTTGATCGGCAGCTGAAGCCACTGGCGCATGGTTAGTCTCAACAGGCAGATCCGGGATGGAACTTCCGCCCAGCAGGCTTTCGTTCATGGCGTTCAGGATATCGCCGTTATCAGACTCGATAGACCATGCGAACAGTCCGCCCAGGTTTTTGTTCAGTACGTATTTGCCTTTCGCCATAACGGAACGGGCGTTATCGTACGTCACCAGCTCACCGGTGGACTTGTTGAACACGTACGGCGCTTCAGCCGCTTCGTCATATTTGTATTCCCAGCCCGGTTTGCCCAGCATCTGGTTGACGATTTGACGATAGTCAACGATACCGCTTTCCCATGTCCCTTTAATTGGTCCGGTTGCGGTGCCGGTAAATGGATTATCGCCAGTATAACCATGAACGCCGGTCCAGCCGCGGCCATACATACCTGCGCCTACCACGATCTTGCCTGGCTTAACGCCCTGCTCCAGCATCGCTTTTACCGCGTTATCGGTGGTGTAGTTAGTGTCTGGTTTCCAGGAAGCACCGTACAGGGCGGTCTGGTGGCCCAGATCGGTATTGCTCCAGGCACCGTAGAAGTCGTAGCTCATCAGGAAGATATGGTCGAGGTACTGCTGCGTGGTGTTATAGTCCACGTCTTCGATCTTATCTTTACCGGCACCGATTGCAGTAGTCAGCTCGTAGGTACGACCGGTTTCCGCAGACAGTTCATTTAGCATCTGACGCAGGTCGTGCATCAGCGCGGTGTAGGTGGCTTTATCGGTCTGAGGATTGCCGAGTTTGGCGTTTTCACCGCCGCCGCCCGGGAATTCCCAGTCAATATCCACGCCGTCAAACACTTTCCAGGTGGTCAGGAAGTCTTTTACCGACGCCACGAAACGGTCACGCAGTACTTTGTTATCCATCTGATAGAACGGATCGGACAGGGTCCAGCCACCAATGGATGGCAGAATTTTCAGGTCAGGATGGGCTTTTTTCATCGCCATCAGCTGCCCATAGTTACCTTTGTAGGGATCGTCCCAGTTGCTTACGCCTTTCTGCGGTTTCTGCAATGCAGCCCATGGATCGTGAATGGCCACGGTGTAGTCCTGACGGCCAGCACAGGCGCGTTTCAGGGATTCCAGTGCACCTGAAGATTTGGCGCTGTCGTTAATACCGTCGCCGCCGCAAATTGGAATAAAGCCGTACAGCAGGTGGTTAATGTTCGCGACCGGGATCTTATCCGCAGAGAAGTTTCGATCGTAAACGCCCCACTCAGGGAAATAGGCACCGACGACTTTATCGGTATGCTGAGCGAAAGCTTTGTTATTTTCCAGCAGCGGCGTATTCAGCGGCAGCAAATGGCTTCCGTCGGTATCCGCCACGATAATCAGTTTGCTTGCGCTTTTGGTACAACCGCTGTCGTTACACAGTTCGACCTGTTCCTGATAGCGGCCCCCTTTTTTGACTTTGAAGGTCGCAGAACCCGCCGCGCTGCCCGCGCCGGTCCAGACGGTCTTGCCGTCCAGCAGCACTTTTGCAGACGTTGGGGCGTCACCGCTCCAGACGTTCCATTCCACTTTTACATCAACACCCTCTTTATGCACTTTGATGAGGTTGTTGTAATCCTGTGCCGCCTGATCCACTTCTACCAGCGCAAATTTATCATTGCCCGATGTAATAGAAGGCGTACCCGGCGCAGCTGCAAATGCGGAGCTGGTGGCCGCCGCAATAAAGAGCGCCAGATATTTTGGTTTCATAAATTTCATTTTTATTTCCTGATAAATTTATTTATAACGTAATAACCCATGCCTTCCGTGAGATCATGGATGCGTTTCGCGTAATGCGTATTTAACCAACGTGAGTGCCGTGAACAAAAAATTGTTGCTGCGCTGTATTCCTCCATAAAAAGATACAAGCCAAATCCCGTGTAGCTTATATCTCCTACGATACACCGAGTGTAAAAAGTCGTCCTTCTCTCCCAGCATCAAAAAGATTTATAAAAAACCTTGACCAGTATATTTAAAATATGAAAGCAAACTGCTGACTAATAAACACCACGATTCCAGAAAAGGCGAGGTAAGGACCAAAAGAAATAGTGAGGTTATTTTTATTTAAATTATTGACGGCGAAATAACCGACAATACCGCTTAACGCTGCCGCCAGTTCAATGGAGGGTAATGCCTGCCAGCCGCACCAGGCGCCCAGCGCCGCCAGTAGCTTAAAATCCCCGTAACCCAGCCCTTCTCGTCCGGCGATCAGACGAAAAGCCCAGTAGAGCAGCCAGAGCGACAGATAGCCCGCCACCGCGCCAAACAGCGCATCGCGTAGCGGCAATGTGTGGTCAATAGCATGGAGCACTAACCCCGCCCACAGCAGCGGCTGGGTCAGGCAGTCCGGCAACAACTGATGCTGCCAGTCGATCATGGCCAGCGGCAGTAAAAAAGCCGCCAGTAACCACAAAGAGAACAGCGCCTGAACGTCCGGCATGCACCAGGCCGTGATGCCAAAAAACAGCGCGGAGAACAGTTCCACCAAAAAGAGTCGCAGCGGGATCGCGCTGCCGCACTGGTGGCAGCGCCCCCGTAATAACAGCCAACTGAGCAGCGGGATATTTTCCCATGCAGCAAGCGTGTGCTGACACACCGGGCAGTGCGAGGCAGGAAAGAGCAGATTGCCGCTCCCCTCCTCATCCATCACCATTCCCGGTACGCGCTCGGCAACAACGCCAAGAAAACTGCCCATAATCCCGCCCAGGATAGCACTCATCATCGGGAAACCGAGCGGACAGGCCTCCCGCATCAGCGTGAAGGTATTCATGCGCTTTTTGACCAGGTAAGCTGCACCTGTGCTTTCACATCGCTGAGGTGGTCAACCGGCGTGAGGTTTATTTTTTGCAATGTCACGCCGGAGGTCTGATTAATTTCACGCAGCCAGCTTTTTAATTCATATACATTTACCCGATTCACCACGAACGATAAAGTTTGCCCCTCCTGGCGCACATCCGTCAGTGAAAGATTAATTTCATGAGCGCTGTTCTCGACCACCGTACGCGGATTATTCGTTTTAACTAACTGGACCTGAAGATGATTTTTATCAATTTCACTGCGCATCCAGTTAAGCGTCTCTTTTTGTCTTTTAAGCGTCGATTTACTATTTTGAATCATATTATCCAGGGGAATTACTCCTGTGTAATACACCGCAGCCGCCACAATGGCAACGGCACATATTTTTAAAATGATTTTTTCCCGGGCGCTGTAATTCTGATAGCGTGATTTCAGCTGCGCGATTCGCTCTTTCATTTATGTTTCCCTGCGATCATGGCGGTATACGGTTCGGTTGTTGAAACAGGTTGTAAGGTAAAATCAAAATTCTCACTGGTCTGGTTCACAAACGCCTGCAACGCGGGCTGGCTTTGCGCGCTAACGCTCAGCGTCAGGGTGTTTTGCTGCGCATCGTATTCCAGCAGATCGATCTCCATCGCAGGGACTGACTGCCTGGCTTTCTCCAGCTCCTCAAGCTGAAGAAAGAACCCCTTGCTCTGTTTTTTCAGGCTTTGGCCAAAGTGATATTTGATATTGGTCTGCTGGCGCATGCTGGGGAAATGGTGCTGATAAACCTGAACGATCTCCTGCTGAACCCGATTTTCCTGCTGTACCAGCATCCAGGCCATCGCAATGCGCGGCCCCAGCAGCAGACCAACGGACAGCAGGCCCGCCGCTATCATCGCTGCTTTCATGCTTTTTGCGGCCTGGCCATGACCGGCCTTAAGGCTGAATTCACCGTGAAGCAGATTCACACGACAGGTTTTCCACTGCGGCTGGATCAGCACCAGCGGGTGCTGCCAGGCATGCTGTACGTCAACGTGAACGTCCGCAGGCGCGTCGCCGTAGCAACACACTTCCCCGTCTCCGGCTTTCTGCATCAACAGCGGCAGCAGGGTTCCCTCCATTTCACCCGCCACGTGGGGAGATAAACGCAGCCAGTAGCCTTTATCCTGTGCGACCAGCGTGCTGCCCCCTACCGCCACGGGCAGCAGCCAGGCATCAGGCAGGGCCTGAATCACGTTTAATCCGGCCTCGTGACAGCGGGTCAATGCCGCACGCAGGCGGTCGGCGTCAATGGCAACGGCGTCGACGTCAGCGCCTTTTTTGTAGAGCACTGTCCAGTGGAGGTTGTCCACGTCGCCAATCAGCGTCTCTTCCGCCATCCACGAGAAGGCCATCGCCTGAGAAGCCACCTTTTTCGGCAGCGTGAAATGGCGGAAAATCATGTCGCTGGCGGGCAGCAGGAGACAAACGCGTGTAGCCAGCGGGTGTTCGGCCAGCATCTCCAGGCTGTCGAGCACCTCGACGCGCTCGCTGCCGGACTCACAGCACATTATTTTCCCGCCCTCGCGGCTGTCGGGGCGAACAAAAAGTACCTGTTTCATAACGTTCTACTTTTCTTATTCAATCATTCGGTAACGACGCTGCCACGTCACGATCTCACCGGCTTCGTTATTCATCTGAAGCTGGCTGACCACGCGAAGCGTTAATTCATCGGTATTGCCGCTGTAATTCACGCGGAAGTACCGGCTGTTTATAGAAAATTGATCTGCCACCTGCGGGAGATCGTCTTTTAACTGCGGGAAGGTCTGCTCCAGCGCTTTGCTGAACGCGTCCATATTTTCCCAGCCCGATTCCGGACGTTTATCCAGCAGACGAACGGCGTCATCCTGCGTGAATTTTCCCGGAAACATGGCCGCCAGCACCACGGCCTGTTCCGGTTGCAGGGTGTTAACGTCCACCTTGCTGGCGGCGTCCGGCAGCGCGCATAACAGCTTGCTCACCTTCGGATATGCCGTAACCGGGAACGCTGGCAGCAGTTTGATCTCCGCGATGCTGCGCATCATCTGGTTTGCCGGTTTCCGGGCGGGCACGATGCCAGCCCACGCATCGCTTTCGGCACCCTCTTTCGCCGTGGTGCTGTCACCATCGAGATAATCCACCAGCTGGAAATAGACCGCCTCCGCCGTGCCCGGACTGAGCCCGCTTTCCGTCAGGAGTTGTTCAACAATCCGCTCTTTACGCGGTTTTTCCGTCACCGCGGGAGCGCTTTGCCCCTGGGGCGCGACGTCGGCGGTCAACAGGTTATTGACGTTAAAGCAGTCCTGAGCGTCTTCCACCTGGCTCACGACCGTGTAGTCTTCTCCCTGCGTCTCCAGCGGCTGATGCCAGTCGCCGTCCAGCGCCAGCGGCTTGCTCTCGCCGCTGGCATCGGTCTGTAACCTGTCCTTCACCACTTTTTCCTGGGCCTGCATCGCCCAGCGCAGTTGCTGCTGGCTTATCTGATAATGCGTTTTCTGCAAATTACGGCAGAACTGCTGGCTGATTTTGGCGGCCAGCGCCGACATCATCACCAGCAAAATCAGCACCACCAGCAGGGCGACGCCCTTTTGTTGACGGATTCGGTTCATGGTCTGGTCTCCGGCGAAGGCGCAGGGGCTGCGTCCGGAGTCGTCGCAGGCGCGTCGGCGGCTTTCTCTGGGGCAGCGGCAGCGGCCACCTCCGGCATATCCCCCGGCGTGGTGAACACCCAGCGCCAGGTATCCCCGTTTTCCATCGTCAACGTAACCTCCACGCCGTCCGGCAGATGGGCGGCGTCGTGCCAGGCTGTCTGCCAGCCCTGACGATAAAACCGCCACTGCAATGCTTTTACGCCGCTGACAATCGGCACTTCGTCAGGCTTAACGTCCACCGGGCCGTCAATGACCGGCCAGACGTCGCGGTACAAACGCCCCTCTTCCAGCCGCCAGCGCACGCGCTCCAGGTGGACCGTTCCGCTCACGCCATTCAGGGTGGTCAGTTCAAGGGCATCGCCCTCCTGACGGAACCGCTCTGGCTCATTACGCGGCGCTCGCGCCTGTAGCTGGAAAAAGTCGCGCTCCATCAGACTCCAGCCGCGCTGAAGCTGGTTGAGCTTAGCGGCGCTGGCATCGGTGGCCGAGCTGGTACGCATCGCGCCGTCCAGAATTTGCCAGGCCAGGGTGCTGATTACCGCGAAAATAGTCAGCGCAATCATGATCTCCAGCAGGGTAAATCCGCGCTGGCGTCGCGTTTTCTTCACTTGCTCTCTCCCGGCGGAATGATGTGCAGGGAAATAACCGGCTGGCTCTCATCGCCTTCCGCATAGACGCGAATGGAGTTCGCCCAGCCGTTGTCGGCGGTTTTCCCCCGCTGCTTACGCCAGTTCCAGCTGCGCCCGCCCATGATTTCCGTCCCCTGCTGCTCAGCATCCGGGAAGTCGGTTTTGGTGAGTTGCGCTTCCGCCAGCTGATTTTCCGCCACCCAACTGGCCTGCAAGGTATCGGCCAGACCATGGGTAAAACGCACGTTCAGGGAGACCGAGTTCATTAGCGCCAGCGCGGCGGTGGAGAAAATCACCAGCGCGACCATCACCTCCAGCAGCGTCATCCCCTTTTGCTTTGTGTTGTCGTTAGCCATCGTTTTCTACCGATACCGGCGCCGCACCCTGCGACACCACGCGGAAATGGTGCTGTTTGTCGTAACTTTGCAGCGTCAGCGTAAAGCGGCTGATTTCACCGTCCGGTAAAAAGATCACCTGTGGCTCGGACGCCACCGTCGCGGCCAGGCGCTGCGGCGAGAGCGACACGTGCATCTCTTCCGGAAAATCACCTTTGGTGGTAATACGTCCGGCAGATAATGGCACCCAGTGACGCTCGCCATTTTTATCCGCGATCGTCACCAGCTGATATTTATCGGTGGCGATCACCAGCCCGACAATATTTCCGTCCATCACCGCACGGTCTGAACCATAATCAACGAGCGCTTTTAATTGCTGGCCAAATATATCCGCGCCGCTGCGCGAAGGAATGGTGGACACCACCATCATGGCGCAGCTGGCAAATATCACCAGCGCCAGAATAATTTCCAGCAACGTAAAGCCGCGTTGATTTTTCATTACTTCTCGTTCTTATCCAGAGACCAGTTGGTAATGTCATCGGCAGTATTCGCTTCGCCGTCCGGACCCGCAGAGAAAATGTCCACCGCACCGTGTTCACCTGGGCTGACCAGAATATAATCGCTGCCCCATGGATCCTGCGGCAGGCGGCGAATATAGCCATCCGCGCGATAGCCGTTCGGGATTGGTGCGATTTCCGGCTTCGTCACCAGCGCCTGCAAACCCTGCTCTGTGGTCGGGTAGCGGTGGTTGTCCAGCTTATACATATCCAGCGAGCCTTCGAGCGCGACAATATCGCTGGTCGCCTTTTGCGTATCCGCTTTTTCTTTATTACCCATTAAGTTTGGCACTACCATACTCGCCAGAACGCCAAGAATAACAATCACCACCATTAATTCGAGCAATGTGAAGCCCGCCTGGCGAGCCAGGTTTTTACGTTTTAGAGCCATGATTTAACCTACCATATTATTAAGTTGCAGAAGCGGTTGTAATATTGAAAGAACGATGAATAAAACAATCGTCGCCATGGATACCACCAGCGCCGGTTCAAATACCGACAGCGTTAATGTAATTCGATGCTGTAATGCCGATTCCTGATTTTCCGCCGCGCGATCCATTAAATTACCTAATTCCCCGCTCTCTTCACCGGAGGCAATCATATACAGCATGGTTGGCGGGAATAATTTCGCCTGTTCCAGCGCCCCATACAGCGACGCCCCCTGACGTACGGTATCGGCGGCCTGCTCCAGCACCTGACGGGCATAGAGATTTTCAATACCGTCCATCGCGATATACATCCCCTCCAGCAGCGGCACGCTGCTGGCCTGCAAAATGCTCAGGGTACGGATATAGCGGGCGCTGTTGATGGCGCACACCAGCTTTTTAATCGGCGAGCCGTTCACCAGCCAGCTGTGCCAGCGAAAACGGTTTTTCACGTTTCGCACCCAGGTTTTGAAGCCGACGAACGCCCCCGCCAGGCTGCCGACAATATAGATACCCCAGGCTTGCAGGAAATCACTTACCGCAATCAGCGTCCGGGTGGTGATCGGCAGTTGCTGTTTCATGTGGGTAAACTGCTCAATCACCTGCGGCACCACCGCCACCAGCAGAATGCCGATCACCGCGATAGCGACCACGGTGAGGGTAATCGGGTAGACCATCGCCTGCGTCAGCTTGCTTTTCATCTTCTGGCGCTGTTCGTTGTACTCCGCCAGCTTCTCCAGCACGTCGCCCAGATGGCCGGTCTTTTCACCGGCCATCACCAGCGTGCAGTAAAGTTTGTCGAAGGTGCGTGGAAACTGGCTAAAGGCGTCGAACAGCGTATGCCCCTCGACCACCTTCTCGCGGATCTCCATCACCATCGCCGCCAGCTTTTTATCTTCCGTCTGCTTAGAGATCGCCTTCAGCGCACTTTCCAGCGGCAGCGCGGCGTTCACCAGCGTCGAAAGCTGACGGGTAAACATCGACAGCACCGGGGTAGAGAGCTTCCCCCCGGTTTTCGCTTTCCCGCCTGTCGCCGTTTCGCGGGTTTCGGTGATACTCACGGGCATCAGCTTTTGCTCGCGAAGCCACTGGCGAACCTGCTTCTGTCCCTCGGCCTGTAACGTCCCGCGCTGGGTTTTTCCCGCGGCACTCGTCGCCGTCCAGGCGTAGAAAGCCATTACGCATCCCCCCCACGCTCGGCGGTGACGCGCATGACTTCTTCCAGAGACGTCACGCCGCCGATCACCTTCAGCAGCCCGTTTTCACGCAGGCTGTAGGCCTGCTTAAAGAGCTGCGTTTCTATGGACATTTCGTCCTTATCTTCATGGATGGCGCGGCGCATGGTACTGTCCACCACCAGAAACTCATGAATACCGGCGCGGCCCTGATAGCCGCTCTGACGGCAGTGTTCACACCCCACCGCGCGATAAATCGCTTTTGGCGGCGCGTCCATAAAGCTGAACAACGCTTTTTCATTGGCATCCAGCGGACTGGTGGTCCGGCAGTGCGTACACAGCCGACGCACCAGACGCTGGGCAATGACACCGAGCAGCGATGAACCGATTAAAAACGACTCCAGCCCCATATCCCGCAGACGGGTTATCGCCCCTGCGGCACTGTTGGTGTGCAGCGTCGACATCACCAGGTGACCGGTCAGCGACGCCTGCACCGCGATCTGGGCGGTCTCACCGTCGCGAATTTCCCCGATCATCACCACGTCCGGGTCCTGACGCAGAATCGCGCGCAGCCCGCGGGCAAAGGTCATGTCCACGCGCGGGTTAACCTGCGTCTGCCCCACGCCTTCCAGCTCGTATTCGATCGGGTCTTCCACGGTCAGAATGTTGCGCTCGTGACCGTTCAGCGCCGAAAGAATGGCGTACAGCGTGGTACTTTTACCGGAACCCGTCGGGCCGGTAACGAGGATGATCCCGTGCGGGCGGTCAATCAGCCCTTTCAGCTTCTCCAGCTCTTCATCAATCAGCCCAAGCTTGTTGATGTCGGGCTTGAGATTGCTTTTATCGAGCAGGCGCATGACCACGCGCTCGCCGTACTGGGACGGAATGGTCGACACACGCACGTCGATGGCCTTACGGCCAATGCGCAGGGAGATACGTCCATCCTGGGGGAGACGTTTCTCGGCGATGTCGAGTTTCGACATCACCTTAATACGCGACACCAGCAGCGGCGCGAGCTTACGCGCCGGTTGCAACACCGGGCGCAGCACGCCGTCAACGCGGAAGCGGATGCTCAGCGTGCGCTCGAAGGTTTCGATATGAATATCCGACGCGCCGTCCTTCACCGCCTCGCCGAGAATGGCGTTGATCAGGCGGATCACCGGTGAGTTTTCGTCGTTATCGAGCAGATCTTCGTTATCCGGGATCTCCTCGGTTAAGGCCATCAGATCGATATCCGCGTCCATGTCGTCCACCAGTTGCTGCGACACGCCGCTGCTCTGCTGCCAGATTTTGGCCAGCATCTCGTCAAACGCTTCCGGCGTCACAGTGACGGGGATGAAAGCACTGCCCAGCACACGGCGCACCTCCAGCAGAGCATGCGCAGGTGTGTCGTCCCGGATATAGACATCATTGTTGTAAAACAGAACGCCGTTATCTTTTGCGTAGTTGCTGCTACACAGTGTTTTACTCAGTTCGTCCACGTTACCCCTCCGCGCTATTCTTTAAACGGATTGCGCGTGGCGCTGGTTTTCACCGGTGCGGCGCCAGTGCTTGCAGAGGGAAACGCGGGCAGGACGGCGTTGTCAGTCGGCTCAACAATACCGAGCTTTTTCTCCTCCACTCGCTGCATCTGGCGCACCCGGATCTGGTCATATTTCTCTTTCGAGGCCGCGCTGTAGTTGTCGTCGTCACGCAGGACGGTGGTATGAATAAACACCATCAGGTTGCGTTTGGAAGTATCCAGCGAGGTGTAGCGGAACAGCTGACCGACCAGCGGGATATCGCCGAGCAGGGGCACTTTGGACACGGACTGTTTGGTCACATTTTCCATCAGACCGCCAAGCACCACCGTCTGGCCACTGTGGACCATCACTTCGTTATTAATCGTGCGCGTGTTGAAGGTTGGGCCGAGGCTGGAGTCTTCCGTCGCGCTGTTGTCGACACTCGACACTTCCTGCTCAATCTTCAGATGGATCATGTCGCCATCGTTAATCTGCGGCACAATCTTCAGCTTGGTCCCTACGGTTTTACGCTCAACCGAGTTAAAGACGTTGTCGCCGCTGGTGGTTTGCGAACCGGAAAGCACCGGCACATCCTGACCGACGTTGAACGACGCTTCTTTGTTATCCAGCGTGACCACGCTTGGCGTGGAGAGGATGTCATTTTTGCCGTCAGTGGAAAGCGCGGTCACCAGCGCACCGAAGTCACCGTTAAAGAAGCCGGTCGCAAGGCCAGTGAAACTTGCCCCTTTCATGGTGCCATTTTTAATCTGGCTGATTGGCAGGCCGGTGGAGCCAAACTGCACCCCGCCGTGCTTGCTGGTCCACTGCACGCCAAGATCCAGGCCGTTACCGTCCTGCACTTCGGCAATGATCGCTTCCACCAGCACCTGCGGACGGCGAATATCCAGCTTGTCGATCACTTTCTCGAGGGAGTTCATCACGTTAGGCTGTGCGGTGATCACCAGGGAGTTGGTTGACTCGTCGGCGGTAATATTCAGATCGGTTGAGGCGCTCGCGGATTTCGCTTTGGCCGCACCCGGCTTGTCTTTCAGCTGCTCACCAATCCCGGTGAGAACCGGCACCACTTTGGTGGCGCTGGCATACTTGAGGTAGAAGACGCGGGTATTGCCCTCGTTATTCTGCTCACGATCCAGCTGATGAATAAGGGAACGGGTGCGCGCCCGCGCATCTTCCGCGCCGCTGATCACCAGGCTGTTGGTTTCGTCATCCGCGACGACTTTAGTCGCCAGCTGCGGCGCGTTCTGCCCTTTCTGTTCTTCATTGTTGAGGTTATTCAACATCTCCGAGAGTTCTTTGGCGGACGCAAAGCGCAGCGGGATGATTTCGCGACGCTGGATGCCGTCTTTATCGACGCGCTGCACCAGATCCACCAGCCGGTTCACCACCGAGGCTTTACCGGTTAACAGCAGGACGTTGGACGGCTCAAAGTGGACCACATTCCCGATACCGGTGGCATCGTTGAGCTGACGCAGCAGCGGGGCCAGCTCACGAACAGGCACGTTTTCCATGCGCACCACGCGGGTGATGATCTCGTCACCTTTGCCCGGATTTTTGCTGTCTGCCAGCGGCGCACCGGCGGTACGCGCCACGCTTGAGCGCACCACTTTGACCATGCCGTTGTCCATCGGGATCACCGACAGGCCGTAGAGATCCAGCACGCTCAGAAAGAATTGATAGTACTCATCTTCCGTCAGCACGTTGTAGGTTCGGACCGAGACGGTTCCCTGGACGGACGGATCGACCAGAATGGTTTTATTGAGATTACGGCCTACCGTATCGATAAACTCGCGAATATCAGTATTTTTAAAACTCGCGCTAAAGTTAGCTGCAAGCAGCGAACTGGAATATAACGACAATGCGGTCAGCGCCACGCACGCCCAGGGAATTTTTTTCATGTCTGCACACTTTTTAATTGTTTAGAACATTAATCCGAATATTTTCAAGGTGAGCGTGACGTCGTACGATGACCTCCGCTTCTTTCATTTTTGACCAGTTGGCAATAATGCTTTTCGCTTTTGCTTCATCGGTCATATCGACAGAGTTAACCTGAACCGCCACATCGCCTTTTACCAGACCTGACTGGCTGTAAAAGGCGGAGGCATTCCTTGGGTTTATCCTGTAGCCTTCCAGTCGGCCCTTTTCAATTATGGGTTTTAACACCAGATAATCATCAAGATGCACACTCTCTGCGCCAACATCTTTTGTCGATTTCGTTATCGGGCCGCTATCCACGCCACCCTTAAAATAGTCCGGTTTATTTAATGCCAGAACCTGCGTAGTACCTTCATAATTAACCACCACATTATCTTTGTTTATTTCCTGAATAAATGCGTCGTTAAATCCAGAGAGAGGTTCACCCTCACGGTAGCTTCTCTGACCGCCTGGCGTTTTGATGACAGCAAAGGAGAGCCAGGCGTCATCGCTGTTCACAATACCTTCGATTTCAGCTGCCAGCGGGGCTTTCACCGCACCCGGTAAGATTTCCTGACGCACGGCTGCCGTAAAAAGCGAAAAGGATTTCTCTTCGCGCGTTTTTTTCAGCGGCTGTTGATCGGCATTAGCCAACTTATTCATAACTTTTTTATAATCTTTAAAGGTGAGATACCCTTGCTGGCCGCAAAAGATCAGCAGCACAAACATAATACAAGGCGTTATCCACCGTGAAAGAAATGAGAACCTCATTTTTTATCCGGCCTATAGCAAAGCAAAAATAAGCAGCGTCATACTGCGCCAATATGGATGAAAATAGTAATAAGCTGGTGCAAATGCGACCACTGACTTCGCCGCTAACTTTCATAAAGAAAAATATTGACCGTATAAAATCCAAATGTTAGACGCTGCCAGCAGGATATTTTTACCCTGTTTGCAAATTGACCGTTCAGGGGCGTTACCTTACTTTCTGATGCTGTTGCTATTCCTAATCAGAGACGGTAAGTCGTTATGTATCAGAGCCACTTTAATTTTAAAAATCCGCCTTTCAGATCGATCGCCCGTTTATCCGGGGATTTTCTGGTGCCTTATCATCAGGATGTGTTCAACCTGTTGAAAGAGAAAACCCAGCAGGCGGGAATTATCGGGCTCTTTTGCGACGACGCCCCGCTTCTGGGTCACTTCAGCGATGCGCTAAAAACCCGCCACAGTAACGTCCTTGTTATCAATGCGTTTCCCAAACTGAGTGCCAGTAGCCTGCTGTACAAGCTCAATCCGGTAACGAAAGAGAGCAAGAATCGCCTGCAGGCGGTGGATGCCATCCTGCGCCAGTGGCACGAGGGTAAAGCGAAAACCAGAGTGCTGGTGATTTCACACGCCGAAGCCATGAAAGAGAGCTGCCGTGAAGTCCTGGGTACGCTGCTCACGCGAGCCCAGGAGCTGAACTTCCGGCTCTCCGTGGTGCTGACGGGCACTGCGGATCAGGAAATCCTGCTTAAGCAACCTGAACTGCGCGAATATACACACACTCGTCATGTCCTGCGCCCCCTGACCTGCCGCGAATTCCTGAGCTATGTGCAGGCGCAATGCGAAGAACACGGCTGTGAAAATTCGCCGTTAACGCCGGCCCGCGTGCGCAAAATGCACACGTTGACCAAAGGCAACATCAGCAAACTTAACGAACTGGCGCACCTGTCAATGCTCGCCGCCTGGACGGAACGCGCGTCGCAGGTCAGCCCGCGTCATTTACGCCTGGCGGCGGGAGAGATCCTGCCCGCGAAAAAACACGGTAAGCGTCTGGCAACCGTGGGGCTGTTCGCTTCGGTGCTGTTTGCCGCCTGCGGCTGGTATTTAACCTCGTCCATCAGCGGGCACCTTCCCATCCAGCTGCCGGTCCCCGTCAGCTGGAAACAGCCGACGCGAAAAACGGAGGCGCCCGTGGTGCCGGTTATCGACAATGAAATGGTTAATCAGCCGGATGCGATGCACCAGCTCTATCTGATGTGGGGATATGACGCCTCGGCCGAAGATGCGCTGTGCCAGAACGCCGCTAAAGTGAACCTGATGTGTAAACAGGGGAACGCGTCGCCGGAGACGCTGGCGCAGGAAGGGTATCCGTGGGTCAGTGAACTGAAAACCAGCGGTCACCTTAACTATGCGGTGGTCGCCAGGGTCGGAGATACATCAATTGACCTGTTAATGAATAACCGGACCTGGCAGGTGAGCCGCAGCTGGTTTAACCGGCATGCGACCGGCAACTTCACCCAGTTGCACCGCCTGACACCGGAAGGAAAAGACGCGATCGGCGCGGTCAGCGACAGCAAAGACATGGCCTGGCTCGATCAGCAGTTAAGCCTGGCGCTGAACCAGCCCGAAACGCATGCCCGGATCTGGACCGCTGAGATGATGAAACGCACCCGTGAGTTTCAGCAAAAAATGCATCTGCACGTGGATGGCATCCCCGGCGAAGAAACGCTGATGCAGCTGATGCGCGTAACCAACAGCACGCCGAGCGTACTGATTCAGGCTACCCGCACTACCCCGGACGCAAAAATGCAGGAGAAGAAAGCCTAATGTCGACCATCTGCCTTGCGGCCCAGCGCAGCTATACAACCGGGGAAGCGGTCTGGTTTTCGTATCGCCTCCCCAGCCTGAAAAACGTATTCGGCAAAACAGCATTATGGATGGTCGGCCTTTGCGCCATGCTGGTTGTCGGCCTGTATATGCATGTCTACTGGAACATGCGCCACCCGGCGCCTGAACCAGTCAACGCCAGCGTTGCCAAACCGGAAACCCAGCTTTCGGAGATGCACTACGTGTACGTGAGTAAACCGTTCCCGCATCCGCAGCCTAAAGCTGCGCCAGTGCCTGTTGATGTTCCACCGATGCAGGATCTGCCGATCATCAGTGATGATGCCGACTGGCAGCAGGCGCCCGACGGCGCGGTGCCGCAAGACCCCTCGCGGGATACCCTACCCGGAACTGAGGCGCATGAGCACGATACCGCCCCCGCCAGCACGAGCAGTGAAGAGTCATCATTAACGGAATTATTTAAACAGGCATTAAAAGAGCAGGAGCAGGATTATTCTCAAGGAAAAATTCCCGCACCGCCGGTTGACGAAACGTCAGGATAATTCACAAGCAAGTGTTAAAAACAGTGAAAACAGCCGTTCCCCTTTCAGTGATAAAGGAGACCGGCGGGAGTAGGCATTAATATTTTTCAGGCAGTGCGGTGAGGTTAAGCAGTCGACCTTTTTCCACTACAATATATTGACCTTTTTTCAGATCGGAGAGGATTTTAATAATGGTGCTACGTGCCAGGTTAGTGTATTCCTGAATGTAATCATAAACGTTAATATCACGCTGATGCTGTACAATCAGGTCGTTGATCTCATATAAAAATTCGCGAACAACAGAATATGCGCTGCGAGCGACCAGAATATCATCGCGCTTGCTCATCAGGCATATGTACCAGGAAAGCACTTTTGTCAGTTCAGGCCACAGGTTTTTCTCGGTCATCAGCTGGGCGAAGACCTCTTTCTTGATCGAGCGAACAACTGTATTCGACCGAACAAGGCCGTACATATGGGTGGCGTTGTAATACATCGACGACAGGCCGAAAATGCATTGCCCGGTAACGGTGAACAAGCACAGTTCGTCAGAGTCACGTCGAAATTCGACTTCGCCGCTGACGATAATATGAATTAAACCGGAATCAGCAGTGGAAATCTTCTGCCATTTTTTTAACGTTCTTTCTTCAACGCATGAGGTTGCAGAAATAATCTTTTCCATTTCATGTTGCGGACGTAATTTTTTTCCATAGATGCTTAACATTGTTATACCCGTTTTAAGATGTGATTTTAAAAAAACATGGCAACGGCATTCATACCGAACCATAAATATTTTCCTGATGAAAAACTCAAGAATAAAAAAAAGAGTAAAGTTTTTTATTCGCTAAATTGCTTAGCGTGCTATGTGTCCATCTTAAATCCGAATAATTTTAAGTCAATTAACTAAAAATGAAATGAGATTGTACTTAGGATTAATCTAATAGAAACTTGCGGAAATATACTCATTTGGGGGTAAGCCAAAGGTTTACCCCTGCCCGTATTTCTCTAAAAGTGCTTCGGCAATCGCCATGGTTTCCACATCCGCTACGCCATTCCATAACTGCTGACGGAAATGCATCTGGAACACCATGATGATGCGTTTTTGCTGTGCAGGCGTGCTGTTTTCTGGCACCTCGTAACCGTAGCGCGCCAGCAGATCGAGCAATGCTGCGGTATCAACCTGCTGATAATGCGGTCGCCCGTTGATATAAAAATTTACCCGCGCCGGTTCGGGCCAGGCTCCGATGCCCTGCTGCGCCAGCTCGCGCCACGGAAACAGCGGGCCAGGGTCGTCTTTACGCTGCGGGGCGATATCCGAATGGGCCACAACGTTCTGCGGTTTAATGTCGTAGCGGGCGATGATGTCTCTGGCAAGCGGGATCAGCGCCGCAATTTGCCCCGGTTCGAAGGGGGTAAAGGTTTTCACACCATCGGTTTTCCGCCAGCCGCGGTTTTCCAGCTCAATGCCGACGGAGGTATCATTTATGCGGTTGGTCCCACGCCAAAAGCTAATACCTGCATGCCAGGCCAGCTCGCTCTCCGGCACCAGCTGCCAGATACGCGGTTTGCCCTGCGGAGCTGGGGGCTTTGCGGGGATGAGATAGTGAGAGCTGACGTTTTTATCGGTCAAGGTCGCAAGCGAGGTGTCGAAATCATCGGCGGTGTAATGGATCACCAGCACCTTTATGCGCGGGTAGGCCGCCTGCGCCTGATGGCGCGTATCAAGTTCGTACGCGCCTTTATCAACAATGCCCTCTTCCGAGGCGCATCCTGCCAGCAATAATGCCAGCAGGAGGGTTGAGAGCGAACGCTTCATCGACGGGTTTTCACCGCCGTGCCGCTTACGCTCACCATCAGCATGCTGGCATCTTTCCCGACCGTTTCGTAGTCGATATCAATGCCCACCACCGCATCCGCGCCCAACGCTTTGGCCTGCTCGCCCAGCTCCTTAAACGCAATGTCACGCGCTTTACGCAGTTCTTTCTCGTAGGCACCGGAGCGCCCGCCGACGATATCCCGAATGCCGGCAAAGAAGTCCCGGAAGATGTTGGCGCCCAGAATCGCCTCACCGGTGACCACGCCGCAGTACTCGGTAATGGGTTGACCTTCCAGGGTTGGTGTTGTTGAAAATTGCATACTTCCTCTCCGTCTTTAGCGTTCAATGCGTTAGCAACTGCATTATCGGTTCGTTACGCTATGATTGAAAGGATAGTTAATAAATAAGGAAATCAACATGCGCTACTCTGCTTTAACGCTTTTAGTGCCCTGCGCGCTGGTGCTCAGCGCCTGCACTACGCCGGTCACGCCAGCCTTTAAGGATATCGGTTCCCGCAGCGGCCCCTGCATTGAGGGCGGCCCGGACGCCGTGGCGCAACAGTTCTATGATTACCGCATTCAGCATCGCGGTAATGACCTCACCGCCCTGCGCCCGTACCTGAGCGATAATCTGGCGAAACTGCTTAATGACGCCTCGCGCGATCCGCAGCAAAACGCGCTGCTTTCATCCGATCCGTTCTCCAGCCGCGCCACGCTGCCGGACAGCGCCGACGTCGCCAGCGCGTCCACCATTCCGAATACCGACGCACGGAATATTCCTCTGCGCGTGAAGCTAACCCAGGGGACGCAAACCTGGCAGGATGAGGTGCTGATGATCCGTGAAGGCCAGTGCTGGGCAATAGATGATGTGCGCTACATTGGCGGCAGCGTTCATGCTCCGGCGGGCACCCTTCGCCAGTCGATTGAGAACCGCTAACGCATACGTTAAATAAACGTTAACCCCGTAAAATGTCCGGCATTTCATGCGGAATGCCGACATTTATTCTCGCCCCCCTTTCCCGTCGCTATTTTGTGCTATGTTTAAGAGGAAACACGGGTTATATTTAACTTTTAACGCAGAAATATTGCATAACTATTCTGTCAACGGTACTATCTGCGGCCTCAATTGCTATAGATTGCCTGGATGAGTAAAGACTGCCCCGATGAGTATTAAACTAAACGGCATTAACTGCTTCTACGGCGCACACCAGGCGCTGTTCGACATTACGCTGAGCTGCCCGGAGGGCGAAACGCTGGTTTTGCTCGGCCCAAGCGGTGCGGGAAAAAGCTCCCTTCTGCGTGTTTTAAATCTGCTTGAAATGCCCCGTTCGGGAACGCTGGCCATCGCCGGTAACCATTTTGACTTCGCGAAAACCCCTTCTGATAAAGCGATTCGTGAACTGCGTCAAAACGTGGGCATGGTTTTCCAGCAATATAATCTCTGGCCGCATCTGACAGTGGTGCAAAACCTGATTGAAGCCCCGTGCCGCGTGCTTGGCTTAAGCAAAGACCAGGCGATGGCGCGAGCTGAAAAGCTGCTGGAACGTCTGCGTCTGAAACCGTACAGCGACCGTTATCCTCTGCATCTCTCTGGTGGTCAGCAACAGCGTGTGGCGATCGCCCGTGCGCTGATGATGGAGCCAGCGGTGCTGCTGTTCGACGAACCAACCGCAGCGCTGGACCCGGAAATTACTGCCCAGATCGTGAGTATCATTCGTGAACTGGCGGAAACCAACATTACCCAGGTCATCGTGACCCACGAGGTGGAAGTGGCGCGCAAAACCGCCAGCCGCGTGGTCTACATGGAAAACGGGTATATTGTTGAGCAAGGTGATGCGAGCTGCTTCACCAACCCGCAAACCGATGCCTTCAAAAACTACTTATCACACTGATGTGTTAGGGAAATTATAATGAAAAAAGTATTGATTGCCGCGCTGCTTGCTAGCGTCAGCCTTTCCGCTACCGCAGCCCAGACCATCCGTTTCGCCACTGAAGCGTCCTACCCTCCGTTTGAATCCATTGATGCGAACAACAAGATTGTTGGCTTCGACGTGGACCTGGCAAATGCCCTGTGTAAAGAGATCGACGCGACCTGTACCTTCAGCAACCAGGCGTTCGACAGCCTGATCCCCAGCCTGAAGTTCCGCCGTATCGACGCCGTGATGGCCGGTATGGACATCACTCCGGAGCGTGAAAAGCAGGTTCTGTTCACCACCCCTTACTACGACAACTCGGCGCTGTTCATTGGTCAGAAAGGTAAATACGCCTCCGTTGACCTGCTGAAAGGCAAGAAAGTCGGCGTGCAGAACGGCACCACGCACCAGAAATTCATCATGGATAAGCACCCGGAAATCACCGCCGTGCCGTATGACAGCTACCAGAATGCGAAGCTGGACCTGCAAAACGGCCGTATCGATGCGGTGTTCGGGGACACGGCTGTCGTGACTGAATGGCTGAAAGCGAACGACAAGCTGGCCGCCGTGGGTGACAAGGTGACAGATAAAGACTACTTCGGTACAGGTTTGGGTATTGCCGTACGTCAGGGCAACACCGAGCTGCAGCAGAAATTCAACGCTGCGCTGGAAAAAGTGAAGAAAGACGGCACCTACGAAACCATCTACAAAAAATGGTTCCAGAAGTAATTCCTGATGAATGAAATTTTTCCTTTAGCAAGCGCCGCCGGGATGACCGTCGGCCTTGCCGTTTGTGCACTGATTATCGGCCTCGTACTGGCGATGTTCTTTGCGGTGTGGGAGTCCGTTAAGTGGCGCCCTGTCGCATGGCTCGGTTCAGCGCTGGTGACTGTGCTGCGTGGACTGCCGGAAATTCTGGTGGTCCTGTTTATCTATTTCGGCTCCTCACAGCTGCTGTTAACGCTGTCGGACGGCTTTACGATTAATCTCGGCTTTGCGCAGATCCCGGTGCAAATGCAGATTGAGAACTTCGACGTCAGCCCGTTCCTGTGCGGCGTAATTGCGCTCTCCCTGCTCTATTCGGCCTATGCGTCACAAACGCTGCGCGGCGCGCTGAAAGCGGTACCGCAGGGACAGTGGGAATCCGGTCAGGCGCTGGGCCTGTCGAAAGCGGCGATCTTCTTCCGCCTGGTGATGCCGCAGATGTGGCGTCATGCCCTGCCAGGGCTGGGCAACCAGTGGCTGGTACTGCTGAAAGATACCGCGCTGGTGAGCCTGATCAGCGTGAACGATTTAATGCTGCAAACCAAAAGTATCGCCACCCGTACGCAGGAGCCATTTACCTGGTACATCGTCGCGGCGGCTATCTACCTGGTGATCACGTTGCTGAGCCAGTACGTTCTGAAGCGTATTGATCTGCGCGCAACGCGTTTTGAACGGAGACCAGGCTGATGCTGGATTATTTACCCGAACTGATGAAAGGGCTGCACACCAGCCTGACGCTGACCGTTGCGTCTATCATCGTAGCGCTGATCCTGGCGCTGTTCTTCACCATCGTCCTGACGCTGAAAACGCCGGTGCTGGTGTGGATTGTCCGTGGCTACATTACGCTCTTTACCGGTACGCCGCTGCTGGTGCAGATCTTCCTGATTTACTACGGTCCAGGGCAGTTCCCGTCGTTACAGGAATATCCGGTTATCTGGCATTTGCTCTCTGAGCCATGGCTCTGCGCCCTGATAGCTCTCTCACTGAACAGCGCGGCCTATACCACGCAGCTGTTTTACGGCGCGATCCGCGCGATCCCGGAAGGCCAATGGCAGTCCTGCGGTGCGCTGGGCATGAGCAAGAAGGACACGCTGGCGATCCTGCTGCCATACGCCTTTAAGCGTGCGCTCTCTTCCTATTCCAACGAAGTCGTTCTGGTGTTCAAAAGCACCTCTCTGGCCTACACCATCACCCTGATGGAAGTGATGGGCCACGGGCAGCTGCTGTACGGACGTACCTACGACGTGATGGTGTTCGGTGCGGCGGGTCTGGTCTATCTGGTGGTCAACGGTCTGCTGACGCTGATGATGCGTCTTATCGAGCGTAAGGCGCTGGCGTTTGAGCGCAGGAATTAATCACGCCAATGCATAAAACGGTATTCATTGAGCGGGTAACCTGATGGGTTATCCGCTTTTTTTTGCAACAAAGCTAATATTTAATCATTTTTATTGAATATAAATTCATTAGATGGCATTGTATATCCAGGCCGCAGACACGGCGCATAAATAAGACAGACGGGAGCATTACAATGAAAAAGTTAGTTCTGGCCGCATTACTCGCAACCTTCGCCGCAGGCGCATCCGCCGCAGATAAAATCAATTTTGGCGTTTCTGCCACCTATCCGCCGTTTGAATCGCTGGATGCCAGCAACCAGATCGTCGGCTTTGACATTGACCTGGCGAAAGCGCTGTGCAAGCAGATGCAGGCCGACTGCACCTTTACTAACCACGCGTTTGACAGCCTGATCCCGTCCCTGAAATTTAAAAAATACGATGCGGTGATCTCCGGCATGGATATCACCCCAGAGCGCAGCAAGCAGGTCGCGTTTACCGACCCGTACTACGCGAACTCTGCGGTAGTGATTGCGAAGAAAGGAGCTTATAAGTCTTTCGACGAACTGAAAGGCAAGCGCATCGGCATGGAAAACGGCACCACGCACCAGAAATATCTCCAGGACAAGCATCCTGAAGTGAAAACCGTGGCCTATGACAGCTACCAGAACGCAATTATCGACCTGAAAAATGGCCGTATCGATGGCGTATTTGGCGACACCGCGGTCGTGAATGAGTGGCTGAAAACCAATCCGCAGCTGGGTACAGCGACGGAGAAAGTGACCGATCCGCAATACTTTGGTACCGGCCTCGGCATCGCGGTACGTCCGGATAACAAAGCCCTGCTGGAAAAACTGAACGGCGCGCTGAAAGCGATCAAAGCTGACGGCACATACCAGAAAATCAGCGAGCAGTGGTTCCCGCAGTAATCTCTTTTTGCCGGGTGGTCTGGCCTACGGGGGTGGTCTGTAGGCCGGGAAAGCGCAGCGCCACCCGGCAATTTCTCATAGCGGCACAAAGAACCTGAACCGCGCCCCGCTCACGGACTCCATCAGCCTGATCCCGCCACCGTGCAGCTCCAGCATTCTCTTCACGATTAACAGCCCTAATCCCCCACGGTTCTCCCGCGACGCCTGAGGATTTAACGCTGACGGTCGCTGGAACAAATCGTCGCGCAGCGAGGCATCTACGCCCGTACCATTGTCTGCCACTTCGACCTGAAGTCGTTCATTCTCCTGCCAGACCGCCAGACGAATTTCTCCGCCGCTCGGCGTATGACGGATGGCGTTATCCAGAAGATTAGTGACCACGCGCTCGATCATCGACACGTCGGCGTTCACCAGCGGCAATCGCCCCGGCACATCAATACGCAGGTTCACCTCGCGCGTGCGGGCGGTAAGTTCAAACTTCTGCGCCACGTCGGAAATCAGTTCAGCCATGGCAAAACGCTCGCGCTGGGGCTTGATGCCGCCGTGCTCAAGACGCGCCAGCTCGAACAGCTGCTGCGACAGATGGCGTACCTTTTGCCCCTGACGCAGCGCGGTAGCGAGGTACTGCTGATGCTCCTGCGGCGACAGCGTGGCGGATTTCAGCGACAGCGTTTCCAGATAACCCAGCAGCGACGTCAACGGGGTGCGTAAGTCGTGCGAAATGTTGGCGATAAACTCCCGGCGCTGGCGGTCGCTGTCGGCCAGCCGATCCCACTGAGAGGTGATTTTGCGCGCCAGCTCGATAAAGGTATTGCGCAGGATCGCCACTTCATCCTGGCCGGCAGGCTCGAGCGGCTGGGCCGCCAGCTGCTTAATCGCGCTGATGCTGTCCTGCTCCAGCCCGGCCACGTCCAGCGTGAGCTGTTTAACCGGGCGCGTCACCCAGTACCAGAGCAGCAGCCCCGCCAGCAGACCAAACAGCGCCACCAGCAGCATCGACCACAGCGCCGTACTCCAGAGCGCTTTGTGCCAGGCCATCTCCGCCAGCGCGTTGGACTCCTCCCCCTGCAAAATAATGTACAGATACCCCTTCAGCTCGCCGTCCTGCCGCAGCGGGGTGGCGCTGAAGACTTTCTTATTCTGGCTTCGGGGATCGTCGCCAAACACCGGCATCACCGTCCCGCTCAGGAAATTCTGTATCGGCGCGAGGTCAATTTTTTGCCGCTGAATGTGCCCCGGCGGGGCGGCATCGGCCAGGATATCGCCATCAGGCGAGACAACATACAGCTCGACGCTCGGATTAAAGGTCATCAGCCGGTCGAACAGCGGCTTTAAGGCGCTGCGATCCACCCTGCCCTGCGTATCCAGAATCGCTTCCCGCTGCGCAATCTGCTGCGCCAGCCCGCCGGAGAGACGCTGCACCATCGCATTGCCGTACTGCATGCTAACGTAGAGCTGTACCGCACAGGCGACGGTGGCGCAGAGCAGCAGTAACACCGTAAACAGCAGCGTCAGGCGCTGGCTCAGGCTAAAGCGACGCATCATGATTCTGCTCCGCAAATTTGTAGCCTTTGCCCCAGACGGTGCGAACGATCTCCGGCTCGGCGGCATCTTTCTCTATTTTGATGCGCAGGCGGTTAATATGAGTGTTGACGGTGTGTTCGTAGCCTTCGTGCTGATACCCCCACACCTGCTCCAGCAATGCCAGCCGTGAAAAGACCTCTCCGGGATGGCGGGCAAAAAAATAGAGCAGTTCAAATTCACGCGGGGTGAGATCGACGTGTTGACCGTTAAGACGCACGGTGCGCGCCAGCGGATCGATAGTCAGACCGTGCGCCTGAATAATGCCGTCCGTCTGCGCCTGGCCCATCGCCTGCTGACGACGAAACAGCGCCTTAATGCGGGCAATCAGCTCCTGCACCGAGAAAGGTTTTGCCAGATAATCATCCGCCCCGGTTTCCAGGCCGGTAATACGGTCAGTTTCACTGCTGCGGGCGCTAATGATGATAATGGGCAGGTAGCGGGTCATCTGGCGGATACGGCGGCAAATCTCCAGACCATCAACATTCGGCAGCATCAGATCGAGGATCACCGCGTCCCACGGCTGTTTTTCCAGAAGCGGTAACGCCTTTCCCCCGTCCGGCTCGTGGGTAATGGCGTAGCCTTCATCTTCCAGGTTAAGACGCAGGAGTGCCGCGATATCGTGGTCGTCTTCTACCAGCAGGATCTGCTTCATGGGTAAGCCTTCAATCATTTGTTATGACGTAAGCTTACCTGATTTCGAGCGGGGGAAGAGTTCACATTTTGTTTAAGATTTCACGAGCAACGTCAGCACTTCGTAATGCGCAGTGTGCGGGAACATATCAAAGAGCTGAACGCGCGCAATGCGGTAGCCCGGCAGGCTGGCGATATCCTTCACCATGGTCTGCGCGTTACAGCTGGAGTAGACGATGTACTCCGGCGCCATCTGGCTCAGGTAGTCGCAGAGCGCCTGGCCGATACCCCGGCGCGGCGGGTTCACCAGCACCAGCTCCGGCACGTTGCCCTGGCCGGTGGCGAACCGGGTCGAGTCCAGCGCCTGGAAGTGCAGATTCGTCAGCCCCAGCTCCGCGGCGGACTGTTTCGCGCAGGCGATGGCCTCCGCAGAAATTTCAATCCCGGTGAGCTGCATGTCTGGCGTGGCACAGTGCAGGCCAAAGCCGCCGACGCCGCAGAACAGATCCCACATGTGATGAACCTGTAACGCACGCACCCAGTCGCGCGCGGTCGCGTACAGCGTGCTGGCGACGGTGGGGTTAGTCTGGAAGAAGCTTTGCGGACGGATCCACAGCGGCACGCCGTTGAAATTCTCCGCCAGCGCATGCTGTTCGGTGAAGAAAATCTCTTTCTCTCCTTCCATGATCGCCATATGCACCGGCTGAATATTAGCGGTAATGACCTTGAGCTGCGGAAGCTGTTCCTGCAGCCACGGCAACACCGCGCGAAGCTGCTCCAGTTTGGTTTCCGAACGCAGCACAAAGCGCAGCATCATCCCGCCGTCGATTTGGCTTTCGGTCAGCAGAAGGTATTTCAGCTCGCCGCGCCTGCGGGCAACGTTATAGGGCGTTAACCCCGCGCGGGCGATAAAGGGTTTCAGGGCGGTAAACACCGGCTCAAACGAGGCGGGATACAGCGGACAGCCGGTGAGATCGACGGGCGTGCCGTCACGGTGCAGCATGCCCAGCAGCGGCTTTTCGACGCTGCCGCTGACCACCATTTTGGCTTTATTACGAAAGCCCTGCTCCGGCCCGCTGACGGGTGCGCACCACTCGCCCACCGCGTGTGCTGCCAGCAGCTGTTGCAGGTCGGCCATTTTGGCGGTGAGTTGTTGAGGGACCGGCTGTTCTATCCACTGACAGGAGCGGCAGCGTCCGGCGTCATAGAGTGCGCACTGCATATGAAAACCTTAAGAATCACGAGGGCTGCGATTATACACATTATTGCAGGCGGAAGAACCGCCGACTGGAGGCGGGAACATAGAGCAGGCAGAGCACCAGCATGTCCGGCAATTTTTGCATCACTAAGGAATGGAAAATCTCGCGGCGGGAGCCGCCGGGAATGCTGAATAGCTCCGGATAGCCATAGCCCAGCGAGGCGGCCCACAGATAGCTGGCGGCGGTGATCTGCGTAAGAAAATATACCCAGCGCGCCCAGTTGCGCCCCTTTACCAGCGAGAACGCACAGTAGATCTCAATAAACACCAGCATCAGGCTGCTGAGAAACACCAGCGTCAGATTCCACGTCTGCGCGCTGCGGTGAATGAACTCCCCCATGCCTCGCGGGCCCAGCGTGTTCATAATCATCAGCACATCCAGGCAGCGGATCATAATAATGGCGAGCGCCGCCACCTGCACCAGCGCAGGGACGTTCGGACGGGCGTGCGAATGACGTGTTTTTTGCAAGAATCCCAATGTTTTTACTTCCCTGAAAAACAGTGCCGCGTCATACGCGGCACATCACTGGAAATAATAATTCCTTCAGCCGCGTCTTGCACGCTGGATATCGCGCACGCGCTGCTTTTCCGCGCGCGCCATCAAATACCAGGCGATAAATCCGACAATTCCGACCACGCCGAGGATGATGGAGGCCAGGGCATTAATCTCCGGATTCACCCCCATGCGCACGCTGGAGAAGACCAGCATCGGCAGCGTCGTCGCGCCCGGCCCCGACACAAAGCTGGCAATAACCAGATCGTCGAGCGAGAGCGTGAACGCCAGCAGCCAGCCGGAGATCACCGCCGGCATAATCATCGGCAGCGTAATGATGAAAAAGACCTTCAGCGGCGTGGCGCCGAGATCCATCGCCGCCTCTTCAATGGAGCGATCCAGCTCGCGCAGCCGCGAGGAGATGACCACCGCCACATACGCCGTACAGAAGGTGACGTGCGCCAGCCAGATGGTGAGCATCCCGCGATCCGCTGGCCAGCCGATGGCGTGCGCCAGCGCGACAAACAGCAGGAGCAGCGACAGACCGGTGATGACGTCCGGCATGACCAGCGGGGCGGTGATCATAAACGCAAAACCATTTGCTCCGCGAAAACGGCCGAAGCGCACCATCACCAGCGCGGCAATCGTGCCCAGCACGCAGGCCATCGTCGCCGCCAGCGCCGCAATGGTCAGGCTCAGCCCCACCGCACTCATCATCGCATCATCGTGGAACAGCTCGCTGTACCAGCGCGTCGACCAGCCCGCCCAGACGGTGACCAGCTTAGAGCTGTTGAACGAGTAGATCACCAGCATCAGCATAGGCGCGTACAGGAAGGTAAAGCCGATAATCAGGATCAGAATTCGCCACGGGGAGCGTACTACCGGTAAGTTGTTCATCCGTGGTCTCCCATCTGTTTCTGCTGATGTTTGTGGAACCACATGATCGGCACGATCAGCAGCAGTAACATGACAATCGCCACCGCCGAGGCCACCGGCCAGTCGCGGTTATTGAAGAACTCCTGCCACAGCACGCGGCCAATCATGATGCTGTCCGGGCCGCCGAGCAGTTCGGGGATCACAAACTCCCCGACCGCCGGGATAAACACCAGCATCGATCCGGCGATGATCCCGCCTTTTGTGAGCGGCACAATGACGCTGAAGAACGTCTTCAATGGGCGTGCGCCGAGATCCAGCGAAGCTTCCACCAGCGAGTAATCGATTCGCGTCAGCGCCGTATAGATTGGCAGCACCATAAACGGCAGATAGGCATAGACAATCCCGATATACACCGCAAGGTTGGTATGCAGGATCGTCAGCGGCTGGTCGATCACCCCAAGCCACAGCAGGAAGTTATTCAGTATGCCGTTATTCTTCAGGATCCCCATCCACGCGTACACGCGGATCAGGAAAGATGTCCACGACGGTAAAATGACCAACAGCAGTAAAATATTTCGCGTCGACGGCTTGCTGTGCGCCACTGCCCACGCCAGCGGGTAGCCCATCAACAAGCAGCAGATCGTTGAGATCGCCGCAACCTGTAACGACTGTAAATAGGCTTCGAAATAGAGCGGATCCTCAGTCAGTTGCAGGAAATTCCCAAGGTTTAAGGTCAGCGTCAGTTGCCCGTCGGCCCACTCCCACAAATCGGTATACGGCGGGATCGCCCGCGCCATCTCCGCCAGGCTGATCTTAAAGACGATCAGGAACGGCAGCAGAAACAGCAGGATCAGCCAGATATAGGGCATGGCGATGACCAGCTTGCGGCCATGCGCCATCTGCACGCGCGCCAGCCAGTGCGAGAAACCGCCCGGTTTTTTGACGCGGGCTGGAGGTTCAAGTGTGCTCATGACCGCTCCTTATACCGTCAGGACTACGCAACTGTCCGCATCCCAGCACAGGCTCACTTCGTCGCCCCAGGTTGGCTGTCCCTTGCGATACCGGTGTTCGTTCTGTAACTGGGCGCTGAGCATCTGGCCGCTTTTCAGGCGGACATGGTAAATCGACAGATCGCCGAGATAGGCAATGTGTACCACTTCGCCCACGGCAAAGTTATAGCCATCGGCGGGCGGCTCATCGCAAAGCATGATTTTTTCCGGGCGCAGGGCAACGTAAACCGGCACGTTGTCCACCACGGAATTATCAGAATCAACCTTAAGCGGGTGCACCAGCCCCGGCGATTCAATCACCAGACCGTCTTCCTGGCGTTCCTTTAGCAGCCCTTCGAAGACGTTTACCGAGCCGATGAACTCCGCGCTGTAGCGGGTTGTCGGGTGTTCGTAAATCTCCTCCGGCTCGCCTATCTGCACGAACTTACCGCGATTCATGATCGCAATGCGCCCGGCCATGGTCATCGCCTCTTCCTGGTCGTGCGTCACCATCACGCAGGTCACCCCTACGCGCTCAAGGATATCCACCACTTCCAGCTGCATCCGGTCGCGCAGCTTTTTATCCAGCGCGCCCATCGGCTCGTCGAGCAGGAGTAATTTCGGCCGTTTGGCCAGACTTCTTGCCAGCGCCACGCGCTGACGCTGGCCGCCGGAAAGCTGATGCGGCTTACGCTTCGCGAACTCCTGCATGTGCACCAGGCTCAGCATCTCCGCCACGCGCGCGGTGATTTCGGCTTTCGGCAGTTTGTCCTGCTTCAGGCCGAAGGCGATGTTCTGCTCGACGGTCATGTGCGGGAACAGGGCATAGGACTGGAACATCATGTTAATGGGCCGCTGGTACGGCGGCACGCTGGAGAGGTCTACCCCATCCAGCACGATCTGCCCGGCGGTAGGTTGTTCAAACCCGGCCAGCATGCGCAGCAGGGTCGATTTACCGCAGCCGGATGCGCCGAGCAAAGCAAATATTTCACCTTTGTAGATCGTCAGGCTGACATCGTCCACGGCATGCTGGCCGTCGAAGGATTTGGTGAGGTTACGAATTTCAAGAAGCGGGGTCAGCGCTTTACGGACTTTCGCCTGCGGGCGGGGGATCGCGTCATTCACGGGGTGCTCTCCGGCATAGATCAACACTGGTGCAAACGCACCGTCAGGGTGCGCATCGCCGGGCGGCGCTAACGCTTGCCCGGCCTACGGGATTTGTCGGCCCGGTAAGCGACAGCGCCACCGGGCAACGATATCAAACGCCGTTACTTACCGCTTTTCACCTTCGTCCACGCGCGGGTACGCACACGGTCAATTTTCGGTTCCTGCACTTTCAGGGTGAACAGCTTGGCAAACACATCGGCTGGCGGGTAGATCGCCGGATTATTGCGGATTTCTTCGCTCACCAGCGGCACGGAGGCCTTGTTACCGTTGGCGTAGTAGACGTGGTCGCTGATGTGGGCAATCACTTCCGGACGCATCAGGTAGTTGAGGAACTGATACGCTTCCTCTTTGTTTTTCGCATCAGCCGGCATCGCGAAGACGTCGAAGAACGCCAGCGCCCCCTCCTTCGGAATGAAGTAGGAAACATTCACGCCGTTTTTCGCCTCTTTCGCACGGTTCGCTGCCTGCCAGACGTCACCCGCCCAGCCGATTGCCACGCAGATATCTCCGTTAGCCAGGTCGTTGATGTACTGAGAGGAGTGGAAGTAGCGAATATTCGGACGCAGCTTCAATAGCAGGTCGGTCGCCGGACCGGTGTAGTCGTCGGCCTTGCTGCTGTTTGGATCTTTGCCGAGATAGTTAAGCACGGTGGCGAAAATCTCTTCCGGCGCATCGAGGAAAGAGACGCCGCAGCTTTTCAGCTTCTCGAGATTTTCCGGCTTCAGCACCACGTCCCAGCTGTCCAGTTTGACGTCCGGGCCCAGCGCCGCTTTGACTTTATCCACGTTAAAGCCAATACCCGTGGTCGCCCACAGGTAAGGCATGGCGTATTTGTTGTCCGGATCATGCTTCGCCACCAGCTTCAGCACTTCCGGATCGAGGTTTTTCCAGTTCGATAACTTGTTCTTGTCCAGCGGCTGGAAGACACCGGCGGTCAGCTGACGCTCCAGGAAGCTTGCAGAGGGCACCACCAGGTCGAAACCGGTACTGCCCGCCATCAGTTTGCCTTCCAGTACTTCGTTGGAATCGAATACGTCGTAGACAACCTTAATGCCGGTCTCTTTTTCAAAATTCGCGACGGTGTCCGGCGCAATATAGTCAGACCAGTTATAGACGTGCAGCGTTTTTTGTTCCGCAGCGAGCGTGCCGGCAGAGACGGCCATCAGAGCACCCGCAACCAGACCCGATAACCATTTTTTATTCAAGGCGATCATATTGTTATTCCTTCTGAAAGCTCGTTAACAAACGAACCAAAACTGTGCAGCCTGAAGATATGCAATATTCATGCATAGTTTGTCGCTCTGCCCGAAATAAAATATACCCCTCTTCCCGGCAGGTTCCGCTCGCTTTTTTAAGCACCGCAAGAATAACTGTAGCCCGTGTCTCCGGCTATAGCCCAGACGAAAAAACGCCTTTTATCAATTTTTTATGCAGATTATGTCTACGTGATAAGCCGAAACGGCCCGAGAGGAGGTGAAAAATTCTTTAAAGAAAGGTTAAAAGCAGCAGAAAAAGCGGTGTTATGCAGCCGCTCTGGTAGCGACTGCGCAAAAGTCAGACAGGCTTAGTGGAGAAAATTGGAAGATGCATCATTATTCTCGGCATCATCTTCCGCGCTATACAGCAGGTGATGTGCGTTGGCTTCCATCATTACCATGGAAATTTGCTCTTCGCTCAGGCGCATAAACCAGGCGAACTGTTTGAAGGAGAGCCCCGCGCCGGAGAATAAAGACTGGCAAACCACCAGCTTCGGCAGATTATCATCCTGTATGTCGAGAAACGCTTTCACGGTCAAAGAACTGGCGTTAATCGCTGACAGATCGGATGCCAGTGCAAGCAGCGCTGAAGGCTTCACTTCAGCTAGCGCCGAGAACAGGATCACATCGTTAATCAGATCGATTTTGGCATCAAAAATACCATCGAAATTTTGCATGTGAGGCAGATGCAGCGCCTGGCAGGAGTCGCATTCGAAAAAAGTAATACCGGCATCATCGAGCCATTGACGTAACGTATCCAGTGTAGGTACGACCTGTAAATCCATCGCTGTGCAGCCTCTTAAATAAAAACGTTGTCCAGCTTACGCAAAAAGTGCGCGCCGATCCATTTAACCGCCCGTTTTCAGGCAAAATCCCGGCGTCGCATGGCGTTCAATCCATGCGATCATTTTACCTGCAATATCGACGCCTGTGGTTTTTTCCACCCCTTCCAGCCCCGGCGAGGCGTTAACTTCCATCACCAGCGGCCCGCGGTCGGCACGCAGCAGATCGACCCCCGCCACGTCCAGGCCCAGCGTCTGCGCCGCTTTCACCGCAATCTCGCGCTCGCGCTCGCTGATAAGGGCCACCCGCGCGATACCGCCGCGGTGCAGGTTAGAGCGGAAGTCGCCCTCTTTCGCCTGCCGCTCTATGGCGGCCACCACTTCATCGCCCACCACAAAGCAGCGGATGTCGCACCCTTTGGCCTCTTTAATATACTCCTGAACCAGAATATGGGCATTCAGACCGCGAAAGGCGTCAATCACGCTTTCCGCCGCCTGACGCGTCTCCGCCAGTACCACCCCAATACCCTGCGTGCCTTCCACCAGCTTAATGACCAACGGCGCACCACCCACCATGTCGATTAAATCGCTGGTGTCGTCCGGGGAGTGAGCAATCCCGGTGACGGGCAGATCGATCCCCTGGCGCGCCAGCAGCTGCAGCGAGCGCAGCTTATCGCGGGCGCGTGAGATCGCCACGGACTCGTTGAGCGGATAGCTTCCCAGCATTTCAAACTGGCGCAGCGCGGCCGTGCCGTAATAGGTGATCTGGGAGCCAATGCGGGGAATTACCGCATCAAAATGCGGGAGTTTGCGGCCTTTGTAATGAATCGACGACGCCGCAGGGTCGATGTTCATATAGCAGGACATCGGATCGAGGATCTCAACCTGATGTCCGCGTTTCGCCGCCGCTTCTCGCAGGCGTTTACATGAATAGAGCGTTCCATCCCGGGACAATATGGCAATTTTCACCCTGCACCTCTCTAAAGACATGGGAAAAGCCTGCCTATCATACACGAGGCGCAGGAGGAAGGGACTATCGCGTTGCCCAGCCCTGTTTGTGCAGGTAATCAAGAATGAACGGGCGGTTTTCTTTAATGATGGTGCGACGAATATGGTCGCTCCAGGTATCGCGGCGGTTGTTGCTGTCGCGCGTCAGATAGTAGTTCGCCAGCTCTTCATCGTATTGATGCAGAACGTCCTGATCGACCGGCTGGTAGTGGTTTTCATGCACCAGCATCGCAGCAGGAATACGCGGCTTCAGATCCGGGTTATCCGCCGGCCAGCCGAGGCACAGACCAAACAGCGGCAACACGTGTTTCGGCAGCTTCAGCAGTTGCGTCACGCTTTCGATGTTATTACGCAGCCCGCCGATATAGACGCCGCCAAGCCCCAGCGATTCCGCCGCCGTGAACGCGTTTTGCGCCATCAATGCCGTATCCACCACGCCCAGCAGCAGCTGTTCCGCCAGCCCCAGCTCCGCCTCAGGACAGATTTGCAGGTGACGGTTAAAATCGGCGCAGAACACCCAGAACTCAGCCGCCTGGGCAACGTGCTTTTGTCCGCCCGTCAGCGTTACCAGCTGTTCACGCATCGCCGGATCGGTGATGCGGATAATGGAGCTGCACTGCAAAAAGCTGGAGCTGGAGGTGCCTCTTGCGCTGTCGATGATCGCGTCCCGCTGCGCCTGGGTGATCGGCTCATCGGTGAAATGGCGAATGGAACGGTGGGAACGAAGCAGGTCAATGGTTGGCGTCATTTTGTCTCTCTTTGTATTGCGTAAAACGTATGGCAGCCAGTATAGGCAATGATCCACCTGATGTAATTGGCGAAACATAGCCTGACTGTATCAAAGTGACAGGTGAAACCTTCTTTCCATGACGGCAGGTTATCGTGCACTATAGGGATTATTCGCCGTCAGGCTTGTTTTTTGAGGAGAGAGAAATGTTTGCAGTAATTTTTGGTCGTCCAGGATGCCCTTACTGTGTGCGCGCGAAAGAGCTGGCTGAGAAACTGACTGAAGAACGTGATGATTTCAACTTCCGTTACGTGGATATCCACGCGGAAGGCATCAGCAAAGCCGATCTGGAAAAAACCGTGGGTAAACCGGTTGAAACCGTGCCGCAAATCTTCCTCGATCAGAAACACATCGGCGGCTGCACCGATTTCGAAGCGTACGCCAAAGAGCACCTGGGCCTGTTTGCCGCTCAGTAATGCTAAGACGCCCTCACCCTGAGGGCGTTTTTATTTATGATGCTTCCGCTGTTGCAGCAGGCTGCGCATAAATAAGAAACAGAGCGCCCCCAGCGCACACCAGAAAACGCCACTTAGTAGCCACGCCACTTCCTGCCAGACGCTTCTCGACGAGAGAAACAGCACGCGCATCAGAAGCAGGCAGAGGGGCGCCGCAAGGATGGCCCCCAGCAGCGGCATTACCACCTCGCCTTTGCGCGAGAGAAAACTGGCCACTACCCCCGGCAGGATGAAGAACAACAGGCCCAGCTCGGGATGACCGGACGCTCTGAAGGCGCCCTTCACATTAAAAGCAAGCGACATGCAAACGACCGTAAACAGCAAAAAGCAGCTGATTACGCCAACCCAGTTTCGTTTAAAGTTCAAACTATCCTCCTGACTTATCTCTATCAAATACAAAAATCGTCCGGTGGACGCCCAGTCAGATAAAGCATTGCGGCAATCCTTGCCAAAGCACGCACACAAGTTGTGCGATAATAGGTGGCTGTCGGTAGCTATTACGATTAAACTAACCGCCTGCTAGTGTTTAGGGTATTTATCAGGAAGCAGGGAGGTGCAAAGTGATTCCCTGACTCTGAAAACAGTAGCCCAAATAGTCCTTTCATTCAACAACTTACTGGTAAACAAGAAGTTAGCCTCCGTGAATATAAACGTCGCAGACTTGTTAAATGGGAATTACATCCTGTTATTATTTGTGGTACTGGCACTGGGCCTTTGTCTGGGTAAATTGCGCCTGGGTTCAGTTCAACTTGGTAATTCCATTGGCGTTTTAGTCGTCTCCCTGTTATTAGGTCAGCAACATTTCAGTATTAACACGGACGCGCTTAACTTAGGTTTCATGCTGTTTATTTTCTGCGTTGGCGTGGAAGCCGGTCCGAACTTTTTTTCCATTTTCTTCCGAGACGGCAAAAATTATCTGATGCTGGCGCTGGTGATGGTCGGCAGCGCCCTGCTGATTGCGTTAGGGCTGGGCAAACTGTTTGGCTGGGACATCGGCTTAACGGCCGGTATGCTGGCAGGCTCGATGACCTCCACGCCGGTGCTTGTTGGCGCGGGGGATACGCTTCGTCATTCTGGCATGGCAGGCACGCAGCTTTCCGCCGCGCTGGATAACCTGAGCCTGGGCTATGCCCTGACCTATCTGATTGGTCTGGTGAGCCTGATTGTTGGCGCGCGCTATCTGCCAAAACTTCAGCATCAGGATCTCCAGACCAGCGCCCAAACCATTGCCCGAGAGCGTGGTCTGGATACGGACTCCAAACGTAAAGTATACCTGCCGGTGATCCGCGCATACCGCGTCGGTCCGGAACTGGTTGCCTGGACCGACGGGAAAAACCTGCGCGAGCTGGGGATTTACCGTCAGACCGGCTGCTACATCGAACGTATCCGTCGTAACGGCATTCTGGCAAACCCGGACGGTGACGCGGTACTCCAGATGGGCGATGACATCGCTCTTGTTGGCTACCCGGACGCCCACGCGCGTCTCGATCCGAGTTTCCGCAACGGGAAAGAGGTGTTTGACCGCGACCTGCTGGATATGCGTATCGTCACCGAAGAGATTGTGGTGAAGAACCACAACGCCGTGGGCCGCCGTCTGGCGCAGCTGAAGCTGACCGACCACGGCTGTTTCCTCAACCGCGTGATCCGCAGCCAGATTGAAATGCCTATCGACGATAACGTGGTGCTTAATAAAGGCGATGTGTTGCAGGTCAGCGGCGATGCCCGACGTGTTAAAACCGTTGCCGACCGTATCGGCTTTATCTCGATTCACAGTCAGGTGACGGACCTGTTAGCCTTCTGCGCCTTCTTCATTGTTGGCCTGATGATCGGAATGATCACCTTCCAGTTCAGTAACTTTAGCTTCGGCATCGGTAACGCTGCCGGTCTGCTGTTCGCCGGGATCATGCTGGGCTTCCTGCGAGCGAACCATCCCACCTTCGGCTACATCCCTCAGGGAGCGCTGAACATGGTGAAAGAGTTCGGTCTGATGGTCTTTATGGCGGGTGTCGGCTTAAGCGCCGGGAGCGGCATTGGCAATGGCCTGGGTGCGGTCGGCTGGCAAATGTTGGTTTCCGGACTTATCGTCAGCCTGGTACCGGTAGTCATCTGCTTCCTGTTCGGCGCCTACGTGCTCCGCATGAACCGCGCCCTGCTCTTCGGCGCGATGATGGGCGCGCGCACCTGCGCACCGGCAATGGAGATCATCAGCGACACCGCGCGCAGCAACATTCCGGCGCTGGGCTATGCAGGCACCTACGCCATCGCAAACGTGCTGCTGACGCTGGCAGGTACGCTGATCATCATTATCTGGCCAGGACTCGGATAAATCTCAAGATTGCGTGTGGCTGAAAAAATTTTCGTTACGCGCAGAACTTTTTACGCAGGGTGCAGTCATAACTAGTGCCACTGCTTTTCTTTGATGTCCCCAATTTGTGGAGCCCATCAACCCCGCCATTTTTGGTTCAAGGTTGATGGGTTTTTTGTTGCCTGCTATATTATCCCCTGAAAACCAACCACTTATAACCTTTCACTAAAGCCATTGGCGACAAAATGGCGGCAGCGCGTAATCACGTTGATGGAGTCTATATGGGACGACAAATTCCACAGCCAGTTATTTCGGTTTTATCTGACCATATGGGCTCAGTCGAAACTCACGCAACCATGAACAGTTTGTTCATGTACGCTGATGCACCTGGCGATGCTCCTGATTTAGCGAAAGCGGCGAAAGCACAGGACTGGCTGAGAAGAATCAACAAAGAATGTGACGACCCATTAGCAATCCTTGGCAGATTGATAGAAGGCTACATGGAAGCTGATCAGCCTAAAGGCAGCATATTCGGTTGGGAGCAACCCAAGGTTGATTTTGCCGAAAAAATGACTGATTTGCTTGGTCGATATGGATTGCGATATCTAACTGGCGGACATATTTCTGATGGAGCATCGATAACTTCTGTCACCCTAAAAGAGGCAATTGGTAAACGCAACATTCCCGCAGTAGAGATGGAGTTTTCCAGGGCACTTGAGAATATCCACACTGATCCGAGAGAAGCAGTATCCGCAGCCTGTAACATTATGGAATCTACCTTCAAAGTGTTTATTGCCGATGAAAAACTTCAGGTTCCAGCTAAGCAAGATCTCCAGGGACTATGGAAAGTTGTTCGCGAGTCTTTAGGGCTTGATACTAAAGCAGTTGAAGATGAAGACCTCAAACGCATTCTTAGTGGCCTTTATTCGTTGACTGATGGGATTGGTGCCCTACGAACTCACGCAAGTTCAGCTCACGGAGCCGGGAGAAAAATCTATAACTTAAAGCCTCGCCACGCTAGGTTAGCTATAAATGCCGCACATACCTTGACTATGTTCATTCTCGAATCTTGGGATGAACAGAAACAAAAAAGCCCGTGATACTTTGAATAAACCTAAGCATTCAAGTAAGTATTTGTTGGCCGAGAAATGAGTGACACAAAAGTGTCGCACTAGATTTATCTGTTTGTGATGTATGACACTCTATGCGCCTTAGTCCTGATGCTTAATAATTCATATATGATAACTGGTTACAAACTGAGGAGGACTCAATGGCTGACCCTTTAGCAACGGTTCTATCGCACTTAACAAATCTTGTTTCATTTAGATCGTCACTCAGGCTGCTGATAATCGCTGGTTCGATCATTTTCTGCTGGGTTTTTATTGCACCAATGCTGACCCCATTTAAGCTACCCAGCGAATTATCATTAGGATTAATTACAGTAATTGGTTTTTCATTTGGAGCTTTGACATCTTCCATTCTATTCAACTCAGTAGACTTCCTATACAGTTTCACCAAAAACAGAATACAACTCAGAAAGAATAAATTGGACCTTCAAAAACAAGCAGCAGAAAAAGAGATAAGCGAGCGCAAGAAATTAGACTTATTTAAAAGTAGCTTCAATGACTATTCATTCCAAGCCAAAAATATAATGTTAAAGCTCAATAAAAGTGATTGCACAATTGCTCTGGAATCATATAGTGAATCTGAGCACAATAAGGCATTCATGGGACTCCTTGAAAGTAAGATTATATTGCCACTACACCGACTAGATAAAAAAACCACTTTCTGCACTATTAATCCGCTATATAAAAATGTAATCAACCAATTATTTGAATTCAAACATCGAAAAGAAGTTGATGAATTATTTGATTTCAACCCTGATGGACTTAAAATGTTGATGAAAATTTTTCAAGATAACACCTTTGATGAAGAACATATATTCAACATTCCCTTTGTTAGTTATCAAAACAGGTACAACTATCAACCTGTTATTAAAAATGAAATATACGAACTAGGTGAATTCATTGATAACTGCAATATACAGTTTTATATCGACGAGCATCATTACCCCTACGTTCATGAGAAATTGGGCGCAGAGATTAGAAGTTACATACTCTGTAATTTTAATGAAGAGAGGGCTTTGAAACGACTTGGCCAGTTACATTCCTAACGTGCCCCCATAAAATCATGTGTATCCTAACACTGATAATCTTTTCAGTTTTTCATAGGTTCTTGCCTAATGGAAAACCCGCACCAGTTCTCACCCTGCGGGTTTTCCCTGAGCTTCTCGCCTCATAAAATTTGATCTTCTTTTTTCACTTAAAATTCAAAATGTCATTTTTTTCAGATGGTTACATGTTTCATTAGATTCTCCACAGATCCATAAAAGTGAAAAAAACTGAAATTCTTTTCAATCTTTTCAGTTGCGGTTTTCCGCAAGGCCGCCAGCACTGGCGCGGTCTGGCGGTCTGGTTTGTAGAAAAATAAAACTGAAAAATTTTTATGTTCCAAAAACCGCAGGCGGGTGCGGTGTAGTGCGGTTTTGGTCTGGGAAAGATTTTTTTGGCCGTGCTGTGACGCGCCAGCGCCCTGCTGGGGGCTCGATCTGCTTTAAGGGTGGCGCTAACTGCCTGAAAGGCTGGAACACGCCAGAGCGCTACTAGTTGCGCGTGGCAAAGTCTGTATGTGATGATATTTCTGTTGGATTTTGGAACGAGTCACTCAATGTTGAACTTATCTATTCGCACTAAAAGCTCGCCGATAAATCGCATATTGGTAAAAAAACATCAAGTCATTATCCTAAAAATACCCCGCTTTTCATAAACATGATCTGCTTTGAACTTCCATATTAGTTACAGATATACGCTGGAGCGGATAGAAACACTATGGAGGGGACAGGAATGCAGTTTTCAAGTTCAGTAATAGCAATGCCGGTCTTAGGGGATGCAGCAAAAAATCGCTCAATTGAGCTGAAGTGCGAGGTCAGTAAGCATGTACCATTCTGAAGAGATCATCCGCCAGCTTCAGAGCCAAAAGATACTGGCAATGAAGCTGGACCGGGCGGTACGTGATGTAGGTGAAGAGGTAAAGAGCCACCTGAATAATATAGGTGCCGGTGCCCAACGCCTGCTGTACTACACCTCCTGCTTTACTGATGAATATTACGATGTATGCACCCGACAAAACCTGGAGGACGCTCGATTCCGAAAGGGCATATTCCATCTCGTTTCTCGCTGGAACATCGTCTTTGACCTAATCAACACGTACGTAGAGGAGCTGGTTAAGGATTATTCCCCGGCAGAATTATCAGCGATACAGCATGCTCTAATGCGCGCTAACGTTTATATATCCACCAGCACGCTAACCTCGTATTCATTCTCTGCAGGCGTCGCATCGACTGTTTGCCTCTATGTGACCCTTCCACCTTCAGGGTTAAAGGTCGTTTCAGGATTAACGGGCGCGGCTATTGGAGGGCTGGGGATATACGGGGTTGTGCAAAAAGCTGCTGACAGCGCTCATCGCCTGCAAGTGATGCATCCCGCCTACTATCAAGCGTTATACCTGCGAGAACTGGAGATGATGTATTTCCTGGTGGAGCCTGCTTTTATGCGCGCGGGCGTGCTAACCCAGCAATGGACTGACAGTCAAAGCCCTTATGATGCTGCTGACACGATCCTGAAGCTAATGGGTAGACACTGATGGGCTTTTTAAGACGCTGGTTCAAATCTCAGGCTCAGTTTTTCTTCTGGACCTATGTCCCGATCATCCTCACGTTCATTTTTGGCTATGTCCTTGACGTTTACTTCCCTGAGGTTAGCCAGGGATTCATCCTCCTGTTTTACCTGGTAACACTGGGACTGGCTTACTGGATATGGCATTGAGGAACATCAATGCGTTACGCTTACTAATAAGGAAATTACATGTCTACACCCGCACACCTATGGCTAGAAGACGAGAACGGTTCGCCGATTATCGGTAGCTGCATGATGCCCACGCGTCTTGGTTCCATAGAGCTAAAATCGTTCTCCCACGGTGTAACCATTCCGGTTGATCCAAGCTGGGGTAAACTCACCGGCACGCGCGTCCATCGCCCTATTACGATAGTTAAAGAATTTGATCAGACTACCCCGCTTCTTTACCGCGCCGTGTGCGAAGGGAGAGTTATGAAGAAGGGGATCATTAAGATGTACCGCATTCTGGAGTCCGGGATCGAGGCCGAATATTTCAATATCGTGATGGAAAACGTTAAGTTCACGACAGTGGCACCCTTCATGACCCCTAACGGGATGAGCAGCACCCATCTTGAAACGCTCGAATTGCGTTACGAAGCAATCTCATGGAAGTACACGGAGGGGAATATCATTTACCGTGACACCTGGAACGATCGCTGCTGCGCCTGAGCACAGAAGAGCGTTGAAAGTGAGCAGATATAAAGAAACCGTCCCCCTGGGGCGGTTTCTTTCCCATGACTATCAGGAGTAGTCCGGACAAGCCATAAAGACTATTTTGACCTTAGCGAGTCCTCCAGTCGCTTTTTTATCCTTCCTGCTATCTCCTTCTTCTCTCCTTTACTACAATCACATATGATTTAATGCATATGACACAAAACATTCAGGATGACAGAATGCTCCACCCGCTCCAGCTCTTCAAAACCCTCTCCGATGAAACGCGGCTCTCCATCGTCATGCTTCTGCGTGAAGCGGGCGAGTTGTGCGTCTGCGATCTCTGCTCCGCTACCAACGAGCCGCAGCCGAAAGTCTCCCGCCACATGGCCTTACTGCGCGAGGCCGGGCTGGCCATCGACCGTCGCGAGGGTAAGTGGATCTACTACCGTCTCTCTCCCAACATGCCTGCATGGGCGGCAACCGTTATCGACACCAGCTGGAACTGCCTGCGAGAAGAGACACGTATGAAGCTGAAAAACCGCCTCCCGGGCTCGTGCTGATCACAACACATTCACAAAAACAGATATAACGGAGTAAAAGATGTTTCTGGCAGGGGCTATTTTTCTGTTTACGCTGGTACTGGTTATCTGGCAGCCCAAAGGGCTCAGTATCGGCTGGAGTGCCACCATTGGCGCCGCGCTGGCGCTGGCGAGCGGTGTGATCCACGTTAACGACATTCCGGTGGTCTGGAACATCGTCTGGAATGCGACGGCCACGTTTATCGCGGTAATCGTTATCAGTTTGCTGCTGGATGAGTCCGGTTTTTTCGAGTGGGCGGCGCTGCACGTTGCTCGCTGGGGAAACGGTCGCGGGCGGTTGCTGTTTACCTGGATCGTGCTGCTGGGTGCGGCCGTGGCGGCGCTGTTCGCCAATGACGGTGCGGCATTGATCCTGACGCCTATCGTTATCGCCATGCTGCTGGCGCTGGGATTCAGCAAGCAGGCCACGCTGGCGTTCGTGATGGCGGCGGGATTTATCGCCGATACCGCCAGCCTGCCGCTGATTGTCTCCAACCTGGTCAACATCGTCTCAGCGGACTTCTTTAAGCTGGGCTTTAGCGAATACGCCTCGGTGATGATCCCGGTTGATATCGCCGCAATTGCCGCGACGCTGGTAATGCTGCATCTGTTCTTCCGCAAGGAAATACCGCCGGAATATGACCTGGCAAAACTCCGCGAGCCCGCACGGGCCATTCATGACCTGCCGACGTTCAGAACGGGCTGGATCGTGCTGCTGCTACTGCTCGTCGGTTTCTTTGTGCTTGAACCTCTGGGTATCCCGGTCAGCGCTATCGCAACAACTGGCGCGCTGATTTTATTTGCCGTTGCGAAACGCGGGCACGCCATCAACACCGGGAAAGTGCTGCGCGGCGCACCCTGGCAGATCGTTATCTTTTCGCTGGGGATGTATCTGGTGGTGTATGGCCTGCGTAATGCCGGGCTGACGGAGTCTCTTTCAGGCGTTCTTGATCGCTTAGCCGGACATGGACTCTGGGCCACTACGCTGGGAACCGGATTTATCACCGCCTTTCTGTCATCCATAATGAACAATATGCCAACGGTATTGATCGGCGCGCTCTCCATTGAGGGTAGTGCGGCAACAGGCTTGATTAAGGAGGCGATGATTTACGCTAACGTGATTGGCTGCGATCTGGGGCCGAAAATCACCCCCATCGGTAGCCTGGCTACCCTGCTATGGCTTCATGTGCTGGCACAGAAAAACATGACCATTACCTGGGGCTACTATTTCAGGACGGGCATCATAATGACGCTGCCGGTTCTGTTTGTGACGCTCGCCGCGCTGGCGCTACGTCTCTCCTTCACACTGTAATGAGTAACGGATATGAGCAACATCACTATCTACCACAACCCGGCCTGCGGCACGTCGCGCAATACGCTGGAGATGATCCGCAACAGCGGTACGGAACCCGAAATTATTCTCTATCTTGAGAACCCACCGTCGCGTGATGAACTGACCAGGCTGATTGCAGACATGGGGATTCCCGTGTGCGATCTGCTGCGCAAAAACGTCGAGCCTTACGAGCAACTGGGCCTTGCCGGGGGAAATTTCACTGATGACCAGCTTATTGATTTCATGCTGCTATACCCCATTCTGATTAACCGTCCGATTGTGGTGACGCCGCTGGGTACCCGCCTGTGCCGCCCTTCTGAAGTCGTTCTCGACATCCTTCCGGACGAGCAAAAAGGGGCATTTACGAAGGAAGATGGCGAAGTCGTCGTTGACGCCAGCGGGAAAAAAATCTCCTGACATCAGGCGTAGCCGGGGCGAGCGCTATCAGACGGTATCCTCGCCTGCAATCCGCCCCACCATCGCCCGGATCTCCTCCCGGGTTAACGGCGACCGGTCGGTTACAAAATGCAGCGTCATCCCCTCGATAAACGCATCCAGCGCACGGGCGGTGGCCGGATCAAACCACTGCTCAAGCGTAGTCTGGCTCATCTTCATCCAGTCCTGCATCACCGTTTTCAGCGCGGCGCTGCGGTGCATAAAAGCGTACAGCTGATACATCAGCGCCATATTGTGTGGCGTGGTCACGGCTGAACTGTGGATCAGCGTGGTAATGGCCTCGCACGCCCTCTCCCGCCCGGTCACCCCCGCGAAGAAATCCCGGTACTGCTGAGACATCTGCTGCGTAAACCACGTGAACGCCTCCTCCAGAAGCGACTCCATCCCGTCGAAATAGTAGGTCATCGACCCCAGCGGTACGCCTGCGCAGCTGGCAATTTTGCGGTGCGTGACGGCATGAATACCGTGCTCAGCAATGGTGTCCAGCGTCGCCTGGAGTATCTTCTCGCGGCGGTTAGGGTCGTTTGGTGGTCTGCTCATAAAATCCTCATCCGGTTTATGTACAAATGTACACAAAGTTGCTAGTGTTGTCGCTATTGTTGTACTTCTGGTGCTGATCCCAATGACGCTAACTTCTCCTCGCAAAGCCCTGCATCTGCGCATGTGGGCGCTGTTTATGTTCTTCTTCATCCCCGGGCTGCTGATGGCTTCCTGGGCAACGCGCACCCCGGCAATCCGCGATACGCTATCCGTCTCGACGGCGGAGATGGGGATCGTGCTGTTTGGCCTGTCGATTGGCTCGATGAGCGGCATCCTCTGCTCGGCCTGGCTGGTGAAGCGCTTTGGCACGCGCGCGGTGATCCGTACCACCATGTGCTGCGCCGTGGTGGGAATGTTCGCTTTGAGCGTGGCGCTGTGGTTCGCCTCGCCGCTGATGTTTGCCCTTGGGCTGATGGTATTTGGCGGCAGCTTTGGTGCGGCTGAAGTGGCCATTAACGTCGAGGGGGCCGCCGTCGAACAGGCGATGAACAAAACGGTGCTGCCCATGATGCATGGCTTTTACAGTCTCGGCACGCTGGCGGGCGCGGGCGTGGGGATGGCGCTGACGGCGCTGGGCATTGCGGCCAATGTGCACATTTTGCTGGCGGCGCTGGTCTGTATTATCCCGATCCTCACCGGCATCAGGGCTATTCCCGCAGGCACAGGACAACACGCCTCGGACGAACAGAAGTCTGCGGCAAAAGGGTTGCCCTTCTATCGTGATTTCCAGCTAATGCTGATTGGCGTGGTGGTGCTGGCGATGGCATTTGCTGAAGGCTCCGCCAACGACTGGCTACCGTTGCTGATGGTGGACGGGCACGGATTTAGCCCCACCTCCGGCTCGCTGATCTACGCTGGATTTACGCTCGGCATGACCGTCGGACGCTTTACCGGCGGCTGGTTTATCGACCGTTACAGCCGCGTGGCGGTCGTCCGTGCCAGCGCCCTGCTGGGTGGGCTGGGCATCGCGATGATCATCTTTGTGGATGTGGACTGGATTGCCGGTGTGTCGGTGATCCTGTGGGGGCTGGGCGCCTCCCTTGGCTTCCCACTGACCATTTCCGCTGCCAGCGATACCGGTCCCGATGCGCCGACGCGCGTGAGCGTTGTGGCGACCACGGGCTACCTTGCCTTCCTGGTGGGGCCACCGTTGCTTGGATTCCTCGGTGAGCACTACGGGTTGCGCAGCGCCATGCTGGTGGTGTTAGGGTTAGTGATTATTGCCGCCCTGGTGGCGCGTGCGGTGGCAAAACCGGAAGCAGAACAAACGACAATGGAGAAGGGATATGAGCGTTAAACTGATTGCAGTCGACATGGATGGCTCCTTCCTGAGCGATGCGAAAACCTATAATCGCGCGCGTTTTCTGGCGCAGTACGCGCGCATGAAAGCGCAAGGCATCCGTTTTGTGGTCGCCAGCGGAAACCAGTACTACCAGCTGATCTCATTTTTCCCCGAGATCGCCCATGAAATCGCCTTCGTCGCCGAAAACGGCGGCTGGGTGGTGGATGCGGGCGAAGACGTGTTTAACGGCGAACTGTCGAAAGAGCATTTTCTGACCGTCGCCACCCTGTTAAACGACGTGCCCGGCATTGAGATAATTGCCTGCGGAAAAAACAGCGCCTACACGCTGAAAACGTATAACGACCTCTTCAAAGAGATTGCGGCGAAATACTATCACCGCCTTGAAAGCGTCAGCAGCTTTGACAACCTCAACGATATTTTCTTCAAGTTCGGGCTTAACGTCTCTGACGACGAAATACCGCGCATTCAGGCGCTGCTGCATGAGAAGCTTGGTGACATCATGGTGCCGGTGACCACGGGTCACGGCAGTATCGACCTGATAATCCCTGGCGTGCACAAAGCTAACGGCCTGCGGATCCTGCAAGCGCGCTGGGGCATTGAGGACAGTGAAGTGGTGGCCTTTGGCGACAGCGGTAACGACGTGGAGATGCTGCGCCAGGCTGGGTTTGGCTTCGCGATGGCCAACGCCAGACCGCATATAAAGGCTGTGGCCCGCTATGAAGCGCCGAACAATAATGACGAAGGGGTGCTGGACGTGATTGATATGGTGCTGGAGGGGAAGGCGCCGTTTAATTGATTCCGTGCGGTCTGGTGCCCTCACCCTAACCCTCTCCCCGGAGGGGCGAGGGGATTGCTCAGTGCTCGCATTAATTTGTGGGGAACCCTCAGCCCACAGGGAGAGGGAATAAGGATTACGGTTGCAGTGCGCTTCCGACGCGTTTGTCCTTCAGGAACACCACCATCAGCCCTACCCACAGCACACCGTTTGCGAGGTTGAACAGGCTGAACAGCCCGTTACCGCCGAAAGCATAGGCATGTTTGCTCACCTCAATACCGACGGTGAAAATCAGCATTTGCAGCATCCCCATCGCGGCAGACACCGTGCCTTTACTCATTTCACTGGCGAACAGCGTCAGGCGCACCAGGCCAGCATTCGCCACGCCGATACCAAACGCGTAAACACTCAGCCCCGCCGTCATCCACAGGTACGCATGAGACGAGGCTACGGTCGCCACCGCCGCGATAATCAGCCCTGCCGCTATGGGCCAGCCGCCCAAAATAATCAGCGAACGCACGGTACGGCGTGACGTCAGACGCGCCAGCACCAGGTTACCGATAATCAGCGCGCCAAAAATCGGCACCTGTAACAGGCCATACTCATAGCTGCTAAGCTGTTCGCCGCTGATGATAATGACCGGCGACTGGGCAATCCACGCCAGCAGTGGCAGGCTGACAAACCCCGTCGCCAGCGCGCCCGCGACAAAACGACCGTTTTTCAGCACTGCCTTATAATCCCGCCCCAGCTCTTTAAGCGAGAGCTTTTCGCCCAGGCGGGTGGCGGTTTCCGGCATCGCACGGTACAGGCCAAAGAAAGAGATAGCCGCAAGCGCGGCAAAGAGGACGAACATCCCCTCCCACGGCGCGACGTGAATCCATGCGGCTCCCACCAGCGGCCCAAGAAGCGGTGCAATCAGTGCCACGTTTGCCATCAGCGCGGTAATTTTGATACACACCGCCTCCTCAAACGACTCCTGAATAGCGGCATAGCCCACGGCGCCAATAAAGCACAGGCTCACGCCCTGAAGGAAACGCAGCAGCGTGAACTGCTCAATACTCTGCGCCAGCAGCGTGGCGAGACAGGTGACGATAAACCACACTACGCCCGTCAGCATCACCGGACGGCGGCCAATACGATCCGACAGCGGCCCTAACAGCCACTGTAAAAACATGCCGCCCGCCAGATAGGCGGTCATGGATGTCGGTACCCACTCAATACCTGCGTTGTACTGCTCAACCACAGCCAGCATGCCGGGCTGGATCATGTCGTTGCCGATGTAGGTAGAGAATTCGTAAAGCACCAGACACAGAGGAAAAAGTAACGCCTGACGACCCAGACGATTACCGGAAGAAGAACGGTTTATCATGCAATCTCTTTAGTATGAAAAAATCGCGATGAGTGTAATGAATTGCCGCTGTCTGAGATAGCAAATTAACGTGAAAAAACAGAAATAACGCACTTATCGTTGTTGTTTAAGGTTTCCTTAAGTTGCCCTCCCTATGATAGTGCTATTTCACGTTATTGACCGAAACTATGACACACGCCGTCAGCCCTTCAGAATTATCTAAGTTACCGACAAATAAGACAAAACGTCTTTACCGTTTGCCTCCCCGCTTTTATGGTTATCAACTTTTCGTGCTTATTGCCCTTGCGGTGCTTTTTACCTGGCTTTCGCGCGATGAATCGCTTGACCGATGGATAACCGGTTTCTGGTATGACGCAGCGACGCATCATTTTCCGCTACAGCAAAACCCGCTGCTGGATCTGCTGAACCATCGGCTGGCGAAATATGTGACCATTGTTATCGCTGCCGCATCGCTGATTTACGGCGCTTACAAACGCAATGCCCGACTGGTAACGGCCGCGCTTCTGATGGGGCTGGGTGCGCTGGTAGTAGGGGTGCTGAAAAGCATAAGCCACCACAGCTGTCCGTGGGATCTGGTGGAATATGGCGGCAGGTCCGTTTCGTATCCCCTGTTCAGCGCCGTTCCGGCAGACAGCGGACCGGGACGCTGCTTTCCCGGCGGCCACGCCTCCAGCGGGTTTATGGTGATGGGGCTGTTTTTTGCCTTCTGGCGTGAACGTCCGCGCCTGGCATGGTCCTTTGTCGCGTCAGGCGTTGTTATGGGGCTGGTGATGGGCTTCGGGCAGGTCATGCGCGGCGCGCATTTTTTCTCTCACAACCTGTGGGCCGGGTGGTGGGTCTGGTTTTCCCAGGTGCTGGTTTACGGGCTGGTTTCCGCCCGGTTTGCTAAAGAGTAACGAGATTATGTTAGAAAATCTGAACTACGAACTGTTTTACCTGCTCAACGCCACGCCGTCGTCACCGGAATGGATGATCGATCTCGCCACCTTCATTGCGAAAGATCTGATTAGCATTGTACCGGCGCTGGCGGTGATCCTCTGGTTATGGGGACCTCGTACACAGGTCACCGCCCAGCGCCATCTGGTGATCAAAATGGCGATGGCAATTGGCGTGAGCGTGCTGGCAAGCTACGTGCTGGGTCACGCCTTCCCGCACGATCGTCCGTTTGTCGATCGCGTCGGCTACAACTTCCTGCACCATGCGCCGGATGACTCGTTCCCGAGCGATCACGGCACGGTGATCTTCACCTTTGCGCTGGCCTTCCTGTTCTGGCATCGCCTGTGGTCCGGCGTAGTGCTGATGGGCGTGGCAGTCGCCATCGCCTGGTCCCGCGTCTACCTGGGGGTGCACTGGCCGCTGGATATGGTCGGCGGTTTCCTGGTGGGGCTGATGGGCTGCGTCAGCGCAGCCATCCTGTGGAGCCTCTTTGGCCCGGCGCTTTATCGTGCATTATCACAGGCCTATCGCGTTCTGTTTGCTCTTCCGATCCGCAAAGGCTGGATACGTGACTAACCCCGGTCCGTCAGGTTACACTTGAGCCCCCGCCCTGCGGGGGCTCACTTTTTTAGCCCGAGGATCTATGGAAACACGTCGCGATGACCGCATTGCTCAGCTGCTTCAGGCGCTGAAGCGCAGCGATAAGCTGCATCTTAAGGAAGCCGCTTCCCTGCTTGGCGTGTCTGAAATGACCATTCGTCGCGATCTGAACAGCGACAGCGCCCCCGTTGTGCTGCTTGGCGGGTATATTGTTCTGGAGCCGCGTAGCGCCAGCCATTATCTGTTAAGCGATCAAAAAACACGCCTGGTGGAAGAGAAGCGCAAAGCCGCGCGGCTCGCCGCCTCGCTGGTGCAGCCGCATCAAACGCTGTTTTTTGACTGCGGTACGACAACCCCGTGGATCATCGAGGCCATCGACAGCACCGTTCCCTTTACCGCCGTCTGTTATTCGCTAAATACCTTCCTGGCTTTGCAGGAGAAACCAGCATGCCGGGTGATTTTGTGTGGCGGCGAGTTTCATGTCAGCAACGCCATCTTCAAGCCGCTGAATATTCAGGACACGCTGAGCAATGTATGCCCTGATATCGCCTTTTACTCTGCGGCGGGCGTGAATGTGAAACAGGGGGCAACCTGTTTTAATCTTGAAGAGTTACCGGTGAAACAGTGGGCGCTCAACGCCGCGCAGCAGCATGTGCTGGTGGTTGATCACAGTAAATTTGGCAAGGTCCGTCCGGCAAGGATGGGAGAACTGTCGCGCTTTGACGCCATCGTCAGTGATTGCCGCCCGGATGACGAGCTGGTGGCATACGCGAAAGCGCAGCAGGTGAAGTTGATGTATTGAGGTTATGCCGGGTGGCGCTGCGCTTACCCGGCCTACATTCGAGCCGTTGTAGGCCGGGTAAGGCGAAGCCGCCACCCGGCAAAAACTTAGCTGAACCAGCTGCCAAACCAGCCGTGGAATTTCATTAACACAAAGTCCCACATCCGGCTGAAGAAGCCGCCCTCTTCCACCGCTTCCATTACCACCAGCGGACGCTGCTCAATAGATTTGCCGTTAAGCTGGAAATCTATCGTCCCGACCACCTGACCTTTTTTCAGCGGTGCGGTGAGCTGTGGCTCGGTCAGGGTATAGCTGGCTTTCAGGTTTTTCAGCTGACCGCGTGGAATGGTGACGGAACCCGCTTCACCCGCTCCCAGGTTCACTTCACTTTTATCACCAAACCAGACACGCTGGCTGACGAAGGTGGCGTCCGGCTTAATCGGCGTGACGGTTTCAAAGAAGCGGAAACCCCAGGTCAGCAGTTTTTCGGATTCGTTAAAACGAATACGGTCGGTTTTCGTTCCCAGCACCACTGAGATCAGGCGCATATCGCCCTGCGTCGCAGAAGCCACCAGGTTGTATCCGGCCCCGGCAGTTGTACCGGTTTTCATGCCGTCCACGTTAACGTTACTGCTCCACAGTAGACGGTTACGGTTAGGCTGGCGGATATTGTTGAAGGTGAACTCTTTCTCTTTATGGATAGCGTACTCATCCGGCACGTCATGGATCAGCGCTTTGCCCAGCAGCGCCATATCGCGCGCGGTACTGAACTGACCCGGCGCATCCAGGCCGTGAACAGTTTTAAAAGTGGTATTGGTCAGACCCAGTTTTTTCGCGTAGCCATTCATCAGCCCAATAAATGAGTCCTGACTGCCCGCGACGTAATCGGCCAGCGCAATACAGGCATCATTTCCCGACTGAATAATGACCCCTTTATTCAGATCGGACACGGAGACCTGGTCGCCAGGCTTCAGGAACATCACGGACGAGCCGCGCAGCGCCGGATTACCGGTCGCCCAGGCATCTTTCCCGACGGTGACCATGTCATTCAGCTTGATCTTGCCCGCTTTCAACGCCTGGCCGACCACATAGCTGGTCATAATTTTCGTCAGGCTCGCCGGGTCGAGTTTTTCGTCGGCGTTACCTTCCGCCAGCACTTTCCCGCTGGCGTAATCCATCAGGATCCAGGCGCGCGCATCAACAGGCGGCGCTTCGGGCGCTGTCTGTTCCGCCGCATGGAGCGTTGGGGCAAAAAGGAAAAGCAGCGCCGAGCCTGCCGCCAGGCTGCGCAGAGAGGAAGTTTTTTGCGTCATAAATGCCACCCGAGTGTCCATTCTAAAAATCACGTCACAATCACCGTGTCGCAAGAAGCGATGAGTAATAGCGCACTACAGCCTTCAAAGAAACCTGTTCCAGGTAAAGTTTTTAAAGTTTATGCAATAACATTCAGATACGCTTTGATTGCGGTGTTTTTTTTAGCATCTGTTGCGTAATTGTTAGGTTTATCTCACCATGGCGAAAAGCTGACTCGGATTCACATCTCATCGGGAGTAAATATGATTACGCTGTGGGGCAGGAACAATTCGACCAACGTGAAAAAAGTGCTCTGGACGCTGGAAGAGCTGGATTTACCGTTTAAGCAGGTTATGGCGGGCCTGGAGTTTGGCGTGAATAAAGACGCGGACTACCTGGCGATGAACCCAAACGGACTGGTGCCGCTACTGCGCGATGACGAGACAGACGCCACGCTGTGGGAGTCTAACACCATCGTGCGATACCTCGCCGCGCAGTACGGCCAGGGTCGGCTGTGGGTAGAAAATCCAGCCCAGCGCGCGCAGGGCGAAAAATGGATGGACTGGGCAAACCAGACGCTTTCCCCAACGCACCGCGTGATCCTGATGGGGCTTATCCGTAAGCCGGAAGCCGATCGTGATTATCCCGCCATTCATGCCGCCCAGGACGCGTGCGAGTCGCTGTTTGCGATGATGAACGACGAACTGGCGAAGCATACCTGGTTCTCCGGCGACACGTTCGGCGTGGGCGATATCGCCGTCGCCCCTTTCGTCTGGAACCTCACTAACATGGGTCTCAGCTGGACCCCGCGCCCTCACCTTCAGCGCTGGATCCAGCAGCTCAGCGAGCGCCCGGCGTATCGCAACGTGGTGATGATCCCGGTGACCTGATTACGACCCGGACGGGCTGACTTTCCAAAGCTGCCCGTCCGTCTCGTCGGTCAGCACGTACAGGTAACCATCCGGCCCGACGCGCACATCGCGAATTCGATGATCTTTATCCCCAAGAATGCGCCCGTCCTCCGTCACGGTATTGCCCTTCACGCTCAGCACGATGACGTCTTTCTCCTTCAGCGCGCCGATAAACAGCTTGTTTTTCCACTGCGGGAAGACGTCGCTGTTGTAGAACGCCATGCCGCTGACGGCGGGCGACACTTTCCAGACAAACAGCGGTTTTTCAGTGCCCTCAACGTGCTCGCCTTTCGCTTCCGGGATTTTCAGGCCGCTGTAGTTGATCCCGTGCGTGGCCATCGGCCAGCCGTAGTTTTTGCCTTTTTCAGGAATGTTGATCTCATCCCCGCCGCGAGGGCCGTGTTCATTAAGCCACAGCGCGTCGCTCCACGGGTTCATCGCCATCCCCTGCGGGTTGCGAATGCCGTAAGACCAGATTTCAGGCCGTGCACCGGCGGTGTTCACAAACGGGTTATCCGGCGGCACTTTCCCGTCCTCCGTCAGGCGCACCACCTTGCCCTGAAGCTTATCCAGATCCTGCGCCGTCGGGCGCTGGTTGTTTTCACCTAAGCCAATAAAGAGATGGCCTTTGCCGTCGAACACCAGCCGTCCACCAAAGTGGTTGCCAGTAGAGAGCTTCGGCATCTGTCGGAACACCACCTGGAAGCCCTCAATGCGCGAGAGGTCATCGCTCAACCGCCCGTAGCCCACCGCGGTGCCCGCTTTTCCATCATCACCCGCCTCGGCGAAACTGAGCCAGATCCGCCGTGATTGTTCAAAATCCGGGGCCAGCACCACGTCCAGCAATCCGCCCTGGCCGCTCGCCCAGACCTTCGGCACGCCGACAATCGGATCGGAGAGCCCTTTCCCTGCCTGCCAGTGCTTAAGCTGCCCGTCTTTTAGCGTGATCAGCAGCCCCTTATTATCAGGCAGAAACGCCAGCGACCAGGGGTGATCCAGTTTTGTCTGTAGCACGTCGACCTTAACCGTCTCGGGCGCCGCAAGCAGCGAAAGCGGGAATAACAGTACAGGGAGGAAAAGCAGCGAGGATCGAGGCATAACGCACTCCTTTATCGGCATATGGCTTAAAGATTAGCCACTGTTCCCGGGTGCGTTAACACTTTTACAAAAGCTTAATCAAAAGGGGGAGTTGCCTCCCCCAGGTTCAGTGTCGGGCAAGCGTTTCCGGCTTGTTCAGACACATGATGCAAAGCGCGAGCGTGGTCAGGCAGTTTTCAAGCTTCTCCGCGTTAACGGCAATAAAATTCGGGCAGTCGTGACGTCCGTTCATCAAACAGACCCCGGCGATGGAAAGCACCTCGGCGGCGCGGCGCAGCGCCACTAATTCGTTTTCAGCGCAGTGCGCTTTCAGGATGGGTGCTTTATCACGCATGAAATTGCAAAGTTCAAAGAAATTATCACGCAGATTTTCGCTTTCGCTGACTGACATATACCCTTTCGCCTTGCGGAGTTGCAGATATGCAGCCAGGTCGATTCGGGCGTTGATCAGCTTGTTAAGCAGATCGCGTTTCAGTCTGTCAACGGACATGCTATTTCCTCCTCTGTCAGCCATGTTACCCTATTAATAATAAGGTCATTTTTTGTACAATGTGATGCCTGAGATCAATAAACGATAACTGATTAACATTCTTTACAATGTTACAACGATTGCCCGCCTCAACTGCGCCATCAAGAGTGTATAAATCCCCCGCGATACGCTGTAAAATCCCGCCCTGATAACTCCATAATTGATGAATTTTTAACCTATGAGCAATGTTACGCACCCGCCGAAAATCGGCTTTGTCTCCCTGGGCTGCCCGAAGAACCTGGTGGATTCCGAACGCATCCTGACTGAACTTCGCACTGAAGGCTATGACGTGGTGCCAAGCTACGACAACGCCGACATGGTGATCGTCAACACCTGTGGGTTCATCGACAGCGCGGTCCAGGAGTCACTGGAAGCCATTGGTGAAGCCCTGACGGAAAATGGCAAAGTGATTGTCACCGGCTGCCTGGGCGCGAAGGTGGATCAGATCCGCGAAGTGCACCCGAAGGTACTGGAGATCACCGGCCCGCACAGCTACGAGCAGGTGCTGGAACATGTTCATCACTACGTACCAAAGCCAAAGCACAACCCGTTCCTGAGCCTGGTGCCGGAACAGGGCGTGAAGCTGACGCCGCGCCACTATGCTTACCTGAAAATTTCCGAAGGCTGCAACCATCGCTGCACCTTCTGCATCATCCCGTCGATGCGTGGCGATTTGGTGAGCCGTCCGATTGGCGAGGTGCTGGCAGAAGCCAAACGCCTGGCCGACGCGGGCGTGAAGGAGTTACTGGTCATCTCCCAGGACACCTCCGCCTACGGCGTGGACGTCAAACACCGCTCCGGCTTCCATAACGGCGAGCCGGTAAAAACCAGCATGGTTGGCCTGTGCGAGCAGCTTGCTAAGCTCGGGATCTGGACGCGTCTGCACTACGTCTACCCTTACCCGCACGTTGACGACGTGATTCCGCTGATGGCGGAAGGCAAAATACTGCCGTATCTGGATATCCCGTTACAGCACGCCAGCCCGCGCATTCTGAAGCTGATGAAGCGTCCTGGATCCGTTGACCGCCAGCTGGCGCGCATCAAGCAGTGGCGCGAGATCTGCCCGGATCTGACCCTGCGCTCCACCTTCATCGTTGGCTTCCCGGGTGAAACCGAAGAAGATTTCCAGATGCTGCTCGACTTCCTGAAAGAAGCGCGTCTGGATCGCGTGGGCTGCTTCAAGTACAGCCCGGTTGAAGGCGCAACGGCCAACGAGCTGGCGGACCAGGTACCGGAAGAGGTCAAAGAGGAACGCTGGAACCGCTTTATGCAGCTGCAACAGCAGATCTCTGCTGAACGCTTGCAGGAGAAAGTGGGCCGCGAAATTCTGGTCATTATCGACGAAGTGGACGAAGAAGGCGCGATTGGCCGCAGCATGGCGGATGCGCCTGAAATCGACGGCGCGGTGTACCTGAACGGGGAAACCAACGTCAAGCCGGGCGATATTATTCGCGTGAAGGTTGAAAACGCCGACGAGTATGATTTGTGGGGCAACCGGGTTTAATCTTTAACCCCTCACCCCGGCCCTCTCCCCAAAGGGGCGAGGGGGAACAGACCGCACCGAGCAGTCCCCTCTCCCCTCAGGGGAGAGGGTTAGGGTGAGGGGTAAGTTCCTGCAAAAACCTACCCCTTAATCCTCGGATCCAGCGCGTCGCGCAGCCCATCCCCCAGCAGGTTAAACGCCAGCACGGTCAGGAAAATCGCCAGGCTCGGGAAGATCGCCACGTGCGGGGCGATCACCATATCCGCCCGCGCCTCGTTCAGCATCGCGCCCCACTCCGGCGTCGGCGGCTGTGCGCCTAACCCCAGAAACGACAGGCTGGCCGCCGAGATAATCGACACGCCTATGCGCATGGTGAAATAGACCACGATAGACGAGACCGTTCCCGGCAGAATATGGCTGAACAGGATTGTGGCATCGCTGGCTCCCATGCTGCGGGCCGACTCGATAAAGGTCTGCTGCTTCAGCACCAGCGTGTTGCCACGTACCAGGCGCGCGAAAGCGGGAATCGTGAATACCGCCACGGCGATGATGACGTTCGCCATGCCGCTGCCCATCACCGCCACCACGGCAATCGCCAGCAGAATACCGGGAAAGGCAAACAGCACGTCGCAGATACGCATGATGATGCGGTCCCACCAGCCTTCATAGTACCCGGCCACCAGCCCAAGCACGGTGCCAATCGCTGCGCCCATCAGCACCGCAAAGACCCCGGCCGCCAGCGAGATCTGCGCCCCTACCAGCACGCGGCTGAAAATATCGCGCCCGAGCGAGTCCACGCCAAACCAGTGCATCATCGACGGTCCATCGTTCAGCCGGTCGTAATCGAAGTAATTTTCCGCATCAAATGGGGCTATCCAGGGGGCGATAATCGCCACCAGGATCAGCAGTAACACAAACAACCCGGCGACCATAGCGACGGGCTGACGACGGAATCGACGCCAGAACTCAACCCACGGGGTGCGAATATGGTCCGGCCTGATCCCCGGCATAGCGTTTAAAATGGCCTGGCGACGCCAGTTCAGTAATCGCATCTTACTTATACCTGATGGCCGGGTTAATGGCGGCGTACAGCACATCCACCACTAAGTTGATAAGAATAAACTCCAGCGAGAAAAGCAGAACTTCAGCCTGAATAACCGGATAGTCACGCATATCGACCGAGTCGACCAGCAGGCGCCCCAGCCCCGGCCAGTTAAAGACCTTCTCAACCACGATAGAGCCGCCCAGCAGGAAGCCGAACTGTAGCCCCATCATCGTGACCACCGGGATCATCGCATTACGAAAACCATGCTTCAGAATGACCCATTTCTCACTCACCCCTTTTGCCCGCGCGGTGCGAATGTAATCTTCGCTCAGCACGTCGACAAAGGAGGCGCGGGTGAAACGGGCCATCACTGCCGCAACGGCTGCGCCAAGCGTCATAGAGGGCAGAATGTAGTGCTTCCAGGTGTCGGCCCCGACGGTGGGCAACCAGCCCAGCTCGACGGAGAAAATCTGCATCAGCATCATACCCAGCGCAAACGCCGGGAAAGAGATACCGGTGACCGCCAGCGCCATACCGAGCTTATCCGGCCAGCGGTTGCGCCAGACGGCGGCAACGATTCCCGCGCCCAGGCCAAACACAACCGCCCAGCTCATACTGGCAATCGTTAACCAGAAGGTGGGCATAAAGCGGCTGGCAATCTCCTCCGACACCGGACGACGCGACACCATCGAGATGCCGAAATCGCCCTGAAGGACATTGCCAATGTAGCGCAGAAATTGCCGATACAGCGGCTGGTCAAGACCGAGCTGTTTACGCACCAGTTCTATAACCGTGGCATCCGCTTCCGGTCCGGCAATCAAACGCGCCGGATCGCCGGGCAGCATGTGGACAAACAAAAACACCAGCACGGCCACAATCAGCAGCGTCGGGATAAGCCCCAGCAGGCGTTTACACACATAATTCAGCATGAGTTTTATTTTAGATCCGCGTCATCAAAGCTAAAGCCCGTATCCGGCATGATGTAAAAACCGGTCAGCGCTTTATTGTGGGCTGAGACCAGTTTTTCCACCACCAGCGGCACCCACGGCGACTCTTTCCAGATAATGTCCTGCGCCTCATTGTACAGGCGCGCTTTCTCTTCCGGTTTGGTGGTTTTCAGGGCATCGGCCAGATCCTTATCCACCTGCGGATTACTGTAGAACGCGGTATTGAACAGCGTTGGCGGCCAGTTCTGGGAAGCAAACAGCGGCGACAGGGACCAGTCCGCTTCACCGGTTGAAGCCGTCCAGCCGGTGTAGAACATCCGCACGCCGCTCTCTTTCTGTCCTTTGCCTTCCACTTCCGCCGCGCGCTGTCCGGCATCCATCGCCGTGACCCTGGCTTTAATGCCCACCTGCGCCAGCTGCTGCTGGGTAAATTGCAGCACCTTCTGCGCGGTACTGTGGTTATGCGACGACCACAGCGTGGTACTAAAGCCGTTCGGATAGCCCGCCTCTTTCAGCAGTTCCCGCGCTTTCGCCGGATCGTACGGCCACGGCTGATAGCTCTGCGCGTACTCAATGGTTGGCGGCATCACGCCCGTCGCCGGGGTGGCGTAGCCTGCAAAGGCCACCTTCACCAGTGCCTGGCGGTTAATGGCGTAGTTGATGGCTTCGCGCACCTTCGGGTTATCAAACGGTTTTTGCGTGACGTTCATGCTGATGTAGCGCTGCATAATCGACGGGCTGGCCACCAGCTCCAGCTTGCTGTTTTTCGCCAGCAGCGCTGCCTGTTCGTAGGGGATCGGGAAGGCAAACTGCGCTTCGCCGGTTTGCAGCATCGCGGCACGGGTATTGTTGTCCACGACCGGCCGCCAGGTGAGGGTATCCAGCTTCGGCAGCCCCGGCTGCCAGTATCCGGCGAATTTCTTCACCTTCACATAATCGGTCTGGTTCCAGGTAAGCAGTTCGTACGGTCCGGTCCCCACCGGGTGGAAGCCAATCTCTTTGCCGTATTTCTTCAACGCCGCAGGGGAAATCATCACCGTCGCGGGATGCGCCAGGATATTGATAAACGCCGAGAACGGCTCTTTGAGGGTGATCTTCACCGTCGCTGGATCAATCACCTCGGTTTGGGCGATATTTTTATACAGGTTGTAGCGCTTAAGACCGTTTTCCGGATTGCTGGCTCGGTCCAGGTTGACCTTAACCGCCTCGGCGTTGAAGTCGGTGCCGTCCTGGAACTTCACGCCGGTACGGAGCTTAACGGTATAGACCAGCCCGTCGTCCGACACGGTATAGCCTTCCGCCAGCACGTTTTTCAGCTTCATCTCGCGGTCCAGGCCGAACAGCCCCTGGTAGAAGGATTTTGCCACCGCCTGAGAAAGGGTGTCGTTAGCATCATACGGATCCAGCGTCGTGAAGTTAGACCCCACAGCCACCACCACGTCTTTCGCCGCGATCGCGGGGGCGGCGGCCAGCGCAGCCGTCACGCTCGCGGCAAGCAGCCATTGACGAGCAACAAAAGGAACCATTGTGTTCTCCTGCCTGTTGTAAGTTATAACCGCGAGAATGCATTGCCCTGACGCGGGGGTGCGACAAAATGACCGGGACCGACTTCACGCAGCGCCACGCGCTCCAGAGTTTCGCCCCGTTTACGAATATTGCTCGGCATTTCGTCCTGCAACAGCACGCGCTGGGCGTGACGATGCTCAGGATCGGCAACCGGTACGGCGGCCATCAGCTTGCGGGTGTACGGATGCTGCGGGTTTTCAAATACCGCCCGACGGGGGCCAATTTCAACAATTTGCCCCATGTACATCACCGCCACGCGATGGCTGATCCGCTCAACCACCGCCATATCGTGAGAGATAAACAGAAACGCAATGCCCAAATCCCGCTGTAAATCGAGCAGGAGATTGATGATTTGCGCGCGGATGGAGACATCCAGCGCTGACACGGACTCATCCGCAATCACCACTTTCGGATTCAGGGCCAATGCCCGGGCTATGCAGATACGCTGTCGCTGACCGCCAGAAAATTCGTGCGGATAACGCCAGGCATGCTCCGGTTTCAGGCCCACGCGCTCCAGCAGCCACGCGACGCGGCGCTGCGCGGCTTCACCGTCGAGCAGTTTGTGCACCCGCAGCGGCTCCATAATCGAGTACCCCACCGTATGGCGCGGATCGAGCGACGCATAAGGATCCTGAAAAATAAACTGAATATCCCGGCGTACCGCCTGCAATTTACCATTGGGGAGTGTATCGATGCGCTCACCGTTGAAGGTGATGCTCCCCTCCTGCGACTCAACCAGCCTGAGCAGCGCCCGCCCGGTGGTGGATTTACCGCAGCCGGACTCCCCCACCAGCGCCAGCGTTTCGCCCGGCCAGAGATCAAAACTGACGTATTCAACCGCATGCACTTCGCGCTTCACGCGGTTAAGGATCCCGCTGCGCAGCGGGAAACGGGTCACCAGGTCACGCACTTCAAGGATCGGCCTGCCGGAAACCACCGTGTTCTGCTCGGTTTCGTCTTCCTGCTGGCCCTGTTCGGTCTGAGAGAACAGCGGAAAACGGCGCGGAAAATCACTGCCATTCATGGCGCCCAGACGCGGGACCGCCGCCAGCAGCGCTTTAGTATAAGGATGCACCGGCGCATGAAAGACCTGCTCCACCGTGCCGGTTTCCACGGCATTGCCCTGATGCATAACCAGCACCCGATCGGCAATATCCGCCACCACCCCCATATCGTGGGTGATGAATATCACCCCCATCTCCATCTCCTGCTGCAACACCTTAATCAGTTGCAGGATCTGGGCCTGAATGGTGACATCCAGCGCCGTGGTGGGTTCGTCCGCAATGAGCACCGCCGGACGGCACGACAGCGCCATCGCAATCATCACCCGCTGGCGCATGCCACCGGAAAGCTGATGCGGATAGCGGGACAAAATCGCGTGCGCCTCAGGGATACGTACCAGCTCCAGCATCCGTTTAGCTTCGTTGAGCGCCTCATCACCGCTCAATCCCTGATGCAGGCGGATAGATTCGGCAATCTGCTCGCCCACCGGGAAGACCGGGTTCAGGGAGGTCATCGGCTCCTGAAAAATCATCGCAATATCCGCCCCGCGCACCCCCTGCATCCGGGACGCGCTCAGCTCGTTGAGATCGATAACCTGACGGTTGCGACGGCGCAACAGCATCCGCTCGCTGGTGACCTGCCCGCCCGTCTGCTCAAGCAGACGCATCAGCGCCAGCGCGGTAACCGATTTACCGGATCCGGACTCGCCGACAATCGCCAGCGTCTCGCCGCGCCTGAGCGAAAACGATAAATTCTGTACTGCAGGGATGAACTGCCGCTCTTCCTGAAAGGCAATATTCAGTTGGTGGACAGCCAGCACTTCGCAGTTGTCCAGCTCTTCACTGTGCGGCACGCAATGCCCCCTTATTCACGATAAATGCCTGTGCTGGGCGCATCGCCGGCATACCCCCACGCCCGGTACATCCCTTCACTGTTGAACGGCAGCGCCACGTTGCCCTCCCGATCCACCGCGATTAAGCCACCTTCTCCGCCCAGGGCTGGCAGTTTCTCCATTACCACCCGCTCGCAGGCCTCACTCAGGCTTAATCCGCCGTAATCCATTAGCGCGGTAATGTCGTAGGCCGCCAGCGCGCGGATAAACACTTCGCCGGTGCCGGTGCATGACACCGCCGCCGTGGCGTTATTAGCGTAACACCCGGCCCCCGGCAGCGGACTGTCGCCGACGCGTCCGGGAAGCTTGTTGGTCATACCGCCTGTCGACGTCGCGGCGGCGAGGTTACCGGCTTTATCCAGCGCCACCGCGCCTACCGTGCCCATTTTGCTGCGTTCATCGAGCGGCGCGGCATGGTCCAGCTGCGTCATCCCCGCTGTACGGGCCTCCAGCAACTGCCGGTAACGCTCCTCGGTGGAAAAAAGATCGGGCGAGACCGTATCCATCCCGTGCTCGACGGCAAATTTCTCCGCCCCCGCCCCGGTCAGCAGCACATGCGGGCTTTGATCCATCACCAGACGCGCGGCCAGCACGGGATTGCGCAGTCGGCTGACGCCCGCCACCGCCCCCGCTTTCAGGGTGATACCGTCCATCACGCAGGCATCCAGTTCATGCGTTTCATCGCGCGTAAAGACCGAGCCAATACCGGCATTAAACAGCGGACACTCCTCCAGCAGGCGCACCGCTTCGGTCACCACGTCCAGCGCGCTTTCGCCCGCTTCCAGCATGCGCTGGCCTGTTTCCACAATGGCGTTCAGCGCATCAATATAACGCTTCTCCTGCTCGGGACTGAGCTGTGCACGGGTGATTGCCCCGGCACCGCCATGAATTGCGATAACCGCTTTACTCATTTCGCATCACCCATCAGCCTGGCTGGCTGCTTTTTCTATAAATATCATTATCGTCGACGAATCTTCAGATGATTTTTGAATATAGAAAGACGCAACTGTGATGTAAAGCGTACACCCATCGGGTCATACAGTTAGCCACACTTTTCTGCCATAATGAGCGCTTTCGTTGTTACTCCGCAGGAGCCCACCATGGATTTTACCGCCGGACTGATGCCGCTTGAGACGGCACTCTCGCAGATGCTTGATCGTATTACTCCCCTGCACGACGTTGAGACGCTGTCGCTTGTGCGCTGTTTTGGCCGTATTGCCGCGCGCGATATCGTCTCGCCGCTGAACGTGCCGGGGTTCGATAACGCGGCGATGGACGGCTATGCCGTACGTCTGGCGGATTTGCAAACGGGTCAGCCGCTGCCGGTGGCAGGTAAAGCCTTTGCCGGGCAGCCGTTCAACGGTGAGTGGCCAGCGGGCACCTGCGTGCGCATTATGACCGGCGCGCCGGTGCCAAAGGGCTGTGAAGCCGTGGTGATGCAGGAAGAGACCGAACTAACGGACGACGGCGTGCGTTTTACCGCCAGCGTCAAAGCGGGACAGAATATCCGCCACATCGGGGAAGACATTACCCTCGGCGCAACGGTCTTTGCCGCCGGGCAAAAACTGACGGTCGCCGAACTGCCGGTGCTGGCATCGCTTGGCATCGCGGAGATTGACGTTGTCCGCAAGGTACGCGTGGCGGTGTTCTCAACGGGAGACGAGCTACAGCTTCCGGGTCAGCCGCTGAACGAGGGGCAGATTTACGACACCAACCGTCTGGCGGTGCACCTGATGCTTGAGCAACTGGGCTGCGAGGTGATTAACCTCGGCATCATTCCTGACGATCCGGAGAAACTGCGCACGGCGTTTATCGACGCGGACGCCTCTGCCGACGTGGTGATCAGCTCTGGCGGCGTATCGGTTGGCGAAGCGGATTACACCAAAACCCTGCTTGAAGAGCTGGGTGAAATCGCCTTCTGGAAGCTGGCGATTAAACCGGGCAAACCGTTCGCGTTTGGCAAACTTCCGCACAGCTGGTTCTGTGGCCTGCCGGGTAACCCGGTCTCTGCCGCGCTGACCTTCTACCAGCTGGTGATCCCGCTGCTGGCGAAGCTTTCAGGCAACAATGCCGACCCGCTGCCGGAACGTGTGCGCGTGCGGGCGGCAACGCGCCTCAAAAAATCTCCGGGCCGTCTCGATTTCCAGCGCGGCATTCTGGCGCGCAACGCCGATGGCGAGCTGGAGGTGAGCACCACCGGGCATCAGGGTTCGCACATCTTTAGCTCCTTCAGCCAGGGTAACTGCTTTATCGTGCTGGAGCGCGATCGCGGCCACGTTGAGGCGGGCGAATGGGTTGAAGTGGAACGCTTTAACCACCTTTTCGGAGGCTGACATGACGGTGGAACTGAGCGACCCGGAGATGATGCGCTACAACCGCCAGATCGTGCTGCGCGGGTTTGATTTCGAGGGTCAGGAAGCGCTCAAGGCGGCCAGCGTGCTGGTTGTCGGCCTTGGCGGGCTGGGCTGCGCGGCGGCGCAATATCTGGCTGCGGCGGGCGTCGGCCGCATGACGCTACTGGATTTCGATACCGTGTCGGTGTCGAACCTGCAACGCCAGACGCTACACAGCGACGCGACGGTTGGTCAGCCGAAAGTGGAATCTGCGCGCACGGCGCTGGCGCGAATTAACCCCAACGTTCAGTTCACCCTGATTGACGCGATGCTGGATGACGACGCGCTGTTTGCGCAGATTGCTCGGCATGACCTGGTGCTGGACTGCACCGATAACGTCGCCATTCGCAACCAGCTCAATGCGGGCTGCTTTGCCCATAAAACGCCGCTAATTTCCGGCGCGGCCATCCGCATGGAGGGTCAAATCAGCGTTTTCACCTACGCTGAGGGAGAGCCCTGCTACCGCTGCCTGAGCCGTCTGTTTGGCGAGAATGCGCTGACCTGCGTCGAGGCGGGCGTGATGGCGCCGCTGGTTGGGGTTATCGGTTCCTTGCAGGCCATGGAGGCGATCAAGGTGCTGGCGAATTACGGCACGCCCGCAGCGGGCAAAATCGTGATGTATGACGCGATGACCTGTCAGTTCCGCGAGATGAAGCTGATGCGTAATCCGGGGTGTGAGGTGTGCGGAGGTTAAACCCTGCTGCGGCCTGATGCCCTCACCCCGGCCCTCTCCCACAGGGAGAGGGAGAAAATCGTAGGCCGGGTAAGCGTCAGCGCCACCCGGCAACAGCATCAAATAGACGTCCGCCCAAACGCCCCCTGCCAGTCCTGCTCAAACTTCACAATTGCCGCATCTACTGCCGGAGAGGTAATAAACTGCTGCGCCACGTCCAGCGGCAGCGTGATGGACTCGCACCCTGCCAGCAGGCAGTCCAGCGCCTGGCGCGGGGTTTTAAAGCTCGCGGCGAGCACCTTTGACTGCGGTGCGTGCAGCGTCAGCAATTGTTGCAGTTCAATCACCGTCTGGATCCCGTCCCCGCCCTGCGCGTCCACGCGGTTCACGTAAGGGGCCACATACTCAGCACCCGCCAGCGCGGAGAGCATCCCCTGCGCTGCGCCGTATACCGCGGTACCCAGGGTCGGGATCCCTTCTGCTTTCAGCATTTTGATCGCCGCCAGCCCTTCAGCGGTCACGGGCACTTTCACCACCAGGTCATCGATTATCGCGCGCAGCTTACGTGCGTCTTCCACCATCCCCTCGGCGGTCTTCGCCATCACCTGAGCGAACAGCCGGCCCTTGCCGCCCAGCGCGTCGTGCAGCGCGGGCAGCAACTCTTCCAGGGGGGTTTTACCCGCCGCCACAATGCTTGGGTTAGTGGTCACGCCCGCCAGCGGGAAGATACGCGCCAGCTTTTTGACTGCCGCAACGTCAGATGTGTCGAGATAAAGTTCCATGATGTCACCCTCAAAATTAGCCTGCATTTACCCTATCACGAGAAAACCTGCTCATGAATTGACCCATATCAAGATAACTTTCATTCGAAAGTAATTTAATCTTCATATGTAATCAGAGGGCAAAAAAATGATCTTCAACATACAGCGTTACTCCACCCACGACGGCCCCGGTATTCGAACCGTGGTGTTCCTGAAAGGCTGCTCGCTGGGCTGTCGCTGGTGCCAGAACCCGGAAAGCCGCTCCCGCACGCGGGACGTCCTGTTTGACGCCCGTCTGTGTCTGGACGGCTGTGACCTGTGTCAGCAGGCCGCGCCAGGGTGTGTTGAACGCGCGCTGAACGAGTTGATCATCCATCGTGAAAAATTAAGCGAAGAGACGCTCACTGCCCTCACCGACTGCTGCCCGACGCAGGCGCTTACCGTCTGCGGTGAAGAGAAGCAGGTGGAGGAGATTATGGCCACCGTGCTGCGCGACAAGCCCTTCTACGACCGCAGCGGCGGCGGGATCACCCTTTCCGGCGGCGAGCCGTTTATGAATCCTGACCTGGCGCACGCCCTGTTTAAAGCCAGCCATGAACAAGGCATTCATACTGCGGTTGAAACCTGCCTTCACGTGCCCTGGCATTATATCGAGCCTTCACTGCCGTATGTCGATCTGTTCCTGGCGGATCTGAAACATGTCGACGGCGAGGTGTTCAAGCAGTGGACCGATGGTTCTGCTAAGCGGATCCTGGACAACCTGAAGCGCCTGGCTACCGTCGGGAAGAAGATCACCATCCGCGTGCCGCTGATCCAGGGCTTTAACGCCGATGAAGCGTCGGTTACCGCCATTACCAACTTCGCCGCCGATGAACTCGGCGTCGATGATATTCATTATCTGCCGTATCACACGCTGGGCATGAACAAATACACCCTGCTCGGCCAACCCTACTCTGCCCCTGACAAACCGCTGGATAACCCTGCCCTGCTGGACTTCGCGCAGCAGTATGCCTGCCAGAAAGGGTTAACCGCGACCTTACGAGGATAAACTTATGACCACCCTGAATCTCAACACCCTCAGCGAGCGCATCAAGGCGCACAAAACGGCTCTGGTGCATATCGTTAAGCCGCCGGTCTGTACTGAACGCGCGCAGCACTATACCGAAATGTATCAGCAGCATCTGGACAAGCCGATCCCGGTACGTCGCGCGCTGGCCCTTGCCCACCACCTGGCAAAACGTACCATCTGGATCAAGCACGACGAGCTGATTATCGGTAACCAGGCCAGCGAAGTGCGTGCCGCGCCGATCTTCCCGGAATATACCGTCTCCTGGATTGAGAAAGAGATTGACGATCTGGCGGACCGTCCAGGTGCAGGCTTTGCGGTGAGCGAAGAGAATAAACGCGTTCTGCATGAAATCTGCCCGTGGTGGCGCGGCCAGACGGTACAGGATCGCTGCTACGGTATGTTTACCGACGAGCAGAAGGGCCTGCTGGAAACCGGCATCATCAAAGCGGAAGGTAACATGACCTCCGGTGACGCACACCTGGCGGTGAATTTCCCGCTGGTGCTGGAGAAAGGGCTCGACGGCCTGCGCGCGAAAGTAGCCGAGCGCCGCTCGCGCATCAACCTGACGGTACTGGACGATCTGCACGGCGATCAGTTCCTGAAAGCCATTGATATCGTGCTGGAAGCCGTAAGCCTGCACATCAGGCGCTTCGCCGATCTGGCTCGTGAGATGGCCGCCAGCGAAACCCGCGACAGCCGCCGCGACGAGCTGCTGGCGATGGCGGAAAACTGCGACATCATCGCCCACCAGCCGCCAAAAACCTTCTGGCAGGCGCTACAGCTGTGCTACTTCATTCAGTTGATCCTGCAAATTGAGTCCAACGGTCACTCCGTCTCCTTTGCCCGTATGGACCAGTACCTTTACCCGTACTATCGCCGCGACGTGGAGCTGGACCTGAGCCTGGATCGCGAGCACGCCATCGAGCTGCTGCACAGCTGCTGGCTGAAGCTGCTGGAGGTGAACAAAATCCGCTCCGGCTCGCACTCCAAAGCCTCTGCGGGCAGCCCGCTGTATCAGAACGTCACCATCGGCGGCCAGAAGCTGGTCAACGGCGAGCCAATGGACGCGGTCAACCCGCTCTCCTACGCAATTCTGGAATCCTGCGGCCGTCTGCGCTCCACCCAGCCAAACCTGAGCGTGCGCTACCACGCTGGCATGAGCAACGACTTCCTCGACGCCTGCGTGCAGGTGATCCGCTGCGGCTTCGGGATGCCGGCGTTTAACAACGATGAAATCGTCATCCCGGAATTTATTAAGCTCGGGGTGGAACGAGAGGACGCGTATGACTATGCGGCGATTGGCTGCATCGAAACCGCCGTCGGCGGAAAGTGGGGCTATCGCTGCACCGGCATGAGCTTTATCAACTTCGCTCGCGTGATGCTGGCAGCGCTGGAAGGCGGTCGCGATGCCACCAGCGGCCAGGTATTCCTGCCGCAGGAAAAAGCGCTTTCGGCCGGTAATTTCGGCAATTTCGACGAAGTGATGGCGGCGTGGGATAACCAGATCCGCTACTACACCCGCAAATCCATTGAGATCGAGTACGTGGTGGACACCATGCTGGAAGAGAACGTCCACGATATTCTCTGCTCGGCGCTGGTGGACGACTGCATCGAACGCGCGAAAAGCATTAAGCAGGGCGGCGCGAAGTATGACTGGGTTTCCGGCCTTCAGGTGGGGATCGCCAACCTCGGTAACAGCCTGGCCGCGGTGAAGAAGCTGGTGTTTGACCAGGGCGTTATCGGTCAGCAACAGCTGGCGGCGGCGCTGGCGGATGACTTCGAGGGGCTGACCCACGAGCAGCTGCGCCAGCGCCTGATCAACGGCGCGCCGAAGTACGGCAACGACGACGACAGCGTGGACCTGCTGCTGACCCGTGCCTACGAAACCTACATTGAAGAGCTGAAGCAGTATCACAACCCACGCTACGGCCGTGGCCCGATTGGGGGTAACTACTACGCGGGCACGTCGTCTATCTCCGCAAACGTGCCGTTTGGCGCAGCAACCATGGCGACGCCGGACGGACGTAAAGCGCACACCCCGCTGGCGGAAGGGGCAAGCCCGGCCTCCGGTACCGACCACCTCGGCCCGACGGCGGTGATTGGCTCCGTGGGTAAACTGCCGACGGAAGCGATCCTCGGCGGCGTGCTGCTTAACCAGAAGCTGAACCCGTCGACGCTGGAAAACGACAGCGATCGCCAGAAGCTGATGGTGCTGCTGCGCACCTTCTTCGAGGTGCATAAAGGCTGGCATATTCAGTACAACATTGTCTCGCGCGAAACGCTGCTGGAAGCGAAGAAACACCCTGATCAGTATCGTGACCTGGTGGTGCGCGTCGCGGGTTACTCGGCGTTCTTCACCGCCCTGTCACCGGATGCGCAGGACGATATTATTGCCCGTACCGAGCATACACTGTAAAAAAACGCCCGGTGGCGCTTCGCTTACCGGGCCTACATTGTCTCCCCTTAGGCCGTGTAAGGCGAAGCCGCCACCCGGCTTTCTGACTTTCATTCGAAATTAAATTTGTGCTCCCCGTCACCTTGTTATTAGAATGTTTCAAAACGCAGTGACCCAGGAGCACAGTATGACCGTAAAAGTTATCGTCACCGATATGGACGGAACTTTCCTTGATGATGCCAAGCAGTACGATCGTGACCGCTTCCAGGCACAGTTTGAGCAGCTTAAAGCCCGTAACATCGAATTTGTTGTCGCCAGCGGCAACCAGTATTACCAGCTCATCTCCTTTTTCCCGGAGCTGAAAGATCAGATCTCCTTCGTCGCGGAAAACGGCGCGCTGGTGTTCGACCACGGCGAACAGATTTTCCACGGTGAGCTAACGCGTCATGAGTCGCAGATCGTCATTGGTGAACTACTGAAAGACAAAGGGCTGAACTTTGTGGCCTGCGGGCTGGAGAGCGCGTACGTCAGCGATAAGGCTCCAGAAGCGTTCGTGAAGCTGATGTCGAAACACTACCATCGCTTAAAACCCATCAGCGATTACCGCGACATTGACGACGTGCTGTTTAAATTCTCCCTGAACCTGCCGGACAGCGATATCCCGAATTTGGTAGATAAACTGCATGTCTCCCTGGACGGCATCATGAAGCCGGTTACCAGCGGCTTCGGTTTTGTCGATTTGATTATCCCGGGCCTGCACAAAGCCAACGGCATCAGTCGTCTGCTGAAACGCTGGAAAGTCTCCCCGCAGGCGTGCGTCGGCATTGGCGACAGCGGCAACGATGCGGAAATGCTGAAGCTGGTGAAATATTCATTTGCGATGGGCAATGCGGCAGAAAGCATTAAAGCGGTCAGCCGTTACACTACCGACGATAACAACCATCAGGGCGCGCTGAATGTGATTCAGGCCGTGCTCGACGCCCACTCCCCGTTCGACGTCTGATCCCCTACCTGCCGGAGCCTCACTCCGGCCCCTTCACTCTTTTTCCATCCTGTGGCGCCCGTCAAGGTTTTAAACTTGCATTAACTTATTTTTAACTTAAAGTATCACTTGTAGACACTTTTACTTTCGAATGAAAGATGCGAGGCAGTTATGACCTTTACCAGCGAAACGTTGCCAGCGGACCACAAAGCGGCAATTCGTCAGATGAAACGCGCGCTACGGGCCCAGATCGGTGACGTGCAGGCAGTGTTCGACCGGCTTAGCGACAAAATCGCCGCCCGCGTGGCGGAAATTAACGCCCTTAAAAATAAAGGTGAATCCGTATGGCCGGTAATCCCCTTTACGGATGTGAAAAACGGTACGATCACCGCCGAACAGCGCGAAGCGGTTAAACGTCGCGGCTGCGCGGTGATCAAAGGCCACTTCCCGCGCGAGCAGGCGCTGGCATGGGATCAATCGATGCTCGACTACCTCGATCTGAATAAGTTTGACGAGGTTTACAAAGGACCCGGCGATAACTTCTTCGGCACCTTAACGGCCTCTCGCCCGGAGATTTATCCGATCTACTGGTCTCAGGCGCAAATGCAGGCGCGCCAGAGTGAAGAGATGGCACAGGTACAGTCGTTCCTGAATCGTTTATGGACATTTGAGAGCAACGGTAAGCAGTGGTTCGACCCGGACGTGAGCGTAATTTATCCGGACCGCATTCGCCGCCGCCCACCAGGAACAACCTCGAAAGGACTTGGCGCACACACCGATTCCGGCGCGCTGGAGCGCTGGCTGCTGCCCGCTTATCAGCAGGTCTTTGCCCGCGTGTTTGACGGCAACGTTGAGAAATACGATCCGTGGAATGCTGCGCACCGTACCGAGGTGGAAGAGTACACGGTGGATAACACCACCAAATGCTCCGTGTTCCGCACCTTCCAGGGCTGGACGGCACTGTCGGACATGATCCCCGGCCAGGGGCTGCTGCACGTGGTGCCGATCCCGGAAGCGATGGCTTACATTCTGCTGCGTCCGCTGCTGGACGACGTGCCGGAAGACGAACTGTGCGGCGTGGCGCCGGGGCGCGTGCTGCCGATTTCTGAGAAGTGGCATCCGCTGCTCATCGAAGCGTTGACCAGCATTCCCGCGCTGGAAGCCGGTGATTCTGTCTGGTGGCACTGCGATGTGATCCACTCGGTCGCGCCGGTGGAAAACCAACAGGGCTGGGGCAACGTGATGTATATTCCTGCCGCGCCGATGTGCGAGAAAAACCTCGCCTACGCGAAAAAGGTCAAGGAAGCGCTGGAAACCGGCGCGTCACCGGGAGATTTCCCGCGCGAGGATTATGAGAAAAGCTGGCAGGACCGTTTCACCGTGAACGATCTGAACATCCACGGCAAGCGCGCGCTGGGCATGGCTTAACTGTCGTAAAGCCCTTCCCGCTCAACGGCGGTGCGTCGTTTTCCCTGACGTATCCGCCGTACCGATTCCCGCACGGCCAGCGTGCCGTTTAGCAGCAATGTTCCGACCGGCGCGTCCGGGCGCATCAGCCGCTGCTGGAGCATATATACCGCTTCTATTCCCAGCTCATCGCGCGGGACATGCACCGCCGTCAGAGGCACATCCTGAATCGCCGCGAGATTAAAGCCGTCGATGCTCATCACCGAGACATCCTGCGGCACGCGCAGACCGCGTTTTTGCAGGGCGCTGATGGTCCCCGCCGCCATAAAGTCGCCGCCCACCAGGAACGCCGTCGGCAGATCTTTCCCTTTTTGCTGGTGAAGCCACTCACTCACCAGTTGCTCCGTCTCTTTGGCGCTGAAGCTTGGCACCATCAGCAGATCGCGCCGGTCGTTGAACCTGAGGTTATGGTCGTGCCACGCGTCGCGGATCCCCAACAGGCGCAGCTCCATGGTATAGCGACGCAAACACAGCACATTCATCACCTCCCGGTGCCCCATCTCGAACAGGTACTCCGCCGCCCGCTCGCCAATGGCGCGGTGATCCGGCGCGACGGCGGGCAGGCGCATGTGGCGGTCCCGGCAGTTAATCAGCATGCAGGGTTTGCCCACGTCTACCGCCAGATCGTGGATATGCGGATCGTCGATACCGAGGAGGATCGCCGCCTGGGTGTCCACTTCGTTCATGCGGGCCAGAAACAGCTGGGCGTCGCTGTCGTTCTCCTCCAGCGCACAGTAACGCAGGCGAACCTCGTGCGAGGCCAGCCCTTTGCTCACGCTCTGGATGACGCGGTAGTAAAAGATGTCAGACCGCTCGTCAAACGCCCGCTGCGGGGCAAACACCATCAGGCTGTTAAGCAACAGACGCCCCGCCGCCATGCCCTCTATTACCCCCAGCTCCCGCGCGCATGCCAGCACCGTTGCCCGTGCTTTTTCGCTGGTGTTTGCCTTCCCCGCCAGCACGCGGGAAACGGTGCTGATGGAGAGCCGGGTACGGGCGGCGATTTCGGTGATTTTAAGCCTTTTATCCATTTTGTGATCTGGCTCCGGATGTGAAATGAAAAAATTTTCACAACATCTTTATCAGGTAATAACTTGCGAGAAGGCCATAATGCCGAAAATTAAACCTCGGTTATGAGAAAGTTTGCACAAAATCCACTATTTCCTGCTCAATTTCTCTCTTAAGGTGAACCTGTCACACAACTTCCATACTAGTTGTATAGCAGCTTAGCACTCTAAAACAGATAACTTTCAAACGCCTGACGCTGTGTGACACCTGAACCTTTGTCCCTTACCGTCCGTCTTGTGGAGAAGAAAATGAGTCAGGACATCAACAACACCGTTGCGACAAGCAAAACCCGTCGCGTCATTAAGAATCTGCGCTGGTACGTACTGGTGCTGTTTCTTCTTGGCGTGACCGTAAACTACATCACCCGTAACTCGTTAGGTATTCTCGCCCCCGAGCTGAAAGAGAGCCTTGGTATCACCACCGAGCAATACTCGTGGATCGTCGGCGCGTTCCAGATCGCCTATACCATTTTCCAGCCCCTTTGCGGCTGGCTGATTGACGTTATCGGCCTCAAGATTGGCTTTATGGTCTGCGCCGGGATTTGGGCGCTGATGTGTATCTTCCACGCAGGTGCCGGGAGCTGGCTGCATCTCGCGATCCTGCGCTTCTTTATGGGCGCGTCCGAAGCCGCCGCCACGCCAGCGAACGCCAAAACCATCGGTGAATGGTTCCCGAAATCAGAGCGTCCTGTTGCCGCCGGTTGGGCGGGCGTGGGCTTCTCCATCGGTGCGATGCTGGCTCCGCCAATCATTTACTTCGCTCATGCGTCGTTCGGCTGGCAGGGTGCGTTTATGTTTACCGGCGTACTGGCGCTGCTGTGGGTGATCCTGTGGTGGATCTTCTATCACAACCCGGAGCAGCACCCGAACCTGAGCCGCGACGAGCTGGCGTTTATCAAACAGGATAACGAACCCGCACCGGTCAGGCTGCCCTTTCTGACCGCGCTGAAAACCGTCTCGAAGAACAAACGGTTCTACGGTATCGCCATTCCGGCCTTTATGGCGGAACCCGCCTGGGCGGTGCTGAGCTTCTGGGTGCCGCTTTACCTCGCCAAAGAGCACGGCATGGATTTGAAACAGATCGCGATGTTCGCCTGGCTGCCGTTCCTCGCCGCCGACCTCGGCAGCGTGGCGAGCGGCTACCTCACCCGGCTTTACACCCGCTGGTTCGGCTGCACCCGCGTCAACTCAGTGGTGGCAAGTTCAGTGACCGGCGCGTTTCTGATGATTTCTCTGGCCGTTGTGGCCGTGACCCGCGACCCGTATATCACCATCGTGCTGATCTCCATCGGCGGTTTCGGCCACCAGATTATCTCCTGCATGCTGAGCGCGCTGGTCGTAGAGTCGTTCGACAAGGGCCAGATGGCGACGGTTAACGGCATGCGTGGCTCGGCGGCGTGGATCGCCAGCTTCCTGTTCTCTCTTTTGATTGGGGTGACCGCCGACAAAATCGGCTTCAACCCGCTCTTTATCGCCATGGGCTTCTTTGACCTGATTGGCGCTTTCTTCCTGGTGGCATTTATTGCTGAACGTCGCGCCAAGCGCGCCTGATAGTGGATGTATTGCATATGAAAACCCTGAAAAACTGGACCATCGATACGCAGTCAGCGAATCATCTGGAACTGCTGGTGGATAACCAGCACCGTCTGTGCCTGTATGTGCTGGAAGAGAATCTGTTCCGCGTGCTGATCAAGCGTAAAGGCCAGCTGGCGCTGGACCGCACCTGGAGCATCGCGCCGGAACAAGACGTACCGTGGGAAGGCCGCCGTCGCGACGATCTGAGCGGATTTACCTGCCCGGCCTGGACGCTGACGCAGCAGGGCGACACGTTAACCGTAGCGACCGAACAGCTGCGCGTCACCGTCCACCAGCCCCTGTGGCTGGAGTGGCACTACCGCAATGAGGCGGGCGAGTGGCAGCCGCTGGTTAACGACCGTCCCACCAGCGCCTACCTGCTCAATGCCCACGGTGACGGCGTGGCGCACTATCTCAGCCGTCGCAAGGATGAACGTTTTTACGGTCTGGGTGAGAAAGCGGGGGATTTACAGCGTAACGGCAAACGCTATGAGATGCGTAACCTGGACGCGATGGGCTATAACGCCGCCAGCACCGATCCGCTTTACAAGCATATCCCGTTCACCCTCACCCATCGTGATGACGTGAGCTACGGCCTGTTCTACGATAACCTGAGCAGCTGCTGGCTGGATCTGGGTAACGAGATCGACAACTATCACACCGCCTACCGCCGCTGGCAGGCGGAAGCGGGCGATATTGACTACTACCTCTTCACCGGCAAGCGCGTGCTGGACGTGACGAAAGCCTTCGTGCGCCTGACGGGGAAAACGCTGTTCGGACCGAAGTGGAGCCTGGGCTACAGCGGCTCAACCATGCACTACACCGACGCGCCGGACGCGCAGGACCAGCTGATGAACTTCATCCGCCTGTGCGATGAGCATGCCATTCCGTGCGACTCGTTCCAGCTCTCCTCCGGCTATACCTCGATTAACGGCAAGCGCTACGTCTTTAACTGGAACTACGACAAAGTGCCGCAGCCGAAGGTGATGAGCCAGGCGTTCCACGACGCGGGGCTGCGGCTTGCGGCAAACATCAAGCCGTGTCTGTTGCAGGATCATCCCCGCTACGGCGAAGTGGCGGAACGCGGCCTGTTCATTCGCGATTCAGAAACCGATGCGCCTGAACGTTCCAGCTTCTGGGATGACGAAGGATCGCATCTCGACTTCACCAACCCGCAGACGGTGCAGTGGTGGCAGAACGGCGTGACCACGCAGCTGCTGGAGATGGGCATCGACTCCACCTGGAACGACAACAACGAGTATGAAGTGTGGGACGGGGAGGCGCGCTGCTATGGCTTCGGCCAGGCGATCGCCATCAAGCATATTCGCCCGGTGATGCCGCTGCTGATGATGCGCGCCTCGCTGGAAGCACAGCAGCGCTTTGCGCCGGATAAACGTCCGTATCTGATCTCCCGCTCCGGCTGTGCCGGAATGCAGCGCTACGTTCAGACCTGGAGCGGCGACAACCGTACCAACTGGGACACCCTGCGCTATAACATCCGCATGGGCCTGGGCATGAGCCTGTCCGGACTGTTCAACGTCGGTCACGACGTCGGCGGTTTCTCCGGCGACAAGCCGGATGCCGAGCTGTTCGTGCGCTGGGTACAGAACGGCGTGATGCATCCGCGCTTTACCATCCACTCGTGGAATGACGATCGCACCGTGAACGAACCGTGGATGTACCCGGGCGTGACCCCTGCGATTCGCAGCGCCATTGAACTGCGCTATCGCCTGCTGCCGTACCTCTACACCCTGCTCTGGCAGGCGCACGCCGACGACGAGCCGATGCTGCGCCCGACCTTCCTCGATCATGAGCACGATGCGCAGACCTTTGAAGAGTGCGACGACTTCCTGCTGGGCCGTGACCTGCTGGTGGCCAGCGTCGTCGAAGCCGGGCAGCGCGAGCGCCACGTCTGGCTGCCGGATAACGAAACCGGCTGGTACGATTTTTACACCCACGCGTGGTATGCGGGCGGGCAATCGATCGTCCTTGATGCGCCGCTGGAAAAACTGCCGCTTCTGGTGCGCGCCGGGGCCGGTTTGCCGCTCAGCGAACGCATCCGTCACGTGAGCGCCGATAAAGACGATACCCGTGAGCTAAAACTGTTCCCGGTGAAAGGCGTCGGCACCACCTCCGGGCTGCTGTTTGAGGATGACGGCGAAAGCTGGGGCTACCTGAACGGCAATGCGCTGTGGGTGGAATGGGAGATGGTGTGCGACGGCGCAAGTATCAACCTGAAGGTGAATGCGCGCGGCGACTATCGTCCGGCATGGAAGGCACTGAAGGTGTCGTTACCGACGGGGGAAAAACGTACGCTGCGGGTGAACGGGGTTGAAGGGGGCGAGTGGGTGGTTTAGTGCGGCCTGATGCCCTCACCCTAACCCTCTCCCACAGGGAGAGGGGGTAGAACGTAGGCCGGGTAAGGCGAAGCCGCCACCCGGCTATTTTTTTAACTCTCGATACCTTTACTGCGCAGGTAATCTTCGTAGTTACCGGTAAAGTCCACCACGCGCTCTGGCGTGATTTCGATCACGCGGGTCGCCAGGGAGCTAACGAACTCACGGTCGTGAGAGACGAAGATCAGGGTGCCCTGATACATCTCCAGCGCCATGTTCAGGGATTCGATCGATTCCATATCCAGGTGGTTGGTTGGTTCGTCCATCACCAGGATATTCGGTTTTTCCATCATCAGCTTGCCGAACAGCATACGGCCCTTTTCACCACCGGAGAGCACTTTGGCGGGCTTTTTGATGTCGTCCTGGCTGAACAGCAGACGCCCCAGAATGCTGCGTACCGCCTGCTCGTCGTCGCCTTCCTGCTTCCACTGGCTCATCCAGTCGAAGACGGTCAGATCGTTTTCGAACTCATATTCATGGTCCTGCGCGTAGTAACCAATCTGCGCGTTTTCAGACCATTTCACGGTACCGTTATCCGGTTGCATTTCGCCCACCAGAGTTTTCAGCATAGTGGATTTACCCACGCCGTTGGCACCCAGGATAGCAATCTTCTCGCCCACTTCCAGCAGCAGGTTGAAGTTTTTGAACAGCGGGCCTTCATCGAAGCCTTTGGTGAGGGCTTCCACTTCCAGCGCGTTACGGAACAGCTTCTTGTCCTGCTCGAAGCGAATGAACGGGTTCTGACGGCTGGAGGCTTTTACCTCTTCGAGCTTGATTTTGTCGATCTGACGGGCACGCGACGTTGCCTGGCGCGATTTAGAGGCGTTAGCGCTGAAGCGGCTGACGAAGGATTGCAGGTCCGCAATCTGCGCTTTCTTCTTGGCGTTGTCGGCAAGCAGACGTTCACGCGCCTGGGTTGCCGCCGTCATGTACTCATCGTAGTTACCCGGATAAACGCGCAGCTCGCCGTAATCCAGATCCGCCATGTGCGTACACACCATGTTAAGGAAGTGACGGTCGTGCGAGATGATGATCATGGTGCTGTCGCGATCGTTCAGGGTCTGCTCCAGCCAGCGGATGGTGTCGATGTCCAGGTTGTTGGTCGGTTCGTCGAGCAGCAGGATGTCCGGGTTAGAGAACAGCGCCTGCGCCAGCAGCACACGCAGCTTCCAGCCTGGCGCAACTTCGCTCATCGGACCATAATGCTGTTCAACAGGAATGCCGACGCCCAGCAGCAGTTCGCCCGCACGCGCTTCCGCAGAGTAGCCGTCCATTTCGCCGTATTGCGTTTCCAGGTCGGCCACTTTGTAACCGTCTTCTTCGCTCATCTCAGCGAGACCGTAGATACGATCGCGCTCCTGCTTCACTTCCCACAGCTCCGCATGCCCCATGATCACGGTGTCGAGCACGGTGAACTCTTCGAAGGCGAACTGATCCTGACGCAGCTTACCGATACGCTCGTTCGGGTCGAGCGACACGTTGCCCAGCGTCGGCTCCAGGTCACCGCCGAGGATCTTCATAAAGGTGGATTTTCCGCTACCGTTGGCACCAATCAGGCCGTAACGGTTGCCGCCGCCAAATTTGACGGAAATATTTTCGAACAGCGGCTTACTGCCAAACTGCATAGTGACGTTGCTGGTAACTAACACGGAGAGATTCCTGCGAAAAGTGTGATAAACGCGGCATTATGCCACAATTCCGAATTGAGATCCTGTGTTGCGGTAATCCACTAAACTTTAACAAAATCGAAAAAAATGTGATTTCGTACACATCTGAATTCCCAGTTAACGGGAATGCACATATAATGCGCTCCCATTACAGATTCAGACTTCTCAACTCATCGCCAGAATGGCTTAGATACCTCGCATAACATGAACATGAAATTAACAACGCTTTTTGCGGCGGCGTTAGCCGTAGTAGGTTTTTGTAAGACCGCGTCTGCGGTGACGTATCCCCTGCCGACAGACGGAAGCCGTCTGGTGGGTGAAAACCAGGTGGTGACGGTTCCGGAAGGTAACACTCAGCCGCTGGAATACTTCGCGGCGCAGTATCAGCTCGGCCTGTCTAACATGCTGGAAGCGAACCCGGGCGTTGACCCGTATCTGCCGAAAGCGGGTACCGTACTCAACATTCCACAGCAGCTAATCCTGCCGGATACCGTGCACGAAGGTATCGTGATTAACAGCGCCGAAATGCGTCTGTATTACTACCCGAAAGGCACCAACACCGTGATCGTTCTGCCTATCGGTATCGGTCAGCTGGGTAAAGACACCCCGCTGAACTGGACCACCAAAGTGGAGCGTAAGAAAGCGGGCCCAACCTGGACGCCGACCGCCAAAATGCACGCTGAGTACATTGCTGCCGGTGAACCGCTACCGGCGGTTGTGCCTGCTGGCCCGGATAACCCGATGGGTCTGTACGCGCTGTACATTGGCCGTCTGTATGCCATCCACGGTACTAACGCCAACTTCGGTATCGGCCTGCGCGTAAGCCACGGCTGCGTACGTCTGCGTAATGAAGACATCAAATTCCTGTTCGATAACGTGCCGGTCGGTACGCGCGTGCAGTTCATTAACGAACCGGTGAAAGCGACGTCAGAGCCGGACGGCAGCCGTTACATTGAAGTGCATAACCCGCTGTCCACCAGCGAAGATCAGATCAACAACAACGAAATCGTACCGATTAAGCTGACCAGCGCGGTGCAGTCCGTTACCTCTCAGGCGGATGTTGACACGACCATCGTTGACCAGGCGATTCAGAACCGTTCCGGTATGCCGGTGCGTTTGAACTAATCGCGAGCACGAACAAAGCGGGCCTCGAGGCCCGCTTTTTTTTATCCGTTATTCACAATAACGATGCCGCCATGGTCATAGCGATAGTGACAATGGGCGTACTCCAGCGGCGTACCATCTTCCAGATAGATCACCTGCTCCACCTCCAGCACCGGGTCGGTTGGCTCACAGACCAGATGCTGCATATCCAGCGCACTGGGCTTCAGCGCCCGCACCACACGATACGATCCCATGATCTTCAGCCCCAGCGTCTCCTGCACATACCGGAATACCGAACTTTCAAGATGGGTTTTGTTCAGCCCGGGCACCAGATTGAGCGGCATCACCGTGGCGTCCAGGGACATCGGCTCACCGTTGAGTAAACGCAGACGGATGAAGTCATAGATCGGCGTATCCGGATTTATCATCAGCGAGGCCTGCTCTTTCTCGTTCGGGAAGCGAAGTTCGAAGTGCACCACCTGGCTCGTCACCGTGCCTAAATGTTCCCAGGTTTTGGTCGCCCCAAAGTAGTCGCTGCCGGAGAGATCCCACTGGGAAAGCTGGAGGAAATTTTTGCGGATGAACGTGCCCTGTCCCTGCCGGGTATAGACCAGCCCTTCTACGATCAGCTGACGCATCGCCTGCTGAATGGTCATCCGGCTGGTGCTGAATTCCGCCGCCAGCGCGAACTGGTCCGGCAGCGGTTCATTGGCGGCGTACTGCTGGGTAATAATGCGTTTCTTAATTTCCCGCGCTATGGTGATGTACTTCGCCGCCATCTTCCTTCCTTAAATTAGTTTTCTGTCCCGCTGTTTTTCACGGCCACTCGCTCGGCCACCTTGAGGAAAGGCAGGTAGAAGAATACACCAAATACGATGATTGCCAACTGCACCACCACCGCCCGCCAGTCCCCCGCCGTCGCCAGCCAGGCGCTGAGGATCGGCGGCGTGGTCCACGGGATCATCATCACGCAGCGCGACATCAGACCCAGCGTGGTACAGAGCCACGCAAAGTAAATCCCGATGGCGGGCAGCAGCACAAACGGGATCATCAGCGGCAGGTTAAAGACAATCGGCAGGCCGAAAATCACCGGCTCGTTGATGTTGAACAGACCCGGCGCCAGTGACAGACGCGCCACCTGCTTCGCTGATTTCTGTCTTGAGAAGATGAAGATAGCGATCAGCAATGAGATAGTGCTGCCCGTCCCGCCCACCATGCCAAAGGTCGGCACAAAAATGTTGTTGATGATGTGTGGGATCGGCTGGCCGTTGGCAAAGGCCAGCATGTTCTCGTTGGTGTTGATCAGCAGAAACGGCTCCAGCACCACGCTGTTGACTACCGACTGATGAATACCGAGCGTGAACAGGAAGTTACCGAAGCTGTAAATGAAGATCGTCCCGGGCAGACTGGTGTTGATCAGCCGCAGCGGCTGCTGAATGAATGTCGTAATGAGATGGATCAGATCCGTATGCAGCACGTTCGCCAGTATGGCCGCCAGCACCGCAAACAGGGAGAGCGTAAGGATTGTCGGGATCAGCGCGGTAAAGGATTTGCTCACCGCCGGAGGCACGTTCTCCCCCAGCGAAATGTGCAGCGCCTTCAGCCGTGAAATGGCGATAAACAGCTCGGTTGAGAGCAGCCCAATCAGCACCCCGGCGAAAATGCCGGTGGAGCCGATATTGGCGAACGTCAGCACCTGGGTGACGTTCACCGTGGCGTCGCTGCCGACAGGCGTAATCTGTAAGCGCATCGGCATCATGATGATGAAGCTGCTGACGGCGATAACCACTGCCGAGACCGGATTGTCGAAATCTTTGTTGCGCGCCAGCGACCAGGCGATCATCGGCGCCAGCAGCAGCGCGGCGATGTTCAGCGTGCCGTTGATAATCGCCTCGCCCCACACCTTAAACTGCGTGAGCGTGTCGCCTTCCAGCACCCATGGAAACACGACGTTGTTCACCAGCACCGCCAGACCGGCGAGGATGAAAATCGGCATCACCGTGGCGAAAGCGTCCCGCAGGGATCGCAGGTGTACCTGGTTTGCCAGGCGCGCCGAGAACTCAACAAATTTATCGACAAAAGACTGCATGTGCGGTGTTATTTTTGTTTCAGACATAGCGGAGTATTCCCATCAATCAGTCACAAAAACGGCCCGGCAGCGTACGGCTTACATCTCGCGTCCGTTAGTATGGATAACCTGTTTTAACCACGCGTAGCTCTTCTTCGGCACGCGCTTAAGGTCTTTCAGGTCGTGATTTTCACGGTTGACGTAGACCACGCCGTAGCGCTTACGCATGTCACCCTGCGAGCTGAGAATGTCGATTAAGCCCCAGCCGAGGTAGCCCATTACCTCTGCCCCGTCCTCGAATATTGCCGCTTTCATCGCCTCGATGTGCGCCCGGTGGTAGTCGATGCGGTAGGTGTCCTCGATCGGGTTTACCCCGTCCCAGGACTCGATCACGCCGATGCCGTTTTCAATCGGGAATACCGGCATCCGCCAGTCGTTGGCATAGCGGGTGATGATGGTGCGAAAGCCCAGCGGGTCGATCTGCCAGTTCCACTCGGTGGCTTTCAGGTACGGGTTATTTTTCTCGCCATGCAGCAGGTAATGGTTCACCGGCGTGCCTTCCGGGATGGCATCGCTGTCCAGCGTTTTGCTGGCGTAATAGCTGAAGGCCATAAAGTCGTTCTTCGTGCGCGCAAACAGCGCGAGATCGTCTGCGCGGTAGATATCACCGAAGCCCTCCTGCTCCACCACCGCCATCACCGCCGGGCTGTAGCCCTGTCCCGCGAAGACGCGCAGCAGGTTCTGGTTGAGGAATTCGTCGTACTGCTGGGCGCAGAAGATATCGCGCGGTTTGCAGGTGGCTGGATAAATCAGCTGGTGCGCCAGCATGCCGCCCATCAGCTTGCCTGGCTTAGTCTGGTGCAGGTATTCGGTCAGAGTCATGTGCGCCACCATCGCATGGTGCTGAAGCTCATACAGCTCGCGCAGGGTTTGCTCGCCTTTCATGTAACCGGAAATGCGAAAAGCTTCCGGCATATGGAAAATGTTCTGCTCGTTGAAGGTCAGCCAGTACTTCACGCGATCGCCGTAGCAGTCGATCATCTTCTTGCCGTAGCGGATAAAGGCCTCCATCACCCGGCGGTCGTTGAAGCCGTTGTACTCCTGCGCCAGCGCCAGCGGCATATCGAAGTGGTAGAGGCAGACCATCGGCTCAATACCGCGGGCGAGCAGATCGTTAATAAAGCGGTCGTAAAACGCGATACCTTCGGCGTTGAACTCGCCGTCACCCTGCGGGCAGACGCGGCTCCAGGAGATCTGGAAGCGGTAGCAGTTCATGCCCAGATCCTGCATCAGATCGAAATCTTCCCGGTAGCGGTGGTAGGAGTCGGTCGCCACTTTCCAGTCGGAGATGTTTTCTCCTGCTTCCCGAATGTCATATACCGACATCCCCTTCCCGCCCTCATTCCATGCCCCTTCCGTCTGCATGCTGGATACCGAGTTGCCCCATAAAAAGTTGGCTTGCAGTGATTTGTTCATGGTCTCTCCCTATATGACTAGTCATTTAAATTTCATGACTAGTCATATAGATCGAGATGAAACATCAGGCAAAGAGAAGGAGTATTTTTTGTGAGGTGGGTTGAAATAAAGACCAGAGATAGTAGCCCCGGTAAGCGAAGCGTCACCGGGGAAAAGGAAGGTTACTGCTGCGCGAGCTGACTACGACGGTATTCCCCCTGCCGCTCCAGCATCCAGCCTGGATATTCGCGCGGCAGCGCGCTGACGGCATCAAGCTGTTTAAGCTCGTCTTCGCTTAAGCGGATCCCGGTGGCGGCAATATTATCGTCCAGCTGATCGACGCGTTTCGCACCAATAATGACGCTGGTCACCGCTTTTTGATGCAGCAGCCATGCCAGCGCGATTTGCGCCACGGAGACGCCCCTACGCTCGGCAATGACGCGCATTACGTCCACGCAGTCGAAGGCGCGATCTTTATTCACCGGCGGGAAGTCAAATTCCAGACGGCGGCCTCCGGTTTCGCTCTGCCCGTCACGACCGTATTTTCCGCTCAGCAGGCCGCCCGCCAGCGGGCTCCAGACCATCAATCCGACGCCTTCGCTCTGCATCATCGGCACCAGCTCGCGCTCCAGGTCACGTCCGGCAATGGTGTAATACGCCTGCAACGATGCGAAACGCGCCAGCCCAAGACGTTCAGAAATACCGAGCGCTTTGGCAATCTGCCACGCAGTCCAGTTCGAGACGCCGATGTATCGCACGTGACCGTGCTGCACAAGGTTATCCAGTGCGTAAAGCGTCTCCTCAATGGGGGTCGCGGGGTCGAAACCGTGCAGCTGATAGAGATCGATATGATCGAGCTGCAGGCGGCGCAGGCTCTCCTTTACGCTGTCGATAATGTGATAGCGCGAGCCGCCGCGTGAGTTCACTCCCGCCGTGCCCGTTTCACCAAACACCTTTGTGGCGACCACCACGTTTTCACGTGGAACGTTCAGGTTTTTCAGCGCCTGCCCGAGGATCTCCTCCGAGCGTCCTTCCGAATAGACGTCGGCAGTGTCGATAAAGTTGATGCCCGCGTCCAGCGCGCGGCCCACCAGCTGCTCGGCTTCGTTTTGCCTAAGCTGGCCAATCTTGCCCCACATGCCGCCCTCGCCGCCGAAGGTCATGGTGCCGAGGCAGAGTTCAGAAACAAACAGTCCGGTATTGCCCAGTTTTTGATAACGCATAACGCTTTCCTCGCATGTCGATTGGGTGTCTGTTAGTTATACCCGCCCCCCAGCTATCGCGAATGTGGCGTTCCTGTCCGTTTCTTGCCCAATCCTCTGAATCTATCCGCGCGGGGCATCGCCAAAGACACTGTAGTCTGGCAGCTGAACCTGCTGATACGGCTCCCAGCCGCCGCCGAGGGCTTTGTAGAGCGCCACCAGGTCAAGCGCGCTCTGCACCTGCGCCTGCGCCCGCTGCTGTTCGGCCTGAGCGAGCTGACGCTGGGCGTCCAGCACGTCAATAAAACTGGCGATCCCCTGTCGGTAGCTGTCGCTGGCGAGATCAAAAGCGTTTTGCAGCGCGTCGATGGTTTTCGCCAGGCCCGCCTCACGCTGCTGGTCAGTGCGATAGCTCACCAGCGCGTTTTCAACATCGCCGAGCGCCGTCAGCACCGTCTGACGATAGTCCAGCACCGCCGCCCCTTGCTGTGCGCGGGCCACCTTGACGCTGGAGACCAGCCGACCGCCCTGGAAGATGGGGATGGAGACCTGCGGACCGAAGCTGTAAAAGTGGCTGCTCCAGTCGGTCAGCCAGCCGGATTCGCTGTTACGCAGGCCAAACTGCCCGGAGAGGGTGAAGCTTGGGAACAGTTCGGCTACCGAAACGCCAATTTGCGCCGTGGCGGCATGGAGGTTCGCCTCAGCTTCGCGCACGTCCGGGCGACGACGCGCCAGCGTTGACGGAATGCCGGTTTGCACAATATCCGGCAACGCTGGCATCGGCTGCACGGATTGTAATTCGGCATCCAGCGCCCCCGGCGGTTTGCCGAGCAGGATGGCCAGCCCGTTCATCGCCTGGCGTTCCTGCGCCTGATACTGCGGCAATTGGGCTTCAAGATTGCCCAACTGCGCCCGGGCGTTTTCTACGTCCATCTGCGGTGACAGCCCGCCCCGCTGGCGGCTTTCGGTCAGATCCAGCGTCTGCTGCGCGCTTTCAATTTGCGTATTAAGCGTGGCAATGATGCTCTGCGCCCCTCGCAGCTGTAGCCACGCCCGCGCCACTTCGGCTTCCAGCGAGACCAGCGCATCGTTACGCTGCTCGATCGCCGCCCGCTGCTGCGCCTCGGCCGCTTCTACCTGACGGCGCACCTTGCCCCACAGGTCGATTTCCCACTGAGCGTCGAAGCTGCCCTGATAGAGGTTAATCGGCTGCGTCAGCGGGCCTAACGCGCTTCGCAGCTGCGGATCGACATTATTCAACTGGTCATACACGCCGTGGGATTTCAGATCCCCTTCCAGCCCAAGCTGCTGGCGCGTCGCCTGCACATTGCCATTCACCGACGGGAAAAATGCCCCGCCGGCCTGGTTAATCTGTTCGCGCGCGCCGGCAATGCGCAATACCGTTTGCTGTAGCGTCAGATTTCCGGCGATGGCGCGTTCAATCAGGCTGTCGAGCTGCGGCGAGCCGAAGGTTTTCCACCAGCGCGGGTTGGTGGCGGCGGAGGACGTTTGCGATTTCACCGCGCCGTCGCCCTTATCGTTCCAGTGCGTGGTGGCGGGCGGTGCAGGCTGTTGGTAGTCCGGCCCGACGGCGCAGCCCACCAGCAGCATCATTATCATCAGGAGGTGTAAACGTCTGTGTATCATCAGTGTGCTCCTGCACTCCCCTCGCTCTTAACCGGCGAGAGCAACAAACAAAACGGAATCAGTAAGAAGGCCACCGCGCTCAGAATGGTGAAGACGTCGATGTAGGCCAGAAAGCGCGACTGCTCGATCATGGTCTGGTACATCCGCCCGGTGGCAATGCCGGTCGGATCGCCCACCTGAGTGGTGAAGTTCTGGATCGCCTGGGCGCTTTCGCGTATCGCCAGCTGGAACTGCTCATTAAACGGCGAAGCGTGGTAAGCCAGATGCGCGCTGTGCGCCTGTGAGCGCTCGGTGATCGCCGCCGTCGAGAGCGAAATCCCAATCGAGCCAGCCACGTTGCGGAACATGGTAAACAGCGCCGCCGCGTCGGCGTTAAGCCGCCTTGGGATCGAGATAAAGGCGATGGTGGTGAGGGGCACAAACAGGAACCCGAGTCCAATCGACTGGGCGCTGCGGAACAGCACCAGCGTTTCGAAATCGATATCCGGCGTCAGCGTCCGGGACCAGAAGAAGGACACCGCCAGGCAGGTAAAGCCGAAGGCGATGATCCAGCGCGTCTGCACCACCGGCATCAGCTTCAGTACCAGCGGAATAGTCAGCACAATCAGCACCGCGCCGGGCGAGAGCACCAGCCCGGACCAGGTGGCGGTATAGCCCAAATCCTGCTGCGCCAGTTGCGGAATAACCACCGAACTGCCGTACAGGATCATCGCCATCCCCGCCATCAGCAGGCTGGAGATCGCAAAGTTGCGGTCCTTCATACAGTGCAGATCCACCACCGGCTTTTTGGCATACATCAGCCAGTAGATCGCGCCGATAATGCCGACCAGCGTCAGTACCGCGAAGGTGCGGATAAAGTTCGAATAGAACCAGTCATCATCTTCGCCCCGGTCGAGCATCACCTGCAAACAGCCAAGTCCGAGAGCGATCAGGCCGATCCCCGTCCAGTCGACGGTGAGCTTCTCTTCCGACTTTTTCTCCCACGGCGGATCTTCCAGCAGCTGATAGATGGCCAGCACCGTCACAATCCCTACCGGAATATTGATAAAGAACACCCAGCGCCAGGAGTAGTTATCGGTGATCCAGCCTCCCAGCGTCGGGCCAAGTACCGGCGCGACGATAATGGCAATGGATGAAAGGCCAAAGGCTTTGCCCCTGTCCTCCGGCTTGAAGTAATCGAGCAGCACCGATTGCTGCGTGGGCTGCAACCCGCCGCCAAAAAAGCCCTGCATCACACGGAACAGGATGATTTGCCAAAGCTCGGTGGCGATGCCGCACAGGAACGAGCAGATGGTGAACATCACAATGCAGATCAGGAAGAACTGCTTGCGGCCAAACAGCCGGCTCAGGAAGGCCGAGATCGGCAGCACGATGCCGTTCGCCACCAGGTAGCTGGTGAGCACCCAGGTGGATTCGTCATAGCTGGCCGAGAGCGACCCCGCGACGTGGGGCAGCGCCACGTTGACGATGGTGGTGTCCAGAATTTCCATAAACACCGCCAGGGTGACCACAATCGCCACCGCCCACGGGTTACTGGCGGGCTTCCAGTTTTCGTGGCTGCTGTCCGTCATTCCACGGTGACCTTCGGTTCAACCGACAGCCCCAGCGGCAGCGGTTTGTTCGGATCCAGCCCCTTATCAATGACGATTTTCACCGGCACGCGCTGAACGATCTTCACAAAGTTACCGGTGGCGTTTTCCGACGGGAAGGCGGAGAAGCGCGAGCCGCTTCCCTGCTGGATGCTGTCAATATGGCCTTCGAGCGCCATATCCGGCCAGGCATCGACGGACACGGTCACTTTGTCGCCCGGCTTCATACGTTCAAGCTGCGACTCCTTGAAGTTCGCCACCACCCACACGTTCGGGGAAACCAGCGAGAACAGTGCCGTGCCTGCCTGCACCAGCGTACCAGGCTGGACGTTGCGTTTGGTGACAAAACCGTCGAACGGGGCGCGGACTTCGGTATAAGAGAGGTTCAGGTTGGCGGTTTCCAACTGCGCTCTGGCCTGATCGACCTGCCGTTCGCGGGCTTCGACGTTAGTCTCCTGCTGGCGGATTTGCAGCTGGACTTGCTCCGCCACCTCCAGCTGCGCCTGCGCGCTGGCCAGACCCGCCTGGGCACTCCGCAGTTGAGCGTTCGCGGCATCGATGCTTTGTTGTGTGGTCGCGCGGGGGTCAACGCCGCGCTGACGGCGGTACTCCGCCTGAGCGTTGGTCATATCCGCCTGGGCTTTCAGTACCTGGGCTTTGGCTTCATCGCGCTGGGCGGGATATTGCACCTTCGAGAGCGCCAGCTGCGCCTGTGCCTGATGCAACTGCGCAACCGCCAGCCCAAGCTGGGCCTGAGCCTGATCGCGCTGGGCGGTGGTATCACGCGGATCGATCACCACCAGCACATCCCCTTTCTTTACACGCTGGTTATCCCGCACGCGAAGTTCGGTAACGTAGCCTGCCGTTTTTGGGGCAATAGTCACTACGTCGCCGTCGGTGAAGGCGTCGTCGGTGGTCTCTTCGTTACGGGTCAAAAACCACCAGACCAGCGCCACGATCACCATCACGATGACCACGATGCCAAGGATAATTAACGGTTTTTTGCCCGGGCGCTTGCGCTCGTTATTGTTTTGATCCTGCTCGTCAGCAGGTGGATTTTGATCTTCTGCCATAGTTCAGCAACGGTCCTGTCAGTGAGCGGCATCACACTATGCCGTTCACTAAAGCTAGGACGTTGCTATACATTTGCCAGGAAAAACTGACAAATTGCGCACTATATGAGAAGGAATAGTCCGAAACCGACCGCCGCAGACCAGAGCAGCATCGGGATTGACCATAAATGGAAGCGCCACCAGATGCGGCGATCGTTGGCCATCCGCAGGGCGATGAGGTTGGCCAGCGAGCCGGGCAGCAGCCCAAAGCCGCCGACGTTGACCGCCCACGCCAGCAGTACCGTTGGGGGAACATAGTTAAGCAGCAAAATGGTGGACGGCACGTTACTGATCACCTGCGAGAGACCAATCGCCGTCAGCCATAGTCCCGGCTGCGACAGACCGCTGACGCTATGAAGAACGGTCTGCAATACCGGGAGCTGGACCAGCAGATGCACGTCAATAAACATCGCCATAAACACCAGCAGCAGCGTCCAGTCAACACTCACCAGCACCCGCCGGGCGAGGAACAGGAAGCCACACGCCACCAGCAGCGCGCCCGCCAGCGCCTGGTTTAACTCCAGCGCGGTAATGAAAACGATATACAGTCCCAGGCAGCTCCAGACGAGACGCGGTTGCCACTGGGGGCCGGTGGTACCGCTGTGGTACTGCAACGATTTATTCGGGAAAGCAAACCAGCCCACCACCAGCAGCGTCGCCACGATCGCCAGCGCCAGCGGCGCCATCTGCCAGGTAAATGCGGTAAACGACAGGCCGGAGCGTCCCCACAGCAGAATGTTCTGCGGGTTACCGATCGGCGTGAGCAGCGAGCCTGCATTGACTGCCAGCGCTTCAAAGATAATCAGACGGGTAACCGGTATTTCGCACAGCTTACGCAGCGTGAGCGTAAGCGGCACCACGATAAACAGCGCTACGTCATTAGTGAGGAACGTCGACAGCAGCGCCGCCGAAAAGACCATGAACAGAGCCAGTTTGCGCTCGGTGGCGAAGCGGCGCACCATTTTGCGCCCCAGCACGTCAAAATAGCCGCTCAGCTCTACGCCTTTGGTGAGCATCATCAAACCGCTCAGGGTAATAATGGTGCGCCAGTCTATGGCCGCCGGCCAGGTGTGCGGCGTGAAGGGCACAAAGACGCTGAGCCCAACGCCAGTGATAAGTAAAAGATGGAAAAAACGATCGCGTTTCAGGGCCTGCAAGCCGGGGATGTTCATTCAGCGGCGGGGCCATATTTGAGCGTAAATTCGCGGAACTTCACCAGCGTCTCTTCGCTGACGTGGTGTTCCATACCTTCGGCATCCCGACGGGCAATTTCCGGGCTGACGCCCAGCACCAGTAAAAAATTCTCGACGATCTGATGGCGCTCGCGGCTCTCCTGCGCCAGCTTTTCGCCTTCAGCGGTGAGAAACACCCCGCGCCAGGGGATCATCTCGATCAGCCCGACCGACGCCAGACGTTTTAACATTTTGGCAACGGTTGGCTGCGACACCCCCAGGCGTGCGGCCATATCCACCTGGCGCGCTTCTCCAACTTCACGAATCAGATCGGAGATCAGTTCGACATAATCATCAATCAGCTCCCGGCGGTGCGCCTCACGCACCTGGCGGAAGCCTTCCACATGTTCTTCAACGTTCACCAGTTGCGTCGTTTTTTTTGTTGTTGGCTTACCTGCGCGACGGTTCATTGTGCTTCCTCAATGGGTTGACGCTTCCAGCGCCCTGTAACGGAGCGCACATTGTAAACCATAGCTCTACAAGCACAAAAAATTAACGAATTAGCCATAGCTATACAATATAGCCTGTGCTATATCTGTATGTAATGCAGTCACCCTTCACGGATCGAAGGGATCATGAATCAGGAGGTCTTATGAATGAATTCAAGAGGTGTATGAACGTGTTTACCCACTCTCCTTTTAAAGTGCGTCTAATGCTGTTGAACATGCTGTGCGATATGTTTAACGCCAAACCGCATCAGGACGACAAATCTTCTCACTAAGCGGCGTCGCGGCACGCCGCTTCATTTTCCTGTCACACTTTCGTTGTAAACTCGCTTTTTCCTGATTATTTTTGCGGATTTGCAGCCCCCTTCGCAAAACATCTGTTTAGCAACTGTTGACCTTGATTCACGCTCGCACTATCTTCTTGCAGCCCTGCACAATTTGCGGCTCGCTGAAGCGGACCTCCATTCCCTTTCCACGCACTGTCCGGCAGGCTTTGACCCTTGACGCCAGGGTGAGCACATGGCGTTTTCGTGATAGTGATCTATGAACGTAACCCTGATTGATACACTTGTTACCCGCAGCCGGGCCCTAAGCCCGTGGACGGGATTTTATTTTTTGCAATCGCTGTTGATTAACTTTGCTCTTGGCTACCCCTTTAGCCTGCTTTATGCCGTCGGGTTCACCTGCATTCTTCACCTGCTATGGCGAAGCGCACCGCGCATGCAGAAAGTGCTTATCGGGATCTGTTCTCTGGTGGCTGCCGCCTATTTCCCGTTCGGCCAGGCCTATGGCGCGCCGAACTTTAATACCCTGCTGGCGCTCCACTCCACCAATATGGAAGAGTCTACAGAGATCCTGACGATCTTCCCGTGGTACAACTACGTGGTTGGCCTTTTCATTTTTGCTCTCGGCGTGATTGCGGTTCGCCGTAAGCAGGTCGGGAAAAAAACATGGGGTAAAATTGAAAGCCTGTGCCTGGCCTTTAGCGTAGTGACGTTTTTTGTTGCGCCGGTACAAAATCTGGCCTGGGGCGGCGTGTTTAAGCTTAAAGATACCGGGTATCCGGTGTTTCGCTTCGTTAAAGACGTGGTAGTGAATAACGAGGAAGTGCTCGACGAGCAGGCGCGTATGGCCGAGCTTTCCACCATGAAAGATACCTGGAACGTGCTGGCGGTGAAACCGAAGTATCACACCTATGTGGTGGTGATCGGTGAAAGCGCGCGTCGCGATGCGCTCGGCGCGTTTGGCGGTCACTGGGATAACACGCCGTTTGCCAGCTCCGTCAACGGTACGCTGTTTACCGATTACGTGGCGGCCAGCGGCTCGACGCAGAAATCGCTCGGTCTGACGCTCAACCGTGTCGTGGATGGAAAACCGCAGTTTCAGGATAATTTTGTCACCCTGGCCAACCGGGCAGGTTTTCAGACGTGGTGGTTCTCCAACCAGGGGCAGATCGGCGAGTATGATACCGCCATTGCCAGCATCGCGAAGCGTGCCGACGAGGTACAGTTCCTGAAAAGCGGTGATTTCGAAGCCGATAAAAACACAAAAGATGAAGCGTTGCTAAAAATGACCGCGCAGGTCTTTGCCACTCAGCGCACCCAGCCGCAGCTGATCGTCCTGCACCTGATGGGGTCACACCCGCAGGCATGCGATCGTACCGGGGGAAAATATGCGGAGTTTGTGCAATCCAAAGAGACCTCGTGTTATCTGTACACCATGACGCAAACCGACGATCTGCTCAGCAAGCTGTACGGGCAGCTGCGCAACAGCGGCGATAGCTTCTCGATGGTCTATTTCTCTGACCACGGTCTGGCGTTTAAGGAGCGCGGTAAAGAGGTGCAGTATCTGGCCCACGATGACAAGTTTCAGCAGAACTTCCAGGTACCGTTTATGGTGCTGTCGAGTGATGACAAAACGCATCGCATCATCAAAGCGCGCCGTTCCGCGAACGATTTCCTGAAATTCTTCTCACAGTGGACGGGGATTAAGGCGAAAGAGATAAAAAATGATTACCCGTTTATCTCCGGGAAGAAGGGCCCGCCAGTTTACATTACCAACTTCAGGTTACAGAAAGTTGACTATAACCATCTGGGGACGGATATTTTCGATATTAAGAGTAAGTGATCTCTGCCGTCTCGTGCAGGCTGATGCCCTCACTCTGGCCCTCTCCCACGGGGAGAGGGTACAAACAAAAAAAATCCGCCACATTGGGCGGATTTTTTACTGGCTCACCGAAGTGATTAGAAGCGGTAACCTACGCCCGCGATCCAGGTGCCAACGTCAACGTTGCGGATACGGCTCTGCTCATAGGAGAAGTCCAGAGCAACGTTTTCGATTGGGTTGAACTGCATACCTGCGCCATAGGAGAAACCGTAGTCGCTGTTGCTTGCAGTACGGTTCAGACCCTGGTTTTCGGTCTGCTGGAATTTACCGTAGCCAACACCTACAACACCGTAGATGCTTGCCCAGTCATTCAGGCGGTAAGCAGGACCCGCGGTGATGCCGTAGTACTGACCTTTATTGTAAGAGCCATTTTCAGTACGATCTTTCTCGGTGTAAGTGAAAGAACCGATCACACCCAGCGGGTTGTTGTCTTGCTCGTAACGGTACTTCAGGTTGAAACCGTTGGTTTTGTTCATCACGCCCTGCATATCGCTCTGAGCGTAACCACCAGTTACAGTTGAAGTTGCCGCTACAGCGGTACCTGCGGAAACAGCCAGAACAGCTGCCAGTGCTGAAAGACATGCAATTTTTTTCATAACCACCTCAAATGTGCTTCAAGTAAGTCCGTAAGTTTTAAATATATCAAAAAAATCTGTGAAACTCTTTGTCATTCACGATGTCTAATGCGACCTTTCCTGTAACAGAACATTTCCAGCATCAGCTATCTCGTTCAAATAACTCCAGATTTTCACCTGTAAATGCTAATAGTGCGCGTCATCGCCATTTAGTTCATCCAGATTATTCCTAATCTTTCAGGCGATAAAATCAGCAACGTTTTCTCATTTTACGGATTTTCCCTGGATTTTTTTTCAACAGTAGCTCAACCGTTGCAGGTTATTTCCATTACACTGCGACTTTTACCTCTTTTGACAAAAATTGACAGGAGAAAGGATGCCAGGTTTACCTCGTAAATCGTCGGTCTGGATGCCGGTGGCAGTCATACTTATCGCGATGATGTCCATACAAAGCGGCGCGTCGCTGGCAAAATCGCTGTTTCCGCTGATTGGTGCGCCCGGCGTCACGGCGCTGCGTATCGCATTAGGCACCCTGATCCTCGTGGTTGTCTTTAAACCCTGGCGGCTACGGTTTAAAAAGGAGCAGCGACTGCCTCTGCTTTTTTATGGGCTGGCGCTGGGAGGGATGAATTACATGTTCTACCTCTCTATTCAGACTATCCCGCTGGGGATCGCGGTCGCGCTTGAATTTACCGGCCCGCTGGCGGTTGCCCTCTTTTCTTCTCGTCGCCCGGTAGACTTTATCTGGGTCATACTGGCCGTGCTGGGGCTATGGTTCCTGCTGCCGCTCGGCCAAAGCGTTTCACAAATCGATTTGACAGGGGCCGCTCTGGCGCTGGGCGCAGGGGCGTGCTGGGCGGTGTATATTCTCACTGGTCAGCGTGCGGGCGAAGAGCACGGCCCCGCGACGGTCGCCTTAGGCTCGCTGATTGCCGCGGTTATCTTTGTCCCGATCGGCATGGCACAAGCAACGGACTCAATATGGCAGTGGTCAATCCTGCCGGTTGGGCTGGCGGTCGCCATTCTTTCCACGGCGCTGCCCTACTCTCTGGAGATGATCGCCCTGACGCGTCTGCCTACGCGAATTTTTGGTACGCTCATGAGCATGGAGCCCGCGCTGGCTGCCATCTCTGGAATGATGTTCCTCGGCGAAACCCTGACACTGGTGCAGACGCTGGCGCTCTGTTCCATTATCGCGGCGTCAATGGGCTCTACATTGACCATGCGCCCGGAACCAAAAGTACATAAGATTGACCTCAACTAGCCCTTAAATTCTGCATGGCTTACCGGCCATGCAGAATATAAGTCTCGTCAGCCCTTCAAATAATTTCTTACAAACTCTCTTATATTGCCAAAATATTTCACCTGCCCGCCTTGTCACTTAACGAATTAAGATTGATCTGCATCAATTTATATAAAAAACTTTAAAATCATTAAGTTAAAACTTCAACCATCCTTTCGCTATTAAACCGATAGGCAGCGCCAAACCGCAGAGAAAAAATCCGGTGCTATACTTAATCCCGTAATTACCTGGGACACAAACATCAAGAGGATATGAGATTATGAGTACCGCTAAACTGGTGAAAACGAAAGCGTCTAATCTGCTTTATACCCGTAACGATGTATCGGATAGCGATAAAAAAGCGACCATTGAGCTGCTGAATCGCCAGGTGGTCCAGTTCATCGATCTTTCGCTGATCACCAAACAGGCCCACTGGAATATGCGCGGTGCAAACTTTATTGCCGTTCATGAAATGCTGGATGGCTTCCGCACAGCACTGGTGACTCATCTGGATACCATGGCCGAACGCGCCGTACAGCTGGGCGGTGTGGCTCTGGGTACCACGCAGGTGATCAACAGCAAAACGCCACTGAAAAGCTATCCGCTGGATATCCATACCGTTCAGGATCACCTGAAAGAGCTGGCAGACCGTTATGCGATTGTCGCTAACGATGTTCGTAAAGCGATTGGCGAAGCAAAAGATGAAGACACCGCTGATATCTTCACTGCCGCGTCACGCGACTTGGATCAGTTCCTGTGGTTCATTGAGTCAAACATCGAATAATCCCTGCGGATTGTCTGAATAACCCTCGCCCCTGGCGGGGGTTTTGCACATTTATGGTGCACACTTTTGTCCGCAACGGCCGCAAAAGTGAATAAAATGTAATAATCACCTCACACAACCGTTAACGGAAGATTGTTTTTTCGTCAGATTCTGCGCTAAATATCCCCCTGTCAGAAGACCTTAACGAAGCGCACCAAAACGGTGCTCCATTCTGGTGCAACCTGACAGAATTGCCACGCTTTTTGTGCAATGCGTGACATTATCCCCTTTGCAAAACAACAGCTTGTAAAACTGGCACGATTTTTTCATTGTGCCTGAGGTTCTCGCAGGGGATCGCCCCGTGGATATAAAAGGAAATGCTATGAAGTCTGTATTAAAAGTTTCACTGGCTGCACTTACCCTGGCGTTTGCGGTGTCCTCGCAGGCTGCCGACAAACTGGTTGTGGCGACTGACACGGCGTTCGTACCGTTTGAATTCAAACAGGGTGATAAATACGTTGGTTTTGACGTTGATCTGTGGGCCGCTGTCGCAAAAGAACTCAAACTGGATTACACCCTGAAGCCAATGGATTTCAGCGGCATTATCCCGGCACTGCAAACCAAAAACGTTGACCTGGCGCTGGCGGGCATCACCATTACCGAAGAACGTAAAAAAGCGATCGATTTCTCTGACGGCTACTACAAAAGCGGCCTGCTGGTGATGGTGAAAGCGGATAACAACGACGTGAAAAGCGTGAAAGATCTCGACGGTAAAGTGGTCGCCGTGAAGAGCGGCACCGGTTCCGTTGATTACGCGAAAGCCAATATCAAAACCAAAGACCTGCGTCAGTTCCCGAACATCGACAACGCTTACATGGAACTGGGCACCAACCGCGCAGACGCGGTGCTGCACGACACGCCTAACATCCTTTACTTCATCAAAACCGCCGGTAACGGCAAGTTCAAAGCGGTAGGTGATTCTCTGGAAGCTCAGCAGTACGGTATTGCGTTCCCGAAAGGCAGCGACGACCTGCGTAATAAAGTTAACGGCGCGCTGAAAACCCTGAAAGAGAACGGCACCTATAACGAAATCTACAAAAAATGGTTCGGTACCGAGCCTAAATAATTTCACCTGACTTCAGGTTTGTAACGCCCGGTGGCGCTACCGCTTACCGGGCCTACGTTTTTCGTTTTTCACCACGGTATACAGGAATACATCATGCAGTTTGACTGGAGCGCCATCTGGCCTGCCATTCCTCTCTTGCTTGAAGGCGCTAAAATGACCTTGTGGATTTCGGTCCTCGGTCTGGTTGGCGGGTTAATTATCGGTCTGGTGGCCGGTTTCGCCCGCACCTACGGCGGCTGGATTGCAAACCACATCGCACTGGTTTTCATCGAAGTGATCCGCGGCACCCCCATTGTGGTGCAGGTCATGTTTATCTACTTCGCCCTGCCGATGGCCTTCAACGATCTGCGCATTGACCCGTTCAGCGCAGCTGTCGTCACCATTATGATCAACTCCGGCGCCTACATTGCGGAAATCACCCGCGGTGCGGTGCTGTCGATTCATAAAGGCTTCAGCGAAGCTGGCCTGGCGTTAGGTCTTTCCCGTCGCGAAACGATCCGTCACGTGATCCTGCCGCTGGCGCTGCGCCGCATGCTGCCGCCGCTGGGCAACCAGTGGATCATCAGCATTAAAGACACCTCGCTGTTTATTGTTATCGGCGTGGCCGAGCTGACCCGTCAGGGCCAGGAGATCATCGCGGGTAACTTCCGCGCCCTGGAAATCTGGAGTGCGGTCGCCGTTGTCTACCTGATTATCACGCTTGTCCTGAGCTTTGTTCTGCGTCGTCTTGAAAGAAGGATGAAAATCCTGTGATTGAATTTAAAAATGTTTCCAAGCACTTTGGTCCAACCCAGGTGCTGCACAATATCGATTTGAACATCAGGCAGGGTGAAGTGGTGGTGATCATCGGGCCGTCGGGTTCCGGAAAATCCACCCTGCTGCGCTGTATTAACAAGCTCGAGGAGATCACCAGCGGCGATTTGATCGTCGATGGTCTGAAGGTGAACGATCCGAAAGTGGACGAGCGCCTGATCCGCCAGGAAGCGGGCATGGTGTTCCAGCAGTTCTACCTGTTCCCGCACCTGACGGCGCTGGAAAACGTGATGTTCGGTCCTTTGCGCGTGCGTGGGGCCAGCAAAGCGGCGGCAGAAACGCTGGCAAAAGATCTGCTGGCGAAAGTGGGTCTGGCGGAGCGTGCACACCACTATCCTTCCGAGCTGTCCGGTGGCCAGCAGCAGCGCGTGGCCATTGCCCGTGCGCTGGCGGTGAAGCCAAAGATGATGCTGTTTGATGAGCCAACGTCCGCACTCGACCCGGAGCTGCGTCACGAGGTGCTGAAAGTGATGCAGGATCTGGCAGAAGAAGGCATGACGATGGTGATCGTTACCCACGAAATCGGCTTTGCCGAAAAAGTGGCGTCCCGTCTGATCTTCATTGATAAGGGCCGCATCGCGGAAGACGGTAATCCGCAGGCGCTGATTGCGAACCCACCTAGCCAGCGCCTTCAGGAGTTCCTGCAACACGTCTCCTGATAGCCATACACAGAGCCGGGCATGCCCGGCTTTTTTATGCCGGATTGTTCCCAAAAACTCCCCTCCGCTCCGCGCGCTCTATACTTATCATTTTGCACGATATTTTTGTCGGAGGACGCCGTGCCGTGGATCCTGTTGCTACTGTTTACCCTGTTTAGCGCGCCATCACTTGCTGTAACCATTCCCGGCGTCACCACCGGAGCCACCGCCACCCAGCAAAATGCGCCGCCAGAACCCGACGCTGAAAAGAAAAAAGCCGCTTACAGCGCACTTGCCGACGTGCTTGAGAACGACACGTCCCGGCAGGAGCTTATCGATCAGCTGAGGAAAGTGGCCGCCACACCGCCTCAGGATCCGGTTCCGACTATCGCGCCGCCGGAAGTCGAAGACGAAAAGACGGTACTGGAAAACGTCACCGATATCAGTCGCCGCTACGGGGAAGCCCTGTCGTCGCGTTTTGCCCAGCTCTATCGCAACCTTGTTGGCACCTCGCATAAGCCTTTTAATCCCCACACCTTTTCTGCAGCCGCGACCCAGTTTTCTATTCTGGCCGCCGCGGTATTCATTTTTTACTGGCTGTTGCGCCTGTCTGTCTGGCCGCTTTACCGGAAGATGGGCCACTGGGGACGTAAAAAGAATCAGCATAAAAGCAGCTGGCTGCATCTTCCGGCAATGATTACCGGGGCCTTTATCATCGATTTGCTGCTGCTGGCGATGACGCTGTTTGTCGGCCAGATGCTGGCCGACCGTCTTAATACCGGGAACAAAACCATCGCCTTTCAGCAGGGGCTGTTCCTGAACGCCTTTGCCCTGATCGAGTTCTTTAAGGCGCTCCTGCGGTTAATATTCTGTCCGCGCGTGCCGGAACTTCGCCCGTTCGCCATTTCGGATCGGAGCGCCAAATACTGGGCGGTTCGGCTCAGCGTGCTGAGCGGGTTGATCGGCTATGGCCTGCTGGTCGCCGTCCCGATTATTTCCAACCAGGTTAACGTGCAGTTCGGGGCCCTGGCGAACGTGCTGATCATGCTCTGTATTACCGTCTGGGCGCTGTACCTCATCTTCCACAATAAAAAAGCGATCACCGACAGTCTGCTTCACCTGGCCGATCGCTCCCTCTCCTTTTTCAGCCTCTTTATACGCGCCTTTGCGCTGGTGTGGCACTGGCTGGCCAGCGCCTATTTTATTGTGCTGTGTTTCTTCTCGCTGTTCGATCCGGGCAACAGCCTGAAATTTATGATGGGGGCGACGTTCAAAAGCCTGGCGATTATCGGCATCGCGGCCTTTGTTTCTGGCCTGCTCTCCCGCTGGCTGTCGAAGACGATCACCCTGTCGCCGCAGGTTCAGCGTAATTACCCCGAGCTGCAAAAACGGGTAAATGGCTGGACATCGGTGTCGCTGAAGGTGGCGCGTATTTTGACGGTCTGCGTGGCAATTATGCTGCTGCTGAATGCGTGGGGACTGTTTGATTTCTGGAACTGGCTGCATAACGGCGCCGGGGAAAAGACCGTCGATATTCTTATTCGTATCGCGCTGATCCTGTTCTTCTCCGCCGTCGGCTGGACGCTGCTGGCAAGCCTTATCGAAAACCGTCTGGTGTCGGATGTCCACGGCAGGCCCCTGCCAAGCGCCCGCGCCCGCACACTGCTGACGCTGTTCCGCAACGCGCTGGCGGTGATCATTAGCACCATTACCATCATGATTGTGTTGTCGGAAATCGGCGTAAATATCGCCCCACTGCTGGCGGGTGCCGGTGCCCTGGGACTGGCGATCTCCTTTGGTTCGCAGACGCTGGTGAAGGATATTATCACCGGCATTTTTATCCAGTTTGAGAACGGGATGAACACCGGGGATCTGGTGACCATCGGACCGCTTACCGGCACGGTGGAGAGGATGTCCATTCGCTCCGTCGGCGTACGTCAGGATACCGGGGCGTACCACATTATTCCGTGGTCATCGATCACCACCTTTGCCAACTTTGTGCGCGGCATTGGTTCGGTGGTGGCGAATTATGATGTCGATCGTCACGAAGATGCAGATAAGGCGAAACAGGCGCTGCGGGATGCGGTGAGCGAACTGATGGAGATGGAGGATATTCGCGGGCTGGTAATTGGTGAGCCGTCGTTTGCGGGCATCGTCGGGCTGACGAACACTGCCTTTACCCTGCGCGTGTCGTTCACCACCCAGCCGCTTAAGCAGTGGACGGTGCGCTTTGCTCTCGACAGCATGGTGAAAAAACACTTCGATCTGGCGAACGTGAGAGCGCCGGTGCAGACGTATCAGGTATTGTCGCCGCCCGCTTCGCCGCTCCCTCCGCAGGAGCCGACGCTGTAACCGAGCCGGGTGGCGGCTTCGCCTTACCCGGCCTACGATGGGGTGTTATTTGCGACGTTTGTTATCGTCCATAAAGGACCAGGCAATAAAGCGGCTCTGCTTCTGGCCCTGCGCCATCTCTTTTTTAACCACTTTCACCGCCCCGACGTCGGTCAGCGCGCGGTAAAGCGGCGGCAGGTTATCGCCACGAGAGACCAGCGTGGTAAACCATTTCACCTGACGACCGAAGCCTTTACTCTCGGCAATCATGCGCAGAATAAAGGCCACTTCCCCGCCCTCGCACCACAGCTCCTGCTGCTGGCCGCCAAAGTTCAGCGCGCCATCTTCGGCCTGGCCCAGGTTACGCCGCTTGCGTTCACTTCCCGCACGCGCGGACGCGGCGGAGTCGTGGAATGGCGGGTTGCACAGGGTGGCATCATATTGTTCGTTCTTATGAATTATGCCGTTGAAAATAGCAGCGGCATCCTTCTGACGACGCAGACGAACGGCCCGGCTTAACCCCGGGTTAGCGTTGATAATGGCCTGCGCGCTGGCGAAGGCCTCATCACCGATCTCGCTGCCGGTAAATCGCCACTGGTACTCATGTGCGCCTATCAGGGGGTAGATCAGGTTCGCGCCCGTACCGATATCAAGGACGGTAGCCTGTTTCGGCACTACGCCATCGTGGTCATCCGCCAGCAGATCGGCAAGATGATGGACGTAATCCGCACGGCCCGGGACCGGCGGGCAGAGAAAGCCATCAGGGATGTCCCAGTGCGTCACACCATAAAAATGGGCCAGCAGCGCTTTGTTCAGCGTTTTAACCGCCAGCGGATCGGCAAAGTTTACCGACGGTTCACCGGCTGGTGTCTGAACGATAAAACCCTGCAATTCAGGGCAGCTCAGACACAGGGCTTTCATATCGTAGCGGCTACGGTGGCGGTTACGCGGGTGCAATCCCGGCTTGTGGGAAGTCATGGCATTCTCCTTTAAACAGCCGCGTAAGATACCCTGTGACGGCGCGGGGGTAAATATCTGTCTGAGTCGCACAAAAACACGACAAAAATCAGCGACCTGTATGTCTATGATCTGTCAACAAATTGTCAGAATTTATCGTTCAAAAAATAAGCAGATCATCATCAAATTTTTGCGCTAAATCACACGCATCGGGCTTCTAAACTTAACAGGAATCACCTGTTGTTTCCCCTGAGGATGTGATTATGAAAAAGTATCTGACCTTTATTATTGCGGGTGCGCTGGCAGGCGCATCATTTTCTGCCTTGTCCGTTCAACCTCTGACCGACAGTACCGACACCAGCCAGCTACGCGCGGCTGGGACGGTCTCTGTCAGCCGGGCAAGCAACCTTGATGACCTTCAGGACAAGCTGGCCGAAAAAGCTCGTCAGGAAGGCGCTAAAGGCTTCGTGGTGAACGCCGCCGGTGGCGATAACCATATGTACGGTACAGCGACTATCTATAAATAACTTACCGCCTTCCAAACTGCATCTGCCCGGCAGATGCAGTTCTCTCTGCCTGCGCCTTGACTGTGCGTTTTTTCACCCCATATTAAAATGCATGACTTGACCCTTTCAGGAGAACATCATGGCTTCCGGCTGGGCGAATGACGACGCCGTTAACGAACAGATCAACAGTACCATTGAAGATGCGGTTGCGCGTGCTCGCGGTGAAATTCCGCGCGGCGAAAGTTTGACGGAATGCGAAGAGTGCGGGGATCCCATTCCTGAGGCACGACGTAAAGCCATTCCCGGGGTGCGGCTTTGCATCACCTGTCAGCAGGAGAAAGATTCAAAAAATGCTTCACATTCAGGATATAATCGTAGAGGATCGAAAGACAGCCAGTTACGTTGACTTTCCTTTACCGTAGTTAACCGCACCAACAGTTTACTTTACGCTCACGACTTTCAGCGAAGCGCGTAGCAAAACGTGCCCTTCTGATTGTGTCTGTAAAGCGTATCCGCAAGAAGTGTCAATTGCGCTTCTGATTTTATTAATAATCAATAAGTTATTTGTCATTCAATTTTTTTGACCAACCACGTCAATTCTCTTCGATTTTATCTTCCGCTAAAAAGCGTGATACTTATCACATCGACGGAACATCGTCCCCTTAACAGAATAACCTGCGAGAATTGACCTATGAAAACCATCAAATATGCTGTTGCCGCTGTTGCCCTGTCCGCTCTGTCTTTCGGCGCTTTCGCTGTAGAGCCAGTCTCCTCTACTCAGGCACAGGATCTGAACAAAATCGGTGTGGTGAGTGCTGAAGGCGCGACCACGCTGGACGGTCTGGAAGCAAAACTGGCTGAAAAAGCTGCCGCCGCGGGCGCAAGTGGATACACCATCACTTCCACTAACGGTAATAACAAACTGAGCGGTACTGCGGTTATCTACAAGTAATCGAACAAATTATGCTCCACCCTCGCCATACCCTCTGGTGAGATGCTCCAACCCTCATTGACCCTGTTGTTGTTACCCTTGTTTGCCCGTCCGCCACTGGACGGGCTTTTTTTTGCTTAAAATGACTGCGCCACGCGCTGCAACCCGGCTTCCACGGACTCGACTTCCCCTGCAGCCAGCAGGCAGCAGGCCATTTGCAGCTTGATTGACTGCGGAACCGGCACCTTCCCGGCCAGACACTGCACAATCCAGCGCGCGGTGACCTGCGGATCTTTCGACTCAGGCAGGATCGCATCTCTGTTCTCTTCCCCACGTTCGACAACGACCCGCGTCCCGGCGGGCTCAATCAGCATCAGCTGTGGACAACGCTGCGGGTTGGCGTAAACCTCGCCTTCTGTACCGTGCATCAGCAGCGCGCGTCCACCGATTTCGGCAAAGAATTGCCCGACTCGCGTCACGTATTCCGGATGGGAGACGCTGGAAAGACGCAGCGCGGCGTCTTCGGCAAACGGCGTCGCCAGCTTCGCCAGGGTGTGAGCGCTGTTACGTACGCCCATGCGCCAGCGCATGTCCAGCTGCTTTTCCAGCGGTGGGCAGAGCGCGCTAACGGGGATATAGACCGGCTGATTCCCCTCCAGCTTTGCCTGTGCCTGACCGGCATGGAGGGTCGGTTCAATACCTAACAACGCCAGGATGGTTTCTGTCAGCACGCGCGTCGGATCTTCGCTCACGCCATGCACTACTACCGGGAAACCGAGTTTCTGCAACAGAATAGCCAGCAGCGGCGTGAGGTTTGCCTGCTTACGCGCGCCGTTGTAGGTCGGGATCACAACTGGCATCGGCTTCGTGACGGGCGGGGTTAAGCGCATGGTCTGCGACTGCATGGCCTCATAAAAGCCGCGCATCTCCGCCTCACCTTCCCCTTTAATACGCAGCGCAATCAAAATGCCGCCCATTTCCAGTTCCGGCACGTCGCCATTCAGCATATGCGTGTACAACGCGCGGGCTGTTTCCTGGTCCAGATCGCGAGCGTGGTTTTTCCCACGCCCTACCTCTTTGATAATTTTGCGGTAATCCACGACATTTCTCCTGACTGCATTATCTTGTTAACAATATAGCCCGATGAACACAGACCCGATAGTGTTTTGTGATCATTATCAACCTGCTGTTTTCATATAAAAAAATTAAACTCAAGCACTATTTACATTATTTGTGATTGGGACAAAAGATCCGCAGCGACCCTTTTTTTGATTAAATAAACATCGAAAAATCATCAAGGGTCAGCGGTAAAAACGTCCAGGCAACGCTTTTACCAGAATCACATCAGGATTAACTATGAACAAGGTTGCATTAGGTTTTTTTATCGCCGCAACGGTGGGATGTTCTGCATCCGCATTTGCGGCAACTAACGGTGAAGGTCAGATTAATTTCACCGGTGAAATTATCGATTCTGCTTGCCAGGTCGTGAATGGATTAAGTAATCCATTAAACGTTCAGTTGGGTAAGGTGTCTAAAACGGTATTTACCGGCGCAGGCTCTACCAGCACATCAACGAAGTTTGATATTAAGTTAACCAATTGTCCGGAAACAGTGACCTCGGCTGCGATTAACTTCGGTGGTACCCCGGATGCGGATAATAATGCCGCGCTGGCATTAACGCCAGATACCGATGCGGCAACCGGTGTAGCCATTCAGTTGATGGATGCTTCCGGGCAGCCTGTCACTCTGTATACGCCTTCGCAGCAATATCCTTTAGCCTCCGGCACGGCAGTTAACGACCTGGAATTCGGTGCGCGTTATATTCAAACTCAGGCCGCCATTACCGCAGGCCCTGCCAACTCTGTATCGACTTTCACCGTTATTTATAACTGATCTTATCAATCCTGAGATATTAATGCTTTTGCGGGCATTAATATCTCTTCTATTTATTGAGAAATCTTTATGCGCCACGGTTATTTACTGAGCACTCTTTTACTGATAGCAGCCTCTGCACATGCGGGTGTCGTGATTAATGGTACCCGGCTGGTCTATCAAGGAGATAAAAAGGAATCATCTCTTGGCCTGTCAAACCCGGATACGACGGATTATCTGGTACAGTCCTGGGTCGATTCTGGCGGTAAAAACCCGGCCAAAGCCCCATTCCTGATCACCCCGCCGCTTTTCCGTCTGGATGCAAAAGAAGATAACGTTCTGCGCGTGGTACGCACGGGCGGAAATTTACCGGAAGACAGGGAATCTCTGTACTGGTTGAATATCAAAGCGATCCCTTCCTCAAAACACGTTGAGGGAGTAAATACGCTGCAAATTGCCATTAATACCCGCATTAAATTGCTGTATCGCCCGTCCGCGGTAAAAGGCCGACCAGAAGATGTGGCGGATAAGCTTGAATGGCATCGCGAAGGTAACGACCTGGTGGTGAATAACCCTACGCCTTTCTATATGAATTTCCAGACCGTCACGCTTAACGGTCAGAAAGTCACAAAAGCGACCTGGGCTGTTCCGAAATCAGAAACACATTTTGCCATACCGGGTAATGTCGGGGGCTCAAACATGACGTATTCCATTATTAATGATTACGGCAGCATCAGCCATTCCTGGTCGAAATCCGTTCATTAATTGTTCCGGTAATAAATTAATCATGTACAGCCACAAAAAGCCGTTCACCTGCCGAATGTCTTCATTGCTGGTCATTCTCTGTGGCCTGGCAATAGCCATCTTTGCGCAGCAAGTTATGGCTGATGATTATTTTAACCCCGCCCTGCTGGATATTGATAATCCCCAGCAGGGTAAAACCGATCTGTCCGTCTATGAAAAAGGTCCCGGCCAGGCACCGGGGAAATATGAGGTCGCGGTGTTTATCAATAATAATAAAATTGATACCCGCAACGTGACCTTTACGCTTGAGAAAGATTCGCAGGGCAACGACACGTTACAACCTTGCTTTAGCATGGGTGAGTTAAAAAGCCTCGGTATCAGGACCCAAAAGTTTCCTCAGCTCATGGCCAAAGGCCAGTGTGCCGATTTAGGTGTCATCCCTGCTTCATCTGCAATCTTTCACGTTCGCAACCAGCAGCTGCTGCTGAGCATTCCGCAAAAGGCGCTCGGACAGGTGCCACGCGGTTACATCGACCCGAAAGAGTTTGACGAAGGGATCAACGCGGGCCTGCTTAATTACAGCGTCAACGCCAGCCAGAGCCATGCGCGCCAGCAGGGTGAAGAGGATAGCAGTAGCCAGTACGTGAACCTGCGTCCGGGTTTAAACGTTGGCGCATGGCGCCTTCGCAACTATTCCACCTGGAATCGCAGCACCACAGGCAATGAGGAGGAACAGAAATTCACCTCCGTTTATACCTATGCGCAACGCGATATTGTGGCGATGAAAAGCGATATCACCGTTGGCCAGAGCTCATCACCTGCTGATGTTTTTGACAGTGTCCCTTACACCGGCGTGGAGCTGAAATCCGATAACGACATGCTTCCCGACAGCGAAAAAGGCTATGCGCCTATTATTCGTGGCACCGCCCACAGCAACGCGCTGGTGATGGTGCGCCAGAACGGGTACGTGATTTATCAGAACACGGTCGCGCCGGGGGCCTTCGAAATTAACGATCTCTACCCCACCGGCAGCAGCGGCGACCTCCAGGTCACGGTGAAAGAAACTGACGGCAGCGAAAGTCATTTCGTGGTGCCGTTTGCCTCCGTTCCGGTATTGCAGCGTGAAAAAAACCTGCGCTACAGCGTAACTGCCGGGCGTTATCGTTCTTATGACAAAGATGTTGAAAAGACCCCGTTTGCTCAGGGGAGCGCCATCTATGGTTTACCCCACGGCTTCACGGCCTACGGCGGCGTACAGCAGAGCAGTCATTATCAGTCGCAGGCGATAGGCGCCGGGAAAAACATGGGCGATTTAGGGGCGTTCTCCATTGACGTGACTCGCGCCAGAGCCCTGCTGAAAAAACAGCAGTCCAGCACAGGCAAATCGTGGCGCGTACGCTACAGCAAAGATTTCGCCGGTTCAGGCACCAACTTTTCGCTTGCGGGCTATCGCTACAACAGCAAGGGGTTTTACACCCTGGACGACACCATGGAGTCGTATACCCGCGCCGATAACTGGTCTGCGCCACAGCAGCGCCGCGCCCGTACCGAAGCCACCATCGACCAGACGCTACCAGAAGGCTGGGGATCGGTCACGCTGAGCATGGTGAAGGAAACCTACTGGAGCCAGAACCAGGACATGACCTCCATGAGCGTCAGCTACAACAACAGCTGGCACGGCGTTAGCTACAGCCTTAGCTACAGCATGAACAAAAACACCCACGACAGCGATCTGGACGGTAATGCGGTGACGAACGACAACCAGTTCTCGCTGAGCGTTTCGGTTCCGCTGGAGCGCTGGATGCATAACACCTGGGCCACGTACAACCTGAACAACACGAAAGATGGCACCACGCAGAACATCGGCCTGAACGGTACGGCCCTGAAAGAAGACAACCTGAACTGGAATCTCCAGGAGGGGCTGAGCAGCACCGGCAGCGGTAACTCCACCAGCGTTAACGCCGACTACAAAGCGACATACGGTGAAGTGAGCGGTGGCGTCAGTCAGGATAAATATCAGCAAACACTGAACGTCGGCTTGCAGGGAGGCGTGATTGCCCATGCAAACGGCATCACGCTGAGCCAGCCGCTCGGTGAGACCATTGCGCTCGTGAAAGCCCCGGGTACGCACGGCACGCATATCACTAACCAGACCGGCGTTGAAACCGACTTCCGCGGCTACACCGTCGTACCGTTCGTCACCGCGTATCGCCACAACACTATTGCGCTGGATACGGAAACGCTGCCGGAGGACGCCGACGTCACCCATGCGGCACAAATTGTGACGCCAACCCGCGGAGCCATTGTGCGCGCCAGCTTCACGACGCGCGTGGGCAATCGCGTCCTGATGACGCTCACGCAAAACGGTAAACCGCTGCCGTTCGGCGCAACGGTTACCACCGAGGACAAGGACAGCGAATTTATCGTCGGGAATGACGGCCAGACCTATCTCTCGGGTCTGCCACAGCAAGGGCATCTCCGCGTTTCCTGGGGACAGGAGGCAAACGAGCATTGCGTCGCTGACTATGTGCTCACGGATGAGAAAGCGAAAACCAGCATCATTAACGCTGCCGCGCAGTGTCACTGATCTCCCCTAAAGGCAAAACATTATGCAAATGATTAAACAGTGCTTTTTCTTACTGATTCTGGGAACCGCTGCGTTATTCATGCCGCATGCGAAGGCGACCTGCACCACGCCGGATCTCCCCAAAATGATCAACGTGGCATCCATTTCTGTCCCGACGACGCTGGCAGTTGGCGCAACTATCCCGGGTACAGAGCAGAGCGTTCATGTTGCCGGGCATTGCGATCAGAGTACCGACAGCGGCCTGGAGATTGTCTCCTGCTACTACGGCACCGGAGCGGAAATGCCAGGGCTCAGGGGGGTATACGAATCCGGTGTGCCGGGGATTGGCGTAGCATTGATGAATGATCACGGGCAGCGAATTAGCGGCGCTGGCGGCGTGCAGTGCGATTCACGTGGAACGCCTGTTGGCTACGTCTCTACCGATGGAACACAGACTTTTAGCTTTGAAATAACGCTTGAGCTGGTTAAAACGAGTGACACCGTGACATCCGGTACGCTGGTGCAGTCTCAAACCGAATTTGGCATTGGCGTTTTCGGCCATGAAGGGATCGGCAACCCTAACCACATCGCCTATGCAGGTAATGTTATTCTTCATCAGGTCACCTGCTCCGTTTTACCGAAAAATCTCACCGTTAATTTGGGCGATTTTCCCGTCAGTGATTTCATCAGCGTAGGTTTTTTATCCAGCCCTGCTCAAAAATTTAATATCACCGTCAACTGTGACACAACCGTACAGCCTGAGCTAAAAATCACCAGCGCGAATGGATATGACACAGCATTTGAGGGGGTGATCAAACTCACGCAGCAGACCGGCATGGCTACAGGCGTCGGAGTAAGAATGCTATTTGATGACCATCTCGCCACCTTCGGTACCTATGTAAGTACCCAAAATCAGGCCGTAGCCAACGAAACGCTGGTGATCCCGTTTGAGGTTCGCTACGAGCAGGTCAGCAATGTAGTCACCCCCGGGCCAGCCAATACTGTGGCAACCATCACCCTCGCTTATAAGTGAACGTCATGAAAAAAACCGCATTGATTCTCGCGCTGGGGCTGATCGCCCAGGCCCACGCCGATGATATACAGATCCAGATGACGGGTAACATTTACGCCAACACGTGCGTCATTGACAGTGCCAGCCGCAACCTGACGGTGGACTTAGGCCAGGCGGCATCGGGTAGTTTTAAAGACGTGGGCGATACCGGCGAGTGGAAGGACTTTTCCCTTTCGGTGTCGCACTGCCCGGCCACGCTGGCGCTTGCCACCGCCTTTTTCTACGGTCAGGCCGACAGCACCCATCCCACCAAATTTGCCAATCTCGGTAGCGCAAAGGGGCTGGCACTGGAGCTGGCAGATCGTCAGGACAAGATACTGATTGCCCCGCAGGCCGCCTTTAACGCTGCCATAAACCCGTCAGACCACACGGCCACGTTCCCGCTGGCCGCACGCTATTACGCCACCTCGATGCCCATCTCTGCCGGCACGTTCAGCAGCGTGATCCAGGTGACCTTCACTTACCAGTAGGACCGCGCCCCTTAGCACGGAAGCTTTTTCGACGCCCGGCAGCCAGTTTTGTCGGGCGTTTTTTTACTTCCGGCACGTCCGGCTGCTCAATCGGGAAGATCGGCAGCGCATTCAGCAGCCGCTGGCCGTAGTTTTTGGTGAGCAGTCGTTTGTCATAAATCACCACCTCGCCCCAGCAGCCGTGGCTACGGATCAAGCGCCCGACCTGCTGAATCAGGTTAAACGACGCTGCAGGCAGGCTTTGCACTTCAAACGGATAACGGTTAAGGCTTTTCAGCCATTCGCCTTCGGTGATCACCACCGGGCTGTCGATGGGCGGGAAGGCGATTTTATGGATATGCACCTGCGTCAGGTAGTCGCCTTTCAAATCAAGCCCTTCCGCAAAGGACTGTAACCCCACCAACACGCTGCGCTCGCCGTTATCAATGCGTTTACGGTGGGTTTCCACCAGCCGATAGCGCGGCTGATCGCCCTGCACCAGCAGGAGTAAGCGCAGATCGGTGACGTGCTCCAGGAAGCGTTGCATCGCCCGACCGCTGGCAAACAGCACCAGCATACCGGGGTATTTTTTACTCTCAACCTGCTCGCGGAAGTAGGCCGCCATTTCCGCAATATGCTGCTCTTCGTTATCGATAAGCGGCTCATAATTCATGCGCGGAATGACCAGCTTGCCCTGCTCACAGTGGTTGAACGGCGAGTCCAGGGCCACAAAGCGGTCGCCCGCTTTCTCTTTCAGGCCGCTCATCTCCTGCAACCTTGAAAAGCTGTTCAGGGAACGCAGAGTCGCTGACGTCACTACCACGTGCGGCACGCTGCGCCAGATCAGCTTTTCCAGCTGATCGGCCACGCGGATGCCCACGCAGTGGAAGAAGAGATGTCCCTGCCCGTCTCGTACTTCGCGGGTGGCCCACTTAGTCACCGGCGCGCCGGACGCCTGCGCCATCGAAGCCAGCCGCCAGAGTTTGCTCTGCGCTTCAAACATCCCCAGCGCGCGATTCATTTGCAGCAGAATGCGGTGCAAACGCACCACGTCGTGGGTACCGGTTTTCTCGCTGAGATCGTTTAAGAACATCTCCGCCAGCCCGCGCAGCTTTTCCAGGTGCTTCGCCAGCTGCTGGCAAATCTCCATCACTTCCTGCGGCAACTCACCCATCGCAAAGCGATGTTCCGCCTCCTGGGTGGCGGGGAGATACAGGTTAAGGATGTTATTCAGCGAGGCGATGAGGCTGTACACCTCTTCACAGTGCTCGCTCAACCGCTCCGGAACCGCCAGCGGCGGCGTGGTTTTCGGACGGAACTGCTCCATGCAGGTTGCCACCAGTTTGCAGAACAGATCCAGTTGCAGGCGAAACCACGGGGCGGTAATTTCCGCGCTCATCTCCAGCGCATCTCGCGCCACGTCGGGCAGATGATGGCCTTCATCGAGCACCAGCAGCAGGTTTTTGGGCTCCGGCAGGACCGCTTCACTCTCCAGTGCAGCCATGACCAGCGCGTGGTTGGCGACAACCACCTCCGCTTCCTGAATCTCACGCCGGGCGACAAAGAACGGGCACTCGCGATAGTAGTGACAGTTACGGTTCAGGCAGCTTGCTTTATCGGTGCTGAGCCTGCGCCACAGGTCGTCGCCGATCGCCTGGTTGGTGTGATCCCGCAGGCCGTCCCACTTGTAACCGTCGAGATCGGCCTTCAGCTTTGCGCACTGCTCCTGCTCCGCCTTGTTGTTTGGCGTCAGCTCGTCATCAAGAAACGCGAGCAGATCCTGTTGGGAGGGTTCACTGCTGGCCAGAGCCGCCAGATTGCGCGGACAGACGTAGCGCCCGCGACCAAAGGCGGCGGTAAACCGTAAATCGGGGATAATTTTGCGCAGCAGCGGCAAATCTTTGCTGAAGATCTGATCCTGCAAGGCCACGTTAGCGGTACTGACCACCAGCGTTTTATCTTCTTCCCGCGCGATGGCAATGCCGGGAATAAGATACGACAGGGTTTTCCCGACGCCGGTCGGGGCTTCAATCGCCAGATGTCGCCCGTCGTCCCCGGCGAGCGTTTTTGCCACGTCGGCAATCATCTGCCGCTGCGGGGCTCGGGGAATAAAATCGGGGATCTGCTGTTGTAGCGCCTTATACCATGCGCCAATTTGCGCCTTGAGCGCAGCGGTTAAAGCCATCGGAAACCTGAAATACTGTATAAACAGCCACTATTGTGGCACTTTCTCTCCGCTGCCGCAAAAAGAAAAGCCCGGCTTTACGACCGGGCTTCCAGATTACTGCGGGTTAGCAGGCTTACGCGGGCGGCGTCGGCGCTGCCCCTCGCCTGCCGGTTTCCCTTCGCCGCTACGCCATGGGTTTTCACCGGCCGGTTTGCTGTCGTTATTACGACGCGGCGGTTTGCCCGAAGATTTCGGCGCGCCGCCTTCGGCACGACGCGGCTGCTGACCGCGACCACCGCCGCCCTGACCGCGCCCGCCACCCTGACGACCGTTCTGAATTGGCTCGGCTTTGATTGACGGGTCAACTTCATAGCCCGGGGTTTCAATACGCGGGATCTCTTTCTTCAGCAGGCGTTCGATGTCGCGCAGCAGCTTGTGCTCATCCACGCAAACCAGAGAGAGCGCTTCCCCGGTTGCCGCCGCGCGTCCGGTACGGCCGATACGGTGAACGTAATCTTCCGGCACGTTTGGCAGCTCGTAGTTCACCACGTGCGGCAGCTCTTCGATATCCAGACCGCGTGCGGCGATGTCGGTTGCCACCAGCACGCGTATGTCGCCAGACTTGAAGTCTGCCAGCGCGCGGGTACGCGCGCCCTGGCTCTTGTTGCCGTGAATGGCCGCGCTGCGGATGCCATCTTTATTCAGCTGTTCCGCCAGGTGATTGGCGCCGTGCTTGGTGCGGGTAAAGACCAGCACCTGCTGCCAGTTGCCCTGGCCGATCATCTGGGAGAGCAGTTCCCGCTTGCGCTTCTTATCTACAAAGTGCACGTGCTGCGTCACCTGCTCGGAGGCGGTGTTGCGGCGCGCGACTTCCACTTCCAGCGGGTTATGCAGCAGCTTTTCCGCCAGCGCCTTGATCTCGTCGGAGAAGGTCGCGGAGAAGAGCAGGTTCTGACGACGCGTCGGCAGCTTCGCCAGCACGCGACGAATATCGTGGATGAAGCCCATGTCCAGCATACGGTCGGCTTCGTCCAGCACCAGAATTTCGATGTTATCGAGCTTCACCGCGTTCTGGTGTTCCAGATCCAGCAGACGCCCCGGGGTTGCCACCAGCACGTCCACGCCGCCGCGCAGCTTCATCATCTGCGGGTTAATGCTTACCCCGCCGAAAACTACCAGCGAACGAATGTTGAGATAGCGGCTGTATTCACGCACGTTCTCACCAATCTGGGCCGCCAGCTCGCGGGTTGGGGTGAGGATCAGCGCACGCACCGGACGACGGCCTTTGGCGTGTGGCTGGTTTTTTACCAGCAGCTCCAACAGCGGAAGGGTAAAGCCCGCGGTCTTACCGGTACCGGTCTGCGCGCTTGCCATCAGGTCACGGCCCTGCAAAACGGCCGGGATAGCCTGCTGCTGAATAGGGGTTGGCTCAACGTAGCCCTGCTCTGCGATGGCGCGCAGAATTTCCGGGTTCAGACCAAGGGAATCAAAAGACATAAAAACTCCGAACCGCCCCGACCATCACAGGTGTAGTTTTCAGGGAGATATAACGAATAGAAGGACAAAAACCACAATGTCGCGAAGGAGCGGAGTGTAGCAGCTTTTGTGACGTGGCGCATAAAATATCCCCGGCGATGACTCGACGTTTGCGCAAATCAGGCATAATCTTAATCAATCGATTGATTAATTTTTAATGCTGCTATGAATACAACCCCAACGACAACCAAAGGCGAACAGGCGAAAAGTCAGCTTATCGCCGCCGCGCTGGCGCAGTTTGGCGAGTATGGTCTGCATGCCACCACGCGGGATATCGCCGCGCAGGCCGGGCAGAATATTGCGGCCATTACCTACTATTTTGGCTCAAAAGAGGATTTATACCTCGCCTGCGCCCAGTGGATCGCGGATTTTATCGGCACCAGCTTTCGCCCACACGTGGAAGAAGCCACCGCGCTGTTCAGCCAGACAGAACCGGACCGGGTTGCCATCCGCCAGCTGATCCTTAACGCCTGTCACAACATGATTCGCCTGCTGACGCACGACGATACGCTGAACCTGAGCAAATTTATCTCCCGCGAGCAGCTCTCCCCCACTGCCGCGTACCAGCTGGTGCACGATCAGGTGATCGCCCCGATGCATAGCCATCTGACCCGGCTGATCGCCGCCTATACCGGACGGGACGCCAGCGATACGGACACCATTTTGCATACCCACGCCCTGCTGGGCGAAGTGCTCGCCTTCCGTCTGGGGCGTGAGACCATCCTGTTACGTACGGGCTGGACACAATTCGATGAGGATAAAGCCGCGCAAATTAGCCAGGTCATTACCTGTCACGTTGATCTGATCCTGCAAGGCTTAACGCAAAGGAGCCAGAAGTCATGAAAAAACCTGTCGCCATCATTCTGGTGGTTGTTGTCTTGCTTGCTGCGGGAACAGGCGGCTGGCTGTGGTATCAGAGCCAGCAGGATCGTGGCCTGACGCTGTACGGCAACGTGGATATCCGCACCGTGAACATGAGCTTCCGCGTCGGCGGACGGCTGGCCTCGCTGAGCGTTGACGAAGGCGATGCCATCAAAACCGGGCAGACGCTGGGGATGCTGGACAAAGCCCCGTTTGAAAACGCGTTGATGCAGGCAAAAGCGGGCGTCGCCGTCGCACAGGCGCAGTACGACCTGATGCTGGCGGGCTATCGTGATGAAGAGATCGCCCAGGCGGCCGCTGCCGTTAAGCAGGCAAAAGCCGCCTATGACTATGCGCAGAATTTCTATAACCGTCAGCAAGGCTTATGGAAAAGCCGCACCATTTCCGCCAACGACTTGGAAAATGCGCGCTCATCCCGCGACCAGGCGCAGGCGACGCTGAAATCTGCCCAGGATAAGTTAAGCCAGTACCGCACCGGTAACCGCGCGCAGGACATTGCCCAGGCGAAGGCCAGCCTTGAGCAGGCGCAGGCGCAGTTAGCCCAGGCGGAGCTGGATCTGCACGACACCACGTTAATCGCCCCGTCTGACGGTACGCTGATGACCCGCGCCGTGGAGCCGGGCAGCATGCTCAGCGCGGGCAGCACCGTGTTAACGCTCTCCTTAACCCGTCCGGTGTGGGTGCGCGCTTACATTGATGAGCCGAATCTTGGCCAGATGCAGCCGGGCCGCGAACTGCTGCTCTACACCGATGGTCGCCCGGACAAGCCGTATCACGGCAAAGTGGGCTTCGTCTCCCCCACGGCCGAGTTCACGCCAAAAACCGTTGAAACCCCGGATCTGCGTACCGACCTGGTGTATCGCCTGCGCATCATCGTCACCGATGCGGACGACGCGCTGCGTCAGGGCATGCCTGTTACCGTGACCTTAAACGACGGGGAACAACATGAATGATGCGGTTATCCAGCTCAATAATTTGGTCAAACGCTTCCCGGGAATGGCTAAACCGGCGGTCGCGCCGCTGAACTGTACGATTCAGAAAGGCTATGTGACCGGGCTGGTGGGGCCGGACGGCGCGGGTAAAACCACGCTGATGCGGATGCTGGCGGGATTGCTGAAGCCGGATGAAGGCAGCGCCAGCGTGCTTGGCCTCGATCCCATCAAAGACGACGCGGCGCTCCACGGCATACTCGGCTATATGCCGCAGAAGTTTGGTCTGTATGAAGATCTGACGGTAATGGAAAACCTCAACCTGTATGCCGATCTGCGCAGCGTTACCGGCGAAACCCGGCAGAAAACCTTCGAGCGTCTGCTGGCGTTTACCTCCCTCGGCCCGTTCACCGATCGGCTGGCGGGCAAACTTTCCGGCGGGATGAAGCAGAAGCTGGGGCTGGCCTGTACGCTGGTGGGCGAACCGAAGGTGCTGTTGCTGGATGAACCCGGCGTCGGCGTGGACCCGATTTCCCGCCGCGAGCTGTGGCAGATGGTGCACGAGCTGGCGGGTGACGGCATGCTGATCCTCTGGAGTACCTCTTACCTTGATGAAGCAGAGCAGTGCCGTGACGTGCTGCTGATGAACGAAGGCGAACTGCTCTATCAGGGCGAGCCCACCGAGCTGACGCAAACCATGGCCGGGCGCAGTTTTCTGCTACACAGCGCGCAGGAATCCAACCGCAAGCTGCTGCAACGGGTGCTGAAGCTGCCCCAGGTGAGCGACGGGATGATTCAGGGCCGTTCGGTGCGCGTGATCCTCAAAAAAGAGGCCACCGCCGACGATATCCGGCGTGCGCAGGGGATGCCTGAAATCGACATGACAGAGACCGCGCCGCGCTTTGAAGATGCGTTTATCGATCTGCTGGGCGGGGCGGGAACCTCAGAATCACCGCTTGGCGCCATTCTGCACACGGTGGAAGGCACGCCGGGCGAAACGGTCATTGAAGCGAAATCGCTCACCAAAAAATTTGGCGATTTCGCCGCCACCGATAACGTCAATTTTGCCGTGAAGCACGGCGAGATATTTGGCCTGCTCGGGCCGAACGGTGCGGGGAAATCCACCACCTTTAAAATGATGTGCGGCCTGCTGGTACCGTCCTCCGGCAAAGCGCTGGTGCTGAACATGGATCTCAAAGTCAGCTCCGGCAAGGCGCGCCAGCATCTGGGCTATATGGCGCAGAAGTTTTCGCTCTACGGCAACCTGACGGTGGAGCAAAATCTGCGATTTTTCTCCGGCGTCTACGGCCTGCGGGGACGGGCGCAGAACGAGAAAATCGGCCGCATGTGCGACGCCTTTGGCCTGACCGATATCGCCTCACACGCTACCGACGCGCTGCCGCTTGGCTTCAAACAGCGGCTGGCGCTGGCCTGTTCGTTGATGCACGAGCCCGATATCCTCTTTCTTGATGAACCTACGTCAGGCGTGGATCCCCTCACCCGCCGTGAATTCTGGTTGCATATCAATAGCATGGTGGAAAAAGGCGTGACCGTGATGGTCACCACCCACTTTATGGACGAGGCAGAGTACTGCGACCGCATCGGGCTGGTCTATCGCGGCAAGCTGATTGCCCACGGCACGCCGGACGACCTGAAAGCGCAGGCCGCCGACGACGCACAGCCGGACCCGACCATGGAGCAGGCGTTTATCACCCTCATCCACGACTGGGATAAGGAGAATCCTCATGCGCAGTAACGCCCTCTCCTGGCGCCGGGTGCGCGCCCTGTGCGTCAAAGAGACGCGGCAGATTGTGCGTGACCCCAGCAGCTGGCTGATTGCGGTGGTGATCCCCCTGCTGCTGCTGTTTATTTTTGGCTACGGAATTAACCTCGATTCCAGCAAGCTGCGGGTTGGGATCCTGCTGGAGCAGCAGAGCGAAGAGGCGCTGGACTTCACCCACGCCATGACCGGCTCGCCCTACATCGATGCCACCATCAGCGACAACCGGCAGGAACTGATCCAGAAAATGCAGGCCGGTAAAATTCGCGGTCTGATCGTCATCCCGGTCGATTTCGCCGCCAACATGGCACGCCCGGGCGCCGATGCGCCAATTCAGGTGATCACCGACGGCAGCGAACCGAACACCGCCAACTTCGTGCAGGGCTATGCGGAGGGGATCTGGCAGCTCTGGCAGATGCAGCGCGCCGAAGACCGGGGGGAGAAGTTTGAACCGCTGATTGACGTGCAGACGCGCTACTGGTTTAACCCCGCCGCCATCAGCCAGCATTTTATTATCCCGGGTGCGGTCACTATCATCATGACGGTGATTGGCGCGATCCTCACCTCGCTGGTGATCGCCCGCGAATGGGAGCGCGGCACCATGGAGGCGCTGCTCTCCACCGAAGTGACGCGCGTCGAGCTTTTGCTCTGCAAGCTGATCCCCTACTACTTCCTCGGCATGCTGGCGATGCTACTCTGTATGCTGGTCTCGGTATTTATTCTTGGCGTGCCGTACCGCGGTTCGCTGGTGGTGCTGTTCTTTATTACCAGCCTGTTTTTACTCAGCACGCTGGGAATGGGGCTGCTGATCTCCACCATCACCCGCAACCAGTTTAACGCCGCGCAGGTGGCGCTTAATGCCGCCTTCCTGCCGTCGATCATGCTCTCCGGCTTTATCTTCCAGATTGACAGTATGCCGGCGGTGATCCGTGCCGTGACCTACATCATTCCGGCACGCTACTTTGTGAGCACCCTGCAAAGCCTGTTTCTGGCGGGGAACATCCCGGTAGTGCTGATTATCAACACCCTGTTTTTGCTGGCGTCGGCGGTGATGTTTATCGGGCTGACGTGGATGAAAACGAAAAGAAGATTAGATTAGCCATCGGATTTTGTAGGTCGGGAAAGCGCAAGCGCCACCCGACAGGAGGACGACGCGATGTTTCACCGTTTATGGACATTGATCCGCAAAGAGCTGCAATCCTTGCTGCGCGAGCCGCAGACCCGCGCCATTCTGGTGCTGCCGGTGCTGCTTCAGGTTGTACTGTTTCCGTTTGCCGCCACGCTGGAGGTCACCAACGCCACCATCGCCATTTACAACGAAGACAATGGCAAGCATTCCGTCGAGCTGACACAGCGTTTCGCCCGCGCCAAAGCCTTTACCCATGTCCTGCTGCTGCAAAGCCCGCAGGCGATCCAGCCCACCATCGACACGCAGAAAGCATTATTGCTGGTGCGCTTCCCGGCGGATTTCTCCCGCAATCTGGACACCTTCCAGACCGCGCCGATGCAGCTGATCCTCGACGGACGTAACTCCAACAGCGCCCAGATAGCGGCGAACTATTTGCAGCAGGTAGTGAAGGACTACCAGCAGGAGCTGATGGCGGGCAAACCCAAACCCAACAACAGCGAGCTGGTGGTGCGCAACTGGTACAACCCGAATCTGGACTACAAGTGGTTTGTGGTGCCGTCGTTAATCGCCATGATCACCACTATTGGCGTGATGATTGTCACCTCGCTGTCCGTGGCACGCGAACGTGAGCAAGGTACGCTGGATCAGCTGCTGGTCTCGCCGCTCGCTACCTGGCAGATATTTGTCGGCAAAGCGGTGCCGGCACTGATTGTCGCGACGTTCCAGGCCACCATCGTGCTGGGGGTGGGAATATGGGCGTACCAGATCCCGTTTGCCGGATCGCTGGCGCTGTTTTACTTCACGATGGTGATTTACGGCCTGTCACTGGTGGGGTTTGGGCTGCTGATTTCCGCGCTCTGCTCAACGCAGCAGCAGGCGTTTATCGGGGTGTTTGTCTTTATGATGCCGGCGATTTTGCTTTCAGGGTACGTGTCACCAGTGGAGAACATGCCGGTGTGGTTACAGGATCTGACATGGATAAACCCGATTCGTCACTTCACGGATATCACCAAGCAAATCTATCTGAAGGATGCGAGTCTGGATATTGTGTGGGGAAGTTTGTGGCCGCTACTGGTCATCGCGGCCACAACGGGCTCAGTGGCCTATGCGATGTTTAGACGAAACATCGCGTAGCTTTTTCTCTTTGGTGAGCAACGACACCACCGCAGGCCCTGCGAGGATAGCCAGACCCGCCAGGGCCAGCAGCAGGTTGTTTTGCAGCACGCGTGACAACAGCCACAGGACGATCATTGCCGCACCAAAATACCAGGTGGTGGTGAGCTCTTCGAGCACATCACCCACTTCACGCCAGCGCGCGTCGTGGTGACGCTGTAAAAACAGCATCGACAGCACGGTCACGCCGTAAACCACACATAACCCTAAGCCGACACGCACCAGCGTGCCGCTCATCCAGCCCATCACCAGTACGGCCACGACCAGTAAATGCAACATTATCTGCCAGCAACTCAAACCGGTTGCGACACGAACGCGTTGTTGCCACTTCATGGCTTCTCTCCTGAAGGATTTTTCTCTGCTAATTCAGACTACCGCACTTTACGGAAAATTCCGTAACGCCGCATCTTTTTGTGACGCCTACTACACTTTATTTTCATCGGGATAGTCACCCAGGAAGGTGTTTATGAGCAAAAGAACGCAGCATTTCTCGCTTAAGGTGCTGACGATAAATATTCATAAGGGCTTCACAGCATTTAACCGCCGCTTCATTTTACCGGAGCTGCGCGACGCGGTACGCACCGTCAGCGCCGATATTGTCTGCCTTCAGGAGGTCATGGGCGCGCACGAAGTGCACCCGATGCATTTCGAAAACTGGCCCGACACGCCCCATTACGAGTTTCTGGCGGATACCATGTGGAGCGATTACGCCTACGGGCGCAATGCGGTCTACCCGGAGGGGCATCACGGTAACGCAGTGCTGTCGCGTTTTCCTATCGAGCATTATGAGAACCGGGACGTCTCCGTTGGCGAGAGCGAAAAACGCGGGTTGTTATACTGCCGCATCACGCCACCGGCGCTCGATTTTCCCATTCATGTGGGCTGCGTTCATCTTGGCCTGCGTGAGGCCCACCGTCAGGCTCAGCTACAGATGCTGGCAGACTGGACCAATGCGCTGCCGGAGGGCGAGCCCGTGGTAGTGGCCGGTGATTTTAACGACTGGCGACAGCGGGCCAACCATCCTCTGAAGGTGAATGCGGGGCTGGAGGAGATTTTTACCCGCTCACGCGGTCGTCCCGCGCGGACGTTTCCGGTGCGCTTCCCCCTGCTGCGCCTTGACCGCATCTACGTAAAAAATGCCCACGCCAGCAGCCCGACGGCGCTGGCTTTACTCAACTGGCGACATCTCTCCGACCATGCCCCACTCAGCGCGGAGATCCACTTATGAAATGCACATGGCAGGAAGGTAACCGTATTACGCTGCTGGAAAATGGCGATAACTTTTATCCGGCGGTCTTTGAGGCGATTAGCCACGCACAGCAGAAAGTCTTTCTGGAAACGTTTATCTGGTTTGAAGACGACGTGGGCAGGCAGTTGCACAGCGCGCTGCTGCAAGCCGCTCGTCGCGGTATAAAAATCGAGGTCCTGCTCGACGGATATGGTTCGCCGGATCTCAGCGACGAATTTGTTAACGAGCTCACCGCCGCAGGGGTGGTATTCCGCTATTACGATCCCGGCCCGCGTCTGTTCGGGATGCGCACCAACCTGTTCCGCCGAATGCACCGCAAAATTGTGGTGGTGGACGAAACGGTGGCCTTCGTTGGCGGCATTAACTACTCCGCCGAGCATATGTCGGATTATGGTCCCGAAGCGAAACAGGACTACGCGATCCGCATTGAGGGACCGGTGGTACAGGACATCCAGCTGTTCGTGCTGGAAAACTTACCCGGCAAAGAGGCCGCACGCCGCTGGTGGCGACGCCGCCATCGCCCGGAAGAGAACCGCAAGCCCGGCGAGGCGCAGGCGCTGTTCGTCTGGCGGGATAACGAGGAGCACCGGGACGATATCGAACGTCACTACCTGAAGATGCTGGCGAACGCGAAGCGCGAGGTGATTATCGCCAACGCCTATTTCTTCCCCGGTTACCGGATTTTGCACGCCATGCGCAACGCGGCCCGACGCGGCGTGAGCGTGAAGCTCATCGTCCAGGGTGAGCCCGATATGCCGATTGTGAAGGTGGGCGCGCGTCTGCTCTATCGCTATCTGGTCAAAAGCGGCGTGCAAATCTATGAATATCGCCGCCGCCCGCTGCACGGCAAAGTGGCCGTGATGGATGACCACTGGGCGACCGTTGGCTCAAGCAACCTCGATCCGCTGAGCTTATCGCTCAATCTGGAAGCGAACCTGATCATCCACGATCGCCAGTTTAATCAGACCCTGCGCGATAACCTTCAGGGTCTGATCAATAAAGACTGCGTGCGTGTGGATGAGTCCATGGTGCCGAAACGCAGCTGGTGGAACGTTGGCATCGGTGTGGTGGTGTTCCACTTCCTGCGCCACTTCCCGGCCATGGTGGGCTGGCTGCCCGCGCATACGCCGAAACTGGCGCTGGTGGATCCGCCAGTGCAACCCGAAATGGAAACCCAGGACCGCGTAGAGGCGGAAGATGGAGGGAAAACCTGATGTCGAAATCTCATCCTCGCTGGCGGCTGGCGAAAAAAATCCTGACCTGGCTGTTCTTCATTGCCGTCGCGGTCCTGCTGGTGGTGTATGCCCAAAAGGTGGACTGGGAAGAGGTGTGGAAGGTCATTCGCAACTACAACCGGACAGTCCTGCTGGGGGCGGTTGGCCTGGTGATTGTGAGCTACCTGATGTACGGCTGCTATGACCTGTTGGGACGCGCCTACTGCGGGCATAAGCTTGCCAAACGGCAGGTTATGCTGGTGTCATTCATCTGCTACGCCTTTAACCTGACGCTGAGCACCTGGGTGGGCGGGATTGGAATGCGCTATCGCCTGTACTCCCGCCTTGGCTTACCGGGCGGCACCATCACGCGTATTTTCTCGCTGAGTATCACCACCAACTGGCTGGGGTATATTCTGCTCGGCGGGGTGATTTTCACCATTGGCGTGGTGCAGCTGCCTGCGCACTGGTACATCGATGAGGCCACCCTGCGCATTCTGGGCATCGTACTGCTGCTGATCATCGCCGCCTACCTGTGGGCCTGCGCCTTTGCCAAACGTCGTCATATGACCATTAAAGGGCAGAAGCTGGTGCTGCCGTCATGGAAGTTTGCCGTCCTGCAAATGGTGGTTTCCAGCGCCAACTGGATGGCGATGGGGGCCATTATCTGGCTGCTGATTGGCGAAGATGTGAATTACTTCTTCGTGCTGGGCGTGCTGCTGGTAAGCAGTATTGCCGGGGTGATTGTGCATATTCCAGCGGGGATCGGCGTACTGGAAGCGGTGTTTATCGCGCTGCTTGCAGGGGAGCATGTGTCTCACGGGACGATTATCGCTGCCCTGCTCGCGTACCGCATGATCTACTATTTCCTGCCGCTGGCGCTGGCAACGATCTGTTATCTGGTGCTGGAGAGTCGGGCGAAGAAGCTGCGCGCGAAGAACGAGAAGGCGATGGCAAAATAAAAGCAAAACGGCAACTTCGTTGCCGTTTTTAGGGTTTGTTCCCTCTCCCTGTGGGCTGAGGGATCCCCAGTAATTTTTTTATGCAGAAGCAATAAAGTTGCTTTCTAAATGACTGAGGGCTGTCAGCGATGCTCTGGTCCGGCTGTAAATCGCTGAGGCGTTTGCCTTCCGGCCGGGGCGAGGCGCAGGGATGCGCCGAGAGGGCGGCTTTACAGTGACGTTGCCTCCGCCCGTACCCGATAAGCCGGAAGGAATAAGCCGAGGGCACCGCGAAGCGGCGATTTACCGCCGGGAGCCCGGGTCGCCAGGGTGGTGGCGACTGAGCCACCCTCACTAACGCCGGTTGCCAAAAATACGCAGCAGCATCAGGAACAGGTTGATGAAGTCCAGATACAGCGTCAGCGCGCCCAGAATCGAGTATTTGCGCAGGTTTGAACTGTCGCGAACATCAATTTGTTCACCGATGTTTTTCAGTTTCTGGGTGTCGTAGGCGGTTAAGCCCACGAAGATCACCACCCCGATATAGGTCACCGCCCACATCAGCGCGTCACTCTTCAACCACAGGTTCACCAGCGACGCCAGCACAATCCCTATCAGCCCCATAAACAGCATGTTGCCGAAGCCGCTCAGGTCACGTTTGGTGGTGTAACCGTACAGGCTCATCACACCGAACATCCCGCCGGTCACCACAAAGGTGCTGGCAATGGAGGAGTAGGTGTAAACGATGAAAATACTGGAGAGCGTCAGCCCGGTCAGCGCCGAATAGAGCATAAACAGCGTGGTCGCCATGCCCGAACTGAGCTTGTGCACCAGCCCGGAGAGCACGAATACCAGCGCCAGTTGCGCAATAATCAGCCCAAAGAAGGTGATTTTGCTGGAGAAGATAAACATCATCAGTTCAGGCGTGTTTGCCGCATACCACGCGATAAACGCGGTAAGCAGCAGGCCAACCGTCATCCAGCCATATACCTGAGCCATGTAGGTTTGCAGCCCGCTACGGGTCTGCTGAACTATCGAATCGGAACGCGGAAATCGGTCCATGATTCACTCCTGATTAAGTAAACACACACGTTAAGACTAACACATCCACGTAAACCTGTTACCAGCGGCTGGCAGCCTGTTTGTCGCTGTCCCGCGATTCCACCCAGCGCTCACCTTCCGGCGTCGCTTCACGCTTCCAGAACGGCGCTTTAGTTTTGAGGTAATCCATGATGAACTCCCCCGCCGCAAAAGCACTCCCGCGATGGGCGCTGGTGACGCCGACAAACACAATTTCTTCGCCGGGCCACATTTCGCCGATGCGATGGATAACCGTAACGCGCCCCAGCGGCCAGCGGCCTCGCGCCTCTTCGACAACGGCCGCCAGCGATTTTTCGGTCATTCCCGGATAGTGCTCCAGCGTCAGCGCTTTTACGCTGTCGCCGAGATTATGATTACGCACTTTCCCGGTAAAGGTCACGACCGCGCCGTCTTCGTCGCGCCCGGCCAGCCAGTCATATTCCGTGCCCACGTTAAAACGCTCATGGCCAACCAGAATTCGGGTTTCCGTCATCTCAACCCCCTGTGACCGGCGGGAAGAAGGCCACTTCATCCCCATCAGCCAGCGGGTGGGTCAACTCCACCAGCGTCTGATTCACGGCGGCCAGCAATTTGCCTTCATCCAGCGCCAGCGCCCAGCGGTCGCTTTGCGCCGCCAGATGCGCACGCAGGGCGGCGACGTTTTCGAAAGAGCCGTCCAGCGTCAGGCTGTCGGTATTGATCAGCTCACGGACCTGGGCAAAAAAGAGCACCTTAATCATGGCTTTCCACCTTAAAATCACCGGATTTGCCGCCGCTTTTTGCCAGCAGACGCACCGGGCCAATCACCATATCTTTCTGCACCGCTTTACACATGTCGTAGATGGTCAGCGCCGCCACGGAGGCTGCCGTCAACGCCTCCATCTCCACGCCGGTTTTCCCGGTTAAGCGGCACAGGGACTCGATACGCACGCGGTTATGCTCCGGCTGCGCCTGCAAATTTACCTCCACTTTGCTAAGCATCAGCGGATGGCAGAGCGGGATGAGGTCCCAGGTGCGTTTAGCGGCCTGAATACCGGCGATGCGGGCGGTGGCAAACACATCACCCTTGTGATGGCTACCGTCGATAATCATCGCCAGCGTCTCCGGCAGCATGGTGACGAACGCTTCAGCACGCGCCTCGCGCACCGTTTCGGCTTTGGCGGAGACATCCACCATATGCGCTTCGCCAGCGGCGTTTATGTGGGTCAGTTGTGACATAGCTTATTTCTTTAAATGGGGATGGAAATTACACGGACGGGTACGGGCATCCAGCTGCGGGGCAATAATGTTTTCCCACGCGGTGCGGCAGGCTTTGGTCGAGCCCGGCATGGCGAAGATCAGCGTCTTGTTCGCTACCCCCGCGACGGCACGGGACTGGAGCGTAGAGGTGCCAATCTCTTCAAATGAGAGCATGCGGAACACTTCGCCGAAGCCTTCTACTTCGCGATCGAACAGCGGAAGCAGCGCTTCCGGCGCCTGGTCGCCTGCGGTAAAGCCGGTGCCGCCAGTGATCAGTACAACCTGGACGTCATCACTCGCAATCCACTGTGAAACCTGAGCGCGAATGGCGTAACGGTTCTCTTTGACGATCGCTTTATCAACAATCTGGTGCCCGGCTTCGTGTGCCGCCTCGCGCAGCCAGTGGCCGGAGGTATCATCCTCTTCACCACGACGTTCGGAAACGGTAAGAATAGCAATGCGTGTCGGGATAAATTCCGCGCTTACCTGACTCATCTTCTGGTTCCTTCTAAAGCCTGATTACCCGCCGATATAGGACAGGTTCTGAGTAATGCCGGTGTTGCCCTGATGCAGGAAATGGGTCTGCTTTTTGTGCGTCAGCGCCTCGGAAATGCGTACTTCAAGCGCGTCCTGTTGGGCGTCGTCTTCCAGCAAATCGCGCAGATCGACGCCGCCATCCCCGAACAGGCAGAGGTGCAGCTTGCCAACAGAGGAGACGCGCAGGCGGTTGCAGCTGGCACAGAAGTCTTTTTCATAGGGCATGATCAGGCCGATTTCGCCTTCATAATCCGGATGACAAAAGACCTGCGCCGGGCCATCGCTGCGCTGGCGGATCTGGTGGATCCAGCCGCGTTTCAGCAGTTCGTCACGCAGGACCATGCCGGAGATGTGATGGCGACGGAACAGCTCGCTGCCCTCCCCGGTCTCCATCAGCTCAATAAAACGCAGTTGAATGCGGCGCGGTTTGATCCACGCCAGAAAGGTGTCCAGCTGATGGTGGTTCACATCACGCATCAATACGGTATTGACTTTGACCTTGTCGAAACCGGCGGTGAACGCGGCATCGATGCCGTCCATTACCTGCTGGAACTTATCCTGGCCGGTAATGGCGTGGAACTGACGGGCGTCCAGGCTATCGACGCTGACGTTGATCGCCGTCAGCCCCGCATCGCGCCAGTTCGCCACGTCACGCGCCATGCGGTAACCGTTGGTGGTCACCGCTATCTGGCGGATACGTTCGTTTTCACGCACGGCGGCAATGATGTCAGGGAAATCACGGCGCAGGGAGGGCTCTCCCCCGGTAAGACGCACTTTTTCCGTACCGAGTTCAGAGAACGCGCGCGTGACGCGGCGTACTTCTTCCACGGAGAGAAAGCCATTATTGGTGACGCTGCCCGGCTTGTAGCCATCGGGCAGGCAGTAGGTGCAACGGAAGTTACACACGTCGGTAATCGACAAACGTAAGTAGAAAAACTTACGCGCGAAAGTATCAGTAAGTTGTGAAGCCATGTACACCTTTCCAGATCGGGAGGCACAGTCATTTCTTTCTGTACCCTGGTGGCAAATCCGCCACGGCCAGGGCGCCATATCTCTCGACACAGGCGCCAGGGCTAGAGTGTATGTTTTCAGTTTTGAAAACGTGGTTATGGCGATAGTAGCGTGGAAATCGCCACTTCGCCATTGTCGCTTTTCGCTATATAAATTTATACATAACGATGTTATCGTGCATTTTCACTACAGAATACGCAAAAACAGCGCTTTCGCATTGATATACGTCATTATGGTTTGTGAGAGGCATCGTCTTTTAGGAGTAGTTGCGTTACTGTGACGCAAGCTTAACAGGATAAGGAATAGGTATGCGCAATCGCACTTTTGCGGATCTGGACCGCGTGGTCGCTCTTGGAGGAGGTCACGGTCTGGGACGGGTTATGTCGTCGTTATCGTCACTGGGCTCACGCCTGACGGGCATCGTGACAACAACGGACAACGGCGGCTCAACCGGGCGGATCCGACGTGCTGAAGGCGGGATAGCCTGGGGTGATATGCGCAACTGCCTCAACCAGCTCATTACTGAGCCAAGCGTGGCCTCGGCGATGTTTGAGTACCGTTTTGGGGGAAATGGCGAACTTTCAGGCCATAACCTTGGAAATCTGATGTTAAAGGCGCTGGATCACCTGAGCGTGCGCCCTCTGGAAGCGATCAATTTAATTCGTAACCTGCTAAAAGTGGATGCGTTCCTGATCCCGATGTCCGAACAGCCGGTAGATTTGATGGCGATCGATGCTGATGATCACGAAGTGTATGGTGAAGTGAATATCGACCAGCTTCTCCTTCCGCCAAAAGAGCTGATGACCTACCCCAGCGTACCCGCAACGCGTGAAGCGGTTGAAGCGATTGGCGAGGCCGATCTGATCCTGATTGGGCCGGGGAGTTTTTATACCAGCCTGATGCCGATCCTGCTGGTGAAAGAGCTGGCGCAGGCGCTGCGCAGAACGCCTGCGCCCATGGTCTATATCGGTAATTTAGGCCGCGAACTCAGTCCGGCGGCGGCAAGCCTGTCGCTGGCGGATAAGCTGGACCTGATGGAACAGTATGTTGGTAAGAAAATTATCGATGGTGTCGTGGTCGGGCCAAAAGTAGATGTGTCGGGGATTGGCGATCGCGTGGTGGTGCAAGAGCCGCTGGAAGCCAGCGATATTAAATATCGCCACGACCGCCATCTGCTGCGCGAGGCGCTGGAGAAGGCGATTCAGGCATTAGGTTAGGTTCGTTTTGTGCGGCCTGATGCCCTCACCCCGGCCCTCTCCCTTTGGGCTGAGGGTTCCCCACAAATTAATGCGAGCACTGAGCAATCCCCTCGCCCCTCCGGG
>NZ_JBMKJK010000006.1:0-280039 GCF_049236925.1 Enterobacter cloacae complex sp. SYL003 | reverse complement strand
TTTCTCTGCTGACCCGGCGGCTTGCGTGCCGTTGTTCCGTGTCAGTGGAGGCGCATTATAGGGAGTTCTTCTGAAGTGACAAGAGGTAATTTAAAAAAAGTTTCTGACCGTGTTTTTTTTCACCAAAAGCGATGAGATCAAGCTACAAATTGTTCTAATTGATGTATCTGCAACCACAATCACCCCTGAGATGGCATAATTAGCCGCATCAATATTTAAGGAATAAAAGTGATGCCATTAAGCGCACAACAGCTGGCAGCTCAAAAAAACCTGTCCTATGTGCTGGCAGAAAAGCTGGCTCAGCTGATCTTAGCGGGTAAATATGCCCCAGGTAGCATCCTGCCCAGCGAGATGGAGCTGGGGGATCAGTTTGGTGTAAGCCGTACCGCCGTTCGCGAAGCGGTAAAAACATTAACGGCGAAAGGGATGGTGCTTCCACGCCCGCGCATTGGCACCCGCGTTATGCCTCAGGGGAACTGGAACTTTCTCGATCAGGAGTTACTCACCTGGTGGATGACCGAAGATAACTTTAATCAGGTCGTCGATCACTTTCTGGTCATGCGCAGCAGTCTTGAGCCTCAGGCCTGTCTGCTTGCCGCCACGCTCGGCACAGCAGAGCAAAAAGCGCAGCTCAATACTTTTATGGAAGAGATGGTGGATCTGAAAAAGCACTTTAACCGCGAGCGCTGGATAGAGGTCGATATGGCCTGGCATGAACATATCTATAATATGAGCGGAAATCCTTTCCTGACCTCCTTTGCTTCTTTATTCCATTCTGTGTACCACACTTACTTTGCCTCTATCACACAGGATGAGGTGGTGAAGCTGGATCTGCATCAGGCGATAGTCGATGCCATTCAGGAAAGCGACGGGCAGCGAGCCCTGAGTGCGTGCCAGGCGTTGCTGGCGGCGCCAACCCACCAGCAGGTAAATAAATGACAGAGAAAAAAGCACGCAGTATGGCCGGATTGCCGTGGATTGCAGCCATGGCGTTCTTTATGCAGGCACTGGATGCCACTATCCTCAATACCGCCCTTCCCGCAATAGCCCAAAGCCTTAACCGCTCCCCACTGGCGATGCAATCCGCCATCATCAGTTATACCCTGACGGTGGCGATGCTCATTCCGGTCAGCGGCTGGCTGGCCGATCGTTTCGGCACGCGCAAAGTGTTTATGCTGGCGGTGACGCTGTTCACCCTCGGTTCTCTGGCTTGCGCCCTTTCTACCTCTCTGACGGAACTGGTTATCTTCCGCGTTCTACAGGGGATAGGCGGCGCGATGATGATGCCCGTCGCGCGTCTGGCGTTATTGCGCGCCTATCCGCGCAGCGAACTGCTCCCGGTGCTCAACTTTGTGACTATGCCGGGGCTGGTCGGCCCGATACTTGGCCCGGTTCTCGGCGGCGTACTGGTGACCTGGGCAAGCTGGCACTGGATCTTCCTGATTAATATTCCAATTGGTGTGGCAGGGCTAATCTATGCCCGCAAATATATGCCGAACTTCACCACACCACGACGCAGCTTCGATATGGGCGGCTTCTTCCTGTTTGGCCTGAGCCTGGTCCTGTTCTCCAGCGGGATGGAGCTGTTTGGCGAGAAAATCGTAGCGACGTGGCTGGCGCTGGCCATCATTCTTAGCGGTATTCTGCTGTTCCTTCTATATATCCGTCATGCGCGTCGCCATCCGACACCGCTTATCTCTTTATCTCTGTTTAACACCCGAACGTTTTCCGTCGGGATCGCGGGCAATATTGCCTCGCGTCTGGGCACGGGCTGCGTACCGTTCCTGATGCCGCTGATGCTCCAGGTCGGTTTCGGCTATCCGGCCCTGATTGCTGGCTGCATGATGGCCCCCACAGCGATGGGCTCAATTCTGGCAAAATCGACGGTCACGCAGGTGCTGCGCTGGTTTGGCTATCGTAAGACGCTGGTTGGCGTGACGATCTTTATTGGATTGATGATTGCGCAGTTCTCCCTGCAATCTGCGGCGTTACCCATCTGGATGCTGATCCTGCCGCTGTTTGTGCTGGGTATGGCCATGTCGACGCAGTTTACATCGATGAACACCATCACCCTTGGGGACCTCACCGACGAGAATGCCAGCAGCGGCAACAGCGTACTGGCGGTCACTCAACAGCTGTCGATCAGCCTCGGGGTTGCTGTGAGCGCGGCGGTACTGCGGTTTTATGAAGGGTTTGACGGTACAAATACCGTTGAGCAGTTCCACTATACCTTTATCACCATGGGCGCGCTTACCGTGGTATCGGCGGTGGTCTTTATGTTGTTAAAACCAAAAGACGGCCGGAACCTGATTAAAGAGCGTCATAAAGAGAAGGCTAAACCGAACCGCGTTCCATCAGAACAGGAGTAAGCTGCAAACGTTGCTGTTGCAGCGTGGGCTGAGCCATGCGGTGGATCAACACATCGATGGCCAGCTCACCCAGTTCATCCTTCGGCTGATGAATGGTGGTCAGCGGCGGCGTCATGTAGCGCGCCAGTTCGATATCATCATAACCGACGATCGCCATGTCGTCCGGAACACGTAATCCCGCCTGATACAGCGCCTGATAAGCTCCGAATGCCATCGCATCGTTACCGATAAACACCGCCTGCGGGCGCGGCTCTTGCGCCAGCAGTTTCTGCATAGCTTCAAATCCACCATTAAATTCGAAATCGCCGGTGATGCGATAGCCATCAGGAATGGCAAGCCCCGCCCGTTCCATGGCCGAAAGATAGCCTTCCAGACGCAAGCGCGCCGGGGTTTTATCCAGCGGGCCGGTAATACAGGCAATGCGGGTATGACCTTTGTCGATCAAATGCTGAGTCGCCATATCGCCACCCAGCAGCGAGTTATCCTGGATCAGATCGCTGGTGCCGTCGAACGGCGCCCAGTCCATCATGACCGTAGGAATAGAAGGGTAGCGCTGGATAATCTCTTTCGAGGGTTGATGCGTTTCGGTACAGAGCAGCAGCAGCCCGTCGACGCGTTTTTGCATCAGCGTCTCCAGGTTTCGGTTCATGCGCTGCTCATCGCCTTCGGTATTGCACAGCACCAGGCTGTAGCCGCGCTCGAAGCAGCTGCGCTCCACGCCGCGCACCAGTTCAGAATAAAAAGGGTTGGTACTGGCGGTGATCAGCATGCCGATGGTGCGCGTCTGGTTAAGCTTCAGGCTGCGGGCCAGCGCAGACGGCGCATAGTTGAGTTCTTTAATTGCAGCGTCAACTTTCTCCCGAATCGCCTCGCTGACGAAGCGATCCTTATTGATAACGTGGGAGACAGTCGAGGTAGAAACGCCCGCCATACGGGCGACATCTTTCATTGTGGCCAAGCGTTACCCCTGCTGACTTAAGAATTCATCAATCTCTTTACGCCATGGAACAGAAGGCTGAGCGCCTTTACGCGTCACCGCAATCGCGGCGGCGGCATGCGCGAAGCGGATCGCGTCATCCATTGCTTTTCCTTCCAGCAGCGCCGTTACCAGCGCACCGTTGAAGGTGTCTCCTGCGGCGATGGTATCAATGGCTTTGACCTTAAAGCCCGGCACGCGACGGCCTTCGCCATTGACGCTTGCCCACACCCCACGGCTGCCGAGGGTGATGATCACGGTGCCGATGCCTTTATCATGCAGCGCAAGCGCGGCACGCGCGGCATCGTCATCATTTTCGACACGGATACCCGTCAGCTTTTCCGCTTCGGTTTCGTTCGGGGTGATGATATCCACCAGCGCCAGCAGCTCGTCTGATAATACACGGGCAGGCGCCGGGTTAAGTACGACAGACGTATGATTTTCATGCGCAATTTTCGCAGCGGCCAGCACGCTTTCAACCGGTGACTCCAGCTGCATCAGCAAGGCTTCCGCTCCGGCGATGATCCCACGCTGCGCTTCGACGCGTTCAGTCGTTAACGCGGCATTAGCCCCCGCATGAATACCGATGACATTCTCACCTTCCGCATTGACGAAAATCAGCGCCACGCCGGTAGATTCCCCTGCAACCACGCTGACGGGTGCGATGTCGATTTTGTCGCTTGCCAGCTGTTTGCGTACGCGCTCGCCGGTATCGTCATCACCCGTACAGGCGATAAACGCGATATTTGCCCCGCTGCGTCCGGCGGCAACTGCCTGGTTTGCACCCTTACCGCCGAACGCGACCTGATACTGATTGCCGGTGACGGTTTCGCCCGGAGTGGGGAACGTTTCAAGGTTAAGAATGTGATCGGCATTGATACTGCCAAGGACGACGAGGTTGCCTGCGGTTTTCATGTATTGAGGTGTCCATCTGAGAGCGCCACCGGTATTACCCGGTGGCGTATGCCACACTTTTCTTTTATTTGGTGTCCCTCAGGCAGCCAGCGACTGCCTGAATCGCCTTTACTGCTTAATGACCAGTTTCAGGTCAACAGGATATTTGGCCTGAACTTTTTCGCCCTTCAGCACTTTATCGGCAGTTTGCACGCCAGTCGCGCCAATCTGCTCAGGCAGCTGAGCGATGGTCGCAGCCAGTTTGCCATCATTTACTGCTTTTTCACCATCCGGCGTGCCGTCAAATCCGACAACCATCACATCTGATTTACCCGCAGTCTGGAGCGCACGCAGCGCACCGAGCGCCATTTCGTCGTTCTGTGCGAATACCGCCTGCACATCAGGATGCGCGGTTAGCAGGTTCTGCATGACGTTCAGGCCCTTTGTACGGTCGAAGTCTGCCGGCTGGCTCGCCAGCACGTTGAATTTGTGCGCCGCTACAGCCTGCTGGAAGCCTTCACCACGTTCACGGGCTGCGGAAGTCCCGGCGATACCCTGCAACTCGATCACTTTCGCGCCTTCACCTGCTTTCTTCGCGATGTAGTCACCGGCGATTTTACCGCCCAGTACGTTATCAGACGCAATGTGGCTGACCACATCCCCTTTCGTTGCCTGACGGTCAAGGGTGATGACCGGGATCTTCGCCTGGTTTGCCATCTTCACGGCGTTACCGACCGCGTCGGAATCGGTTGGGTTGATCAGCAGGATTTTGGTACCACGAACGGTTAAGTCCTGAACGTTAGCCAGCTCTTTCGCCGGGTTGTTCTGAGAATCCAGCACCACCAGGTTGTAACCCAGTTTGTCTGCTTCTTTCTGCGCGCCATCCTTCAGGGAGACGAAGAACGGGTTGTTCAGGGTAGAGACAACCAGCGCGATGGTGTCCTTCGCCATGGCGTTAGCACTTACGGTTGCGCTCAGCGCGACAGCAGAAACCAGGGTAGCCAGTTTTTTCATGTTCATATCTAAGATGTCCTGTAGTGTCGTCAGTTACTGTTTTTTGTTGTCTACCAGTACCGCCAGCAAAATCACCACTGCCTTAACGATCATCTGGTAATAGGAGGAAACACCTAACAAATTCAAGCCATTATTCAGGAAACCGAGGATCAGTGCGCCGATCAATGTCCCAACAATGCGACCTTTACCGCCCGCAAGGCTCGTACCACCCAGAACCACTGCCGCGATGGCATCCAGCTCATAGCCCGTACCCGCCGTTGGCTGCGCGGAAGAGAGGCGCGCCACTTCGATGATGCCCGCCAGAGATGCCAGCAGACCGCACAGGGAGTAAACGATAATTTTAACTTTGTTGACGCTAATACCGGACAGACGCGTTGCCGATTCGTTACCGCCCAGCGCATAAATATAACGACCCAGACGGGTATGATGCAGCATGTACCACGCCGCCAGGAAGACGATAGCCATGATCCAGACTGGCGTCGGGATACCCAGAGGGCGTCCGATACCAAACCAACCAAATAGATCGGCGTTTTCGGTAAAGCCGGTATTCACCGGGCTACCGTTGGTGTACACCATGGTGACGCCGCGCAGCAGCAGCATCATCACCAGCGTGGCAATAAACGCCTGTACGCGGCCTTTTGCCACAATCACGCCGGTTACCGCGCCAATTGCCGCACCTGCCGCCAGCGCAGCAGCAACGGCCACCAGCGCGTTGACCTCAATACCGACAATCGACGCGGCAATCGCACCGGTGAGCGCCAGCAGGGAACCGACGGACAGATCGATACCCGAGGTCAAAATCACCAGCGTCATCCCCACCGCCATAATGGCGTTGACGGAGGTCTGCTGAAGAATGTTGAACAGGTTATTGACGGTAAAAAAGTTCGGGCTCATGGTCGAGACAATCGCGATCAGCACCAGCAGGGCAATCAGCGATTTTTGTTCCATCAGCCATGCCTTTGTGAAATAGCGGCGACCAGAAACAGCCTGGGTAGTCATCTTCTTACTCCTGATTCACGCGATTAAGCTTGCCCACAGCGGCAGCCATCAGAACTTCCTGGGTGGCCTGCTCGCGAGTAAATTCACCACCGAGATGCCCTTCATGCATGACGATAATGCGATCGCTCATGCCTAATACTTCTGGCATCTCGGAAGAGACCAGAATGATGCTCAGACCGTCGGCCTTGAACTGGTTAATCAGCTGATAGATCTCTTTTTTCGCGCCCACGTCAACGCCGCGAGTTGGCTCATCGAGGATCAGTACTTTCGGGCGCGTCATCAACCCGCGGGCAATCGCCACTTTCTGCTGATTACCGCCGGACAACAGGCCAATCGCCTGCTCCATCGATGGGGTTTTAACGTTAAAGAGACGGATAAAATCGCTGACCGCCTGCTGCTCATCTTTGTGTTTCAGGCTGCCGCCGCTGCGGCTGAAATAGCGTAGCGCGGTCAGGGACATGTTCTCTTTTACCGACATGCCCAGCACTAAGCCGTCACGCTTACGGTCTTCGGAGATATAGACAATGCCGTTCGCCAGGCCATCCTGCGGCGAGCGGGTGACCACCTCATGGCCGTCAAGGGTAACGTAGCCGCTGGTGCGCGGCAGTGCGCCATAGAGCACTTTCATCAGTTCGGTACGTCCCGCGCCCATCAGGCCCGCGACGCCAAGGATCTCGCCCTTGCGCAGGGTAAAGGAGACGTCATCCACACCCGGCCCGCAGAGGTTATCCACCTTCAGGCGGATCTCTCCTGGCGCTTTGTCCAGACGCGGATACTGGTCTTCGAGCTTACGTCCCACCATCATTTCAATCAGCGAATCTTCGGTCAGCGTGGCCACTTCACGCTCGGCAATGAACTGCCCGTCGCGGAAGACGGTGACGTCGTCGCAGATCTCGAAAATTTCTTTCATGCGGTGAGAGATATAGACAATGCCGCGCCCCTGGGATTTCAACTCACGGATCACGCGGAACAGGGATTCGGTTTCGGTATCGGTCAGGGCGTCGGTCGGTTCATCCATAATGATGACCTTCGACTCGAAGCTCAGCACCTTCGCGATCTCCACCATCTGCTGATCGCCGATGGAAAGGTCGCCCACCAGTCGGTCGCTCTTAAAGCGCAGATTCAGCTTCGCCAGCAGTTTGTCCGCTTCGGCATACATGGTTTTCCAGTCGATTTTGCCAAACCGGTTCACGAACTCACGGCCGAGGAAGATGTTCTCCGCAATGGTGAGCTGCGGGATCAGGTTCAGCTCCTGGTGGATGATGCCAATGCCCGCTTCCTGAGAGGATTTCGGGCCGTTGAAGGTGGTCTCTTTACCCAGCCACAGCAGCGAACCGGCATCGCGTTGATAGATCCCGGTCAGCACTTTCATCATGGTGGATTTGCCCGCGCCGTTTTCGCCCACCAGCGCCATTACGCGCCCGGAATAGACGTTCAGCGCCGCGCCGGAGAGGGCTTTAACGCCCGGGAACGACTTATCGATCCCTTTGAGTTGCAGTAATGCGTCCATGATGGCCTCAGAAGGTGACGCCAGCACAGAGAATGATATTCGCATACGGGGAACACTCCCCGCTGCGAATCACCGCCTGACTGTCTGCGGTTTGTTGTTTGAACTGCTCGTGAGTTGTGTAACGAATTTCTATGGTGTTTCCCTGGTGCTGTTGCAGTTGCTCAATGTGGCTGAGCAACGTTTCGTGGAGTTGCGGATTATGTTGTTTGATTTCCGCCGCGAGAATGGCCGCCTCAACCTGCATCTCCGCCGTCACGACTTCCAGTACCTGCATGAACGAGGGTACGCCCTGCGTTAACGCCATATCGACACGGGTTGTGCTGCGCGGAACCGGTAAGCCTGCATCGCAAACCACCAGCGTATCGGTATGCCCAAGACGGGAAATCACCGATGATATTTCTGAGTTGAGTACTGTGCCTTTCTTCATTTTTTGCTCCACTAGCGAAACGTTTCGCTAAAAACAGTGTAGCCGCAGAAGTGTTCAGAAAACCATCATGACGTAACGGATTTGTGATCGGCGTCGAAACGTTTCGCTAAGTGAAATATTGAGGTGATTTTGGCGGGTATGTTGAGGATCTGGTAGGCCGGGTAAGCGCAGCGCCACCCGGCATTTTTTAAAAGGACTTAAATCTCGACCTGCGTCCCCAGCTCAATCACGCGATTGGGCGGGATCTCAAACTGGTCAGGCGCACGCAGGGCGTTACGCTGCAGGATGAGATACAGCTTGCCGCGCAGGCGCAGATACCATGGGCGCTTGCCGATGATCAGCGACTCGTGGGACATAAAGAACGATGTCTCCATCATGCGGCAACTCAGCCCTTCCAGACCGCAGCGGTGGAATACCTCTTCCACGTTCGGCGTTTCGCGCCAGCCGTAGCTTGCCACCACGCGCCAGAAGGTTGGCGACAGCTGCTCAATCTGTACGCGTCGCACGTTGTGAACATACGGCGCATCTTCGGTGCGCAGCGTCAGCAGGATCACGCGCTCGTGCAGCACTTTGTTGTGCTTAAGGTTATGCATCAGCGCAAACGGGATCACGTTCAGCGCACGAGACATATACACCGCCGTACCCGGCACACGCACCGGCGGGGATTTCTCCAGCGAGGCGATCATCGCCTCCAGAGAATTACCGTGCTCATGCATACGACGCAGCAGGCGGAAACGTTCGCTCTTCCACGTCGTCATCACGATGAACATCACCAGACCCAGCGTCAGCGGCAGCCAGCCACCGGAGACAATCTTATCGAGGTTCGCAGAGAACAGCGGTACGTCGATACAGAGGAAGCCAACCAGGATCAGCCCCACGAGGAACTTATTCCAGTGCCAGTTACGGTACGCCACGGTGGTGGAGAGAATAGAGGTCAACACCATCGTTCCGGTCACCGCGATACCGTACGCCGCCGCCAGGTTACTGGAGTGCTCGAAGCTGACGATAACAATCACCACCGCGAAATAGAGCAGCCAGTTGACGAACGGAATGTAGATCTGGCCTGACTCCATCTCAGAGGTATGGATAATGCGCATTGGGGAGAGATAACCCAAACGCACGGCCTGACGCGTCAGGGAGAATACGCCGGAAATAACAGCCTGAGAGGCAATGACCGTCGCCAGCGTCGCCAGGATCAGCATCGGAACCAGCGCCCAGTCCGGCGCCAGCAGGAAGAACGGGTTTTTAATCGCTTCAGGATGGGCAAGCAGCAGCGCGCCCTGGCCGAAGTAATTCAGCACCAGTGAAGGCAGAACAACGCTAAACCAGGCGACGCGAATTGGGAGTTTCCCGAAGTGGCCCATATCTGCATACAGCGCTTCAACACCGGTAATGGAAAGCACTACCGCGCCCAGCGCCACAAACGACACCACTTTATATTCCAGGAAGAAATGCACCGCCCACATTGGGTTCAGCGCATGCAGGACATCCGGATTGGCGATAATACTGCGTAAGCCCAGCGCCGCCAGGATCAGGAACCAGGCCAGCATAATAGGCGCGAACAGCTTACCCACCAGCCCGGTACCGTGTTTTTGTATAGCAAACAGCAACGTCAGCACGATAATAGCGAGTGGCACCACCCACGTATCAAGCTGTGGCGCGACAATCTCCAGCCCCTCTATGGCCGACATCACCGAAATCGCTGGCGTAATCACGACTTCCCCATAGAAGAAGCTGCCGCCAATCAGGCCAATGATGACCAGCACGGAGGTCATTCTTGCAGACGTATTGCGCCCAGCAAGGGACATCAGGGTCAGAATACCGCCCTCGCCCGCGTTATCAGCCCGCATAACGAAAGAGAGATACTTAAGGGAGACCACCAGGATCAGCAGCCAGAAGATGAGCGAGAGGAAACCAAATACGGCGTCACGCTCTACACCAAAACCAAACTGACCGGACAAACATTCACGAAGCGTATAAAGCGGGCTGGTGCCGATATCACCGTAGACAACCCCGATCGCTGCAAGCGTTACTGCGGGTAATGATTGCTTATTATCAGTGCTCATAGACTAGTCTTTTCGTTTGAATAACAAATGTGTGCTTAGTCCCTTGGCCCACAAAAAGCGCACAGTATGCACGATTCAATGCAAAATCGTACCCCTAAATGCAGCCGCATTAATGTAGCGCAAAGAAAATAGCGCCGCACTTCAGCCTATTACCTGGCCAGACCGAAACGTCTATACTCGCTTCAATTAGCCGCCACGACGGCGAAAGGATGCAAAACTATTATGGCTCACTCACATTTATTAGCAGAAAGAATTTCCCGCCTCAGCAGTGCGCTGGAGAAAGGCCTATACGAGCGTAGCCACGCCATTCGCCTCTGTTTACTGGCGGCGCTGAGCGGGGAAAGCGTGTTTCTGCTGGGTCCGCCGGGCATTGCCAAAAGTCTGATCGCACGCCGCCTCAAATTCGCTTTCCAGAACGCTCGCGCATTCGAGTATTTGATGACGCGCTTCTCCACGCCGGAAGAAGTTTTCGGCCCGCTCTCCATTCAGGCGTTAAAAGATGAGGGACGCTATGAACGTCTGACGGCGGGCTATCTCCCGGAAGCGGAAATCGTCTTTCTTGATGAGATCTGGAAAGCCGGCCCGGCCATTCTGAATACCCTGCTGACGGCAATCAACGAACGCCGCTTCCGCAACGGCGCGAGCGAAGAGAAGATCCCCATGCGGTTGCTGGTGGCCGCGTCTAACGAACTTCCCGAAGCCGACAGCAGCCTTGAAGCGCTGTATGACCGCATGCTGATCCGCCTGTGGCTGGATAAAGTCCAGGACAAATCGAACTTCCGCTCAATGCTGGTAAGCCAGCAGGACGAAAACGAAAATCCGGTGGCACCATCATTACAGGTCACGGACGAAGAGTATGACCAGTGGCAGGAAGAGATAGGCAAAATTAAGCTGCCCGATGCCGTCTTTGAGCTGATCTTCATGCTGCGCCAGCAGCTTGATTTATTGCCCTCCGCGCCGTACGTCTCCGACCGTCGCTGGAAAAAAGCCATTCGTCTGCTTCAGGCAAGCGCCCTGTTCAGCGGCCGCGATGCTGTCGCCCCCATCGATCTGATCCTGCTGAAAGACTGTCTGTGGCACGACGCAGAAGGGATGAATCTGATGCAGCAGCAGCTGGACGTTTTGATGACCGGGCACGCGTGGGGTCAGCAATCCATGCTTAATCAACTGGGGGCGATTGCCCAACGTCGTCTTCAGCTTCAGCAGCAGCAAAGTGACAAAACCGCGCTGAAGGTGAACCGTCTCGGCGGGATGTTTGCCCGTAAACCGCACTATGAACTGCCAGCCGAGCTGACTGACGCCTCGCTCACGCTTCTTCTTCAGCAGCCGCTGAAGCTTCATGATATGCAGGTGGTGCACGTGACGATCGAACGCGTTGCGCTGGTTCAGTGGCTGGATAAGGGCGGCGAGATCCGCGGTAAACTCAACGGTATCGGCTTTGCACAGCCGCTGTCGATGGAAGTCGACAGCAGCCAGCACCTTGTGATCCGCGACGTCAGCCTTCAGGGATCGCGCCTGGCGCTGCCGGGCACGGCCTCTGACAGTCTTCCGGAGGAGATCAAACAGCAGCTCGAAGCGCTGGATAACGAATGGCATCAGCAGCACACGCGCTTCAGCGAGCAGCAGAAATGCCTCTTTATCCATAGCGACTGGTTAGGTCGCATTGAAGCCAGCTTGCAGGATGTCAGCGCGCAGATTAAACAGGCGCGTCAATGCTAACGCTGGACACGCTTAACGTCATGCTGGCGGTTAGCGAGGAAGGGTTGATCGAAGAGGTCGTCATTACCCTGCTCGCTTCACCGCAGCTGGCGGCCTTCTTTGAAAAATTCCCGAAGCTCAGAAAAGCAATGACGGACGATCTTCCCCGCTGGCGCGATAACCTGCGCCAGCGGTTTAAGGAGACGGAAGTCCCGCCGGAACTGACAGAGGAAGTGGCTGGTTACCAGCAGTGCCAGCGGCTTTCAACGCCGCAGTTTATTGCCCAGCTACAGCAAACCCTGACGCTGCTAGATAACGTTCACTCCCCGTTTGCCAGCCAGGCCAGAGCGCTGGTCACGGACAACCCCAGCTTTACTCCCGCCCTGCATACGCTGTTTTTACAGCGCTGGCGGCTCAGTCTTGTCGTTCAGGCCACCTCTCTCAACCAGCAGTTGCTGGACGAAGAGCGCGAACAGCTGTTAAGCGAAGTTCAGGAGCGGATGACGTTAAGCGGCCAGCTAGAACAGGTGCTGGTGGAGAATGAAAACGCCGCCGGTCGACTCTGGGATATGAGTGCCGGTCAGTTAAAACGTGGCGATTATCAGTTGATCGTGAAGTACGGCGACTTTCTGGCACAACAGCCGGAGCTGATGAAGCTTGCTGAACAGCTTGGTCGTTCCCGGGAGGCTAGGTCAGTTCCAAAGAAAGATGCGCCGATGGAAACCTTCCGTACGCTGGTACGCGAGCCGTCCACCGTACCGGAGCAGGTGGACGGCTTACAGCAAAGCGATGATATCCTGCGCCTGTTGCCTACGGAACTCAGCACGCTGGGAATGACCGAACTGGAGTATGAGTTTTATCGCCGTCTGGTGGAAAAACAGCTTCTTACCTATCGGTTGCATGGCGAAGCCTGGCGCGAAAAAATCAGCCAGCGCCCGGTGGTGCATCAGGACTTTGATGAGCAACCGCGCGGTCCATTCATTGTTTGCGTAGATACGTCCGGATCGATGGGGGGATTTAACGAGCAGTGTGCAAAAGCGTTCTGCCTGGCTCTGATGCGCGTGGCGCTCGCCGATCGTCGTCGCTGCTACATCATGTTATTTTCCAGCGAAGTGGTGGGGTATGAACTGACCAGCCCACAGGGGCTGGAGCAGGCGATCCGCTTTTTAAGCCAGCGCTTTCGCGGCGGCACCGATCTGGCCAGCTGTTTTCGCAGCATCATTGAGCGCATGCAGGGCGGAGACTGGTACGACGCGGATGCGGTGGTGATTTCCGATTTTATTGCCCAGCGGCTGCCGGACGACGTCGTGAATAAAGTGAAGGAGATGCAGCGCGTGCACCAGCACCGTTTCCATGCCGTGGCGATGTCTGCACATGGAAAACCCGGCATCATGCGCATCTTCGATCACATCTGGCGCTTTGATACCGGGTTGCGTAGCCGCCTGCTCAGACGCTGGCGACGTTAATTAAAGAAGAGAACCGACGCTCTCACGTACCTGCTGCGGCCAGACCCCACACTGTACCTGACCGATATGGGACAGTTGCAACAGCAGCATGGTCAGACGAGACTGGCCAATACCACCGCCGATGGTCTGCGGCATTTCACCGCGCAGCAGCGCCTGGTGCCATTCCAGTTGCAGACGATCTTCATCACCGGTCACGGCCAGCTGACGCTTCAGTGCTTCAGCATCCACGCGGATCCCCATCGAAGAGAGTTCAAACGCATCTTCCAGAACCGGGTTCCAGACCAGAATATCGCCGTTCAGACCGGCATATTCGCTCTCGCCCACGGTGCTCCAGTCATCGTAATCCGGCGCACGGACGTCGTGACGTTTACCATCAGACAATTTCCCGCCAATGCCGATCAGGAATACCGCGCCCAGCTCTTTGGCGATCGCGCGTTCACGGCCTTTGGCATCCAGATCCGGGAAACGGCTCAGCAACTCCTGACTGTGAACAAAGTGGATCGTTTCCGGCAGGAACGGTGCCAGACCAAACTCTTTGCTCACGGCCGCTTCGGTCGCTTTGATCCCGGCGTAGATCGCCTCAACGGTAGATTTCAGCGTACCGACGTGACGCTCGCCGTCACCCATTACGCGCTCCCAGTCCCACTGGTCAACGTAGACAGAGTGAATGGGGGAGAGGCGGTCTTCATCGGGGCGAAGGGCTTTCATATGCGTGTAAAGCCCTTCGCCCGCGCTGAAGTCGTGTTGTCCCAGGGTTTGACGCTTCCACTTCGCCAGGGAGTGAACCACTTCGAACTGGGCGTCTGGCAGTGTTTTCACTTTTACCTGTACCGCTTTTTCGCAACCAGACAAGTTATCCTGCGTCCCGTCACCCACGCGGCTCAGAATCGGCGCCTGCACTTCAATAAGGCCAAGCTTCTCTTCCAGCTGGCGAGAAAAATGGGATTTAACGAAACTGATCTGGCGTTGTTTTGCGATGTAAGCGGTTTTCATTATTTATACTCCTGCGTCCTGTTGATACTGATTAAGCAACAGAACAGGCGCTTAATTCAATAACCCATCAACAAAAAGCCACCTTCACTTTTGATTCGTTAAAATAAGACGCTAGAATAGAAGGAATCATTAATCTTCATAAGAAAAACCTATGGAAAATTATCAGATCGACAATCTGGACCGCGGCATTCTGGAAGCGCTCATGGCCAACGCACGCACCGCGTATGCCGAACTGGCGAAACAATTTGGCGTCAGCCCGGGGACCATTCACGTTCGCGTAGAGAAAATGAAGCAGGCCGGGATCATCACCGGCGCACGCATTGATGTCAGCCCGAAGCAACTCGGCTACGACGTCTGCTGCTTCATTGGCATTATTCTGAAAAGCGCCAAAGATTACCCCTCCGCGCTGGAGAAGCTGAACGCGCTGGATGAAGTCACTGAGGCGTACTACACCACCGGGCACTACAGCATCTTTATAAAGGTCATGTGCCGATCCATCGACGCCCTCCAGCAGGTACTTATCAACAAGATCCAAACAATCGATGAAATTCAGTCCACCGAAACCCTGATCTCCCTGCAAAACCCGATCATGCGTACTATCCGCCCGTGATCGGGCAATTTCATTCCCACATTTTCCACAGGTAGATCCCAGCTCGTTCACAGCGTACAATGGCCGCCTCTTTATCTGAGCGAGCGATCAATGGCGGACATTACTCTTATCAGCGGCAGCACCCTGGGCGGTGCGGAATATGTAGCGGAACATCTGGCTGAGAAGCTGGAAGACGCGGGCTTTTCTACACAAACGCTGCACGGACCGCTGCTGGAAGATCTCCCGACTGACGGGGTCTGGCTGCTGATCACCTCCACGCACGGCGCGGGCGATCTGCCGGATAACCTGCAACCTTTATATGACGAACTGCTGGAACAACAGCCCGATCTGTCAAACGTCCGGTTTGGCGCTGTGGGGATCGGCAGCCGTGAATATGACACTTTCTGTGGCGCCATAGAGAAAGTAGAAGCTGCGGTGACCGCCTGCGGAGCAAAACAGCTGGGTGAAACGCTGAAGATCAACATCCTCGATCATGATATTCCCGAAGATCCAGCCGAGATCTGGCTCGCGGAATGGAAAAATTTACTCAAAAACGATTAAAGATCGTGCGATCAGATGTGGATAACTCTGGTTAAAAGCTCGTATTAACCCGTAGTTATCCAAAGAACAACGTTAGTTTAGTTTTTGACCTGTGTATAAAGTGGCGATCTGATCCCAGCTTATACGGTCCAGGATCACCGATCATTCACAGCAAACGATCCTTCCTAACTGCATGATCTTATTTATGGGATCGGACTTATCCACAAAGGTCTGCGATCCTAATAAGAGATCACAATAGAACAGATCTCTAAATAAAAAGATCTTCTTTTTAATAGCCCAGGATCCCAATGCTTTCTCGAAAGACTAAAGTTGAGTAGAATCCACGGCCCGGGCTTCAATCCATTTTCATACCGCTTTACGCGAGGCAGACCACCATGTTTTATCAGGATCCTTTTGACGTCATCATCATTGGCGGGGGTCACGCAGGCACTGAGGCCGCAATGGCCGCAGCGCGAATGGGTCAGCAGACCCTGCTTTTGACACACAATATCGACACGCTGGGACAAATGTCCTGTAATCCGGCGATTGGCGGCATTGGGAAAGGACACCTGGTAAAAGAAGTGGATGCACTTGGCGGCCTGATGGCGAAAGCGATCGATCATGCGGGCATCCAGTTTAGGATACTAAACGCGAGTAAAGGTCCGGCTGTTCGCGCCACCCGTGCACAGGCAGACCGCGTGCTTTACCGTCAGGCTGTGCGCACCGCGCTGGAAAACCAACCGAACCTGATGATCTTCCAGCAGGCTGTAGAAGATCTTATCGTGGAAAACGATCGTGTTGTTGGCGCCGTGACCCAGATGGGTCTCAAGTTCCGCGCAAAAGCGGTGGTGCTGACGGTCGGGACATTCCTGGACGGTAAAATCCATATTGGTCTGGACAACTACAGCGGTGGCCGTGCGGGCGATCCGCCGTCGATTCCGCTGTCTCGTCGTCTGCGTGAGCTGCCGCTGCGCGTAAGCCGCCTGAAAACCGGTACGCCGCCGCGAATCGATGCGCGTACCATTGATTTCAGCGTACTGGCACAGCAGCACGGTGATAACCCGATGCCGGTGTTCTCGTTCATGGGCAATGCGGCGCAACATCCGCAGCAGGTGCCGTGCTACATCACGCACACCAATGAAAAAACCCATGACGTGATCCGCAGCAACCTCGATCGCAGCCCAATGTACGCCGGCGTGATCGAAGGGATCGGCCCACGTTATTGCCCGTCGATCGAAGATAAAGTGATGCGCTTTGCCGATCGTAACCAGCATCAGATCTTCCTCGAACCTGAAGGGCTGACCTCGAACGAAATTTACCCGAACGGCATCTCCACCAGCCTGCCGTTCGACGTGCAGATGCAGATTGTGCGTTCAATGCAGGGGATGGAAAACGCGAAGATCGTTCGTCCTGGCTACGCTATTGAGTACGATTTCTTCGATCCGCGTGACCTGAAGCCGACGCTGGAAAGCAAATTCATCCAGGGTCTGTTCTTCGCAGGCCAGATTAACGGCACCACCGGGTACGAAGAAGCTGCCGCACAAGGGCTGCTGGCCGGTCTGAACGCCGCTCGCTTCTCTGCCGAGAAAGAGGGCTGGGCACCGGCGCGTTCTCAGGCTTACCTGGGCGTTCTGGTCGACGATCTCTGCACGCTGGGGACCAAAGAACCGTACCGCATGTTTACTTCTCGTGCGGAATATCGCCTGATGCTGCGCGAAGACAATGCCGATCTGCGTCTGACCGAGGTGGGCCGCGAATTGGGTCTGGTGGATGACGAACGCTGGGCGCGCTTCAACGAGAAGCTGGAGCGTATCGAACAGGAACGTCAGCGCCTGAAAACCACCTGGGTGAATCCGCAGGCGGAAACTGCTGCTGAAGTGAACGCTCACTTAACTGCGCCGCTTTCGCGCGAAGCCAGTGGTGAAGATCTGCTGCGCCGTCCTGAAGTCACCTACGAGAATCTGGTCAAACTGACCGCGTTCGCACCGGGCCTTGAAGACGCTGAAGCGGCTGAACAGGTCGAGATTCAGGTGAAATACGAAGGTTACATCGCGCGTCAGCAGGATGAGATCGAAAAACAGCAGCGCAACGAAAATACGCTGCTGCCGGAAATGCTGGACTATCGTCAGGTGACGGGGCTTTCCAACGAAGTGATCGCTAAGCTGAACGATCACAAACCTGTGTCGATTGGCCAGGCCTCACGTATCTCCGGTGTCACACCTGCCGCGATTTCGATTCTGCTGGTGTGGCTGAAAAAGCAGGGTATGCTGCGCCGTAGCGCGTAATTAACATTGCTTTTGGCGGGTGGCGCTTCGCTTACCCGCCCTACTTAATCGTAGGCCCGGTAAGCGGCAGTGCCACCGGGCGAAAAATCTCTCAACAGGTATCCACCGTGCTCAATAAACTCTCTCGTCTGCTGGAACAGGCAGGTATTTCGCTCACCGATCACCAGAAAAATCAGCTGGTGGCCTATGTCGATATGCTGAACAAATGGAATAAAGCGTACAACCTCACCTCCGTACGCGATCCCAACGAGATGCTGATTCGCCATATTCTCGATAGCATCGTTGTGGCGCCGTATCTTACCGGTGAACGTTTTATCGACGTGGGCACCGGTCCGGGCTTGCCGGGCGTTCCGTTGTCTATTGTTCGACCGGAGAGTCATTTCACGCTGCTGGACAGTCTGGGCAAGCGCGTACGCTTTTTACGACAGGTTCAGCATGAGCTGAAGCTGGAAAACATCACGCCCGTGCAGAGCAGGGTAGAGGAGTTCCCGGCAGAGCCACCGTTTGACGGCGTTATCAGCCGCGCATTTGCCTCACTCAATGACATGGTGAGCTGGTGCAAACACCTGCCGGCGGATAAGGGCCGTTTTTATGCGCTGAAAGGACAACTTCCGGGGGACGAAATAGAGCAGCTTCCGGACGGTTTTGCAGTGGAATCCATTGAAAAACTCCAGATCCCTCAGCTCGAAGGTGAGCGTCATCTGGTGATAATTAAGCCAAACACATTTTAAAAAATTAATAAAAAATGTGGAATTTGTGCTGTTCTGATGGTGTTAAAAAGCAGCACATCCAGTCTGATTTGGCCGTAGTTAATTTAACCTTGTTGTCACCATGGATTTTCTTATGGTTAACCTGAAGTGATTCGTTCACCCTGAAGATAGTCAACCATGAAAATATCAGCCTGCTAAAAATGGGTAAAGGCAACAAGAATGAGATGTTAAATATTTATTAAGAATGTCAATAAAAGGTTTTTGTTGTATACGGCTCTGTTTTAAAAATAGTTGCGATTTTTTTGCTTTAATTTCAATCGGATGAAATAAATCGTTTTACGTCTTTGATAAATACCACTTTATCGCAAATGTGTATTTTGTGATCTCGTGCACGCTTTATCACCAACGTTTCCGCGCTGTTTGCAGTTTTGCCTGAAGGTTGGCACTGAGTTCAAAAGTTGAAAAATAGGACTGGGGAAAAATATTTAAACATTTATTCACCTTTTCGCTACTTAATGTTTGAAATCACGGGTACGCACCGTATAATTTGACCGCTTTTTGATGCTTGACTCTGAGCCTTAAAGGACGTTTTATACGACACGCGGCATACCTCGAAGGGAGCAGGAGTAAAAACGTGATGTCTGTGTCGCTCTTGAGTAGAAACGTTGCTCGTAAGCTTCTGTTCATTCAGTTTCTGGCTGTGATAGCAAGTGGACTGCTGTTTAGCCTCAAAGACCCCTTCTGGGGCATCTCCGCCGCGTGCGGAGGTTTGGCGGTGGTTCTGCCAAACGTGTTGTTTATGATTTTTGCCTGGCGTCATCAGGCGCATACACCCGCCAAAGGCCGCGTGGCCTGGTCCTTCGCTCTCGGCGAAGTGTGTAAGGTGTTGCTGACCTTTGCTCTACTGGTGATGGCGCTGGCGGTTTTGAAAGTGGTATTCATGCCGCTGATAGCAACGTGGGTTTTGGTGCTGGTGGTACAAGTTCTGGCTCCAGCTGTAATCAATAACAAAGGGTAAAAGGCATCATGGCTTCAGAAAATATGACGCCGCAGGATTACATAGGTCACCATCTGAATAACCTTCAGCTGGACCTGCGTACATTCTCGCTGGTGGATCCACATAACCCCCCGGCCACCTTCTGGACGATCAACATCGACTCCATGTTCTTCTCGGTGGTTTTGGGTCTTCTGTTCCTGGCCATGTTCCGCGGTGTTGCTAAACGAGCGACCAGCGGTGTTCCAGGGAAATTCCAGACGTTCATCGAGATGATCATCGGCTTTGTCCATGGCAGCGTCAAAGACATGTACCATGGTAAGAGCAAGCTGATTGCTCCGCTGGCCCTGACCGTGTTCGTTTGGGTCTTCCTGATGAACCTGATGGACCTTCTGCCTATCGATTTCCTGCCGTGGATCGGCGAGCATGTCTTCGGTCTGCCTGCCCTGCGCGTGGTTCCGTCTGCCGACGTGAACATCACCCTGTCGATGGCGCTGGGCGTATTTATCCTGATTCTTTTCTACAGCATCAAAATGAAAGGCGTAAGCGGCTTTGTGAAAGAGCTTACCTTGCAGCCGTTCAACCACTGGGCGTTTATTCCGGTCAACCTGATCCTGGAAGGCGTTAGCCTGCTGTCCAAACCTGTTTCACTGGGTCTGCGACTGTTCGGCAACATGTATGCGGGTGAGCTGATTTTCATTCTGATCGCGGGTCTTCTGCCGTGGTGGTCACAGTGGATTCTGAATGTGCCATGGGCCATTTTCCACATCCTGATCATTACGCTGCAAGCCTTTATCTTCATGGTTCTGACGATCGTCTATCTGTCGATGGCGTCTGAAGAGCACTGATTTTTTACCAACACTACTACGTTTTAATTGAAACAAACTGGAGACTGTCATGGAAAACCTGAATATGGATCTGCTGTACATGGCTGCCGCTGTGATGATGGGTCTGGCGGCTATCGGTGCTGCGATCGGTATCGGCATCCTCGGGGGCAAATTCCTGGAAGGCGCAGCGCGTCAACCTGATCTGATTCCTCTGCTGCGTACTCAGTTCTTTATCGTTATGGGTCTGGTGGATGCAATCCCAATGATCGCTGTAGGTCTGGGTCTGTACGTGATGTTTGCTGTCGCGTAGTAGTTGTTTTAAAACCCCAAGCCACAGAAATTTAAGAGGTATTGTGCTGTGAACATGAACGCAACAATCCTCGGCCAGGCCATCGCGTTTATTCTCTTTGTCTGGTTCTGCATGAAGTATGTATGGCCGCCTTTAATGGCTGCCATCGAAAAACGTCAGAAAGAAATTGCTGACGGTCTGGCTTCCGCAGAACGCGCTAAGAAAGATTTGGACCTTGCACAGGCCAACGCGACAGACCAGCTGAAAAAAGCGAAAGCTGAAGCTCAGGTAATCATTGAACAGGCTAACAAACGCCGTTCTCAGATCCTGGACGAAGCCAAAGCTGAAGCAGAACAGGAACGTACTAAGATCGTGACACAGGCTCAGGCTGAAATTGAAGCTGAGCGTAAACGTGCTCGTGAAGAACTGCGTAAGCAGGTTGCGATTCTGGCTGTTGCTGGCGCCGAGAAGATCATCGAACGTTCCGTGGATGAAGCTGCTAACAGCGACATCGTGGACAAACTTGTCGCTGAACTGTAAGGAGGGAGGGGCTGATGTCTGAATTTGTTACGGTAGCTCGCCCCTACGCCAAAGCAGCTTTTGACTTTGCTGTCGAACACCAAAATGTCGATCGCTGGCAGAATATGCTGGCGTTTGCCGCTGAGGTGACGAAAAACGAACAAATGGCCGAGTTGCTTTCTGGTGCGTTAGCGCCTGAAACCCTCGCCGCGTCGTTTATCGCCGTGTGCGGAGAGCAACTGGATGCCAACGGCCAGAACCTGATTAAGGTGATGGCGGAAAATGGTCGTCTCCGTGTGCTCCCGGATGTTCTCGAGCAGTTTGAGCACTTACGTGCCCTTAGTGAAGCTACCGCTGAAGTTGAAGTAACTTCCGCGACTGAACTGAGTGATGAACAGCTTGCGAAAATCACCGCCGCGATGGAAAAACGTCTGTCACGCAAAGTTAAGCTGAATTGCAAAATCGATAAGTCTGTAATGGCAGGCGTAATCATCCGTTCGGGTGATATGGTCATTGATGGCAGCGTACGCGGCCGTCTTGAGCGCCTTGCAGACGTCTTGCAGTCTTAAGGGGACTGGAGCATGCAACTGAATTCCACCGAAATCAGCGAACTGATCAAGCAGCGCATTGCTCAGTTCAGTGTTGTGAGTGAAGCTCACAACGAAGGTACTATTGTTTCTGTAAGTGACGGTGTTATCCGCATCCACGGCCTGGCCGATTGTATGCAGGGTGAGATGATTTCCCTGCCGGGTAACCGTTACGCTATCGCACTGAACCTGGAGCGCGACTCCGTAGGTGCCGTTGTGATGGGTCCATACGCTGACCTTGCCGAAGGCATGAAGGTTAAGTGTACTGGCCGTATTCTGGAAGTGCCGGTTGGCCGTGGCCTGCTGGGTCGCGTTGTTAACACCCTGGGTGCGCCAATCGACGGTAAAGGTCCGGTTGAGCACGATGGCTTCTCTCCAATCGAAGTTATCGCACCAGGCGTTATCGACCGTCAGTCCGTTGATCAGCCAGTGCAGACGGGTTATAAGTCCGTTGATGCCATGATCCCAATCGGTCGTGGTCAGCGTGAACTGATCATCGGTGACCGTCAGACCGGTAAAACCGCGATGGCAATCGACGCCATCATCAACCAGCGTGATTCCGGCATCAAATGTGTGTACGTGGCTATCGGCCAGAAAGCGTCCACCATTTCCAACGTGGTTCGTAAACTGGAAGAGCACGGCGCACTGTCTAACACCATCGTTGTGGTAGCTACCGCGTCTGAATCTGCTGCACTGCAATACCTGGCACCATACGCTGGTTGCGCAATGGGCGAATACTTCCGTGACCGCGGTGAAGATGCGCTGATCGTATACGATGACCTGTCTAAACAGGCTGTTGCTTATCGTCAGGTTTCCCTGCTGCTCCGTCGTCCACCAGGACGTGAAGCATTCCCGGGCGACGTATTCTACCTCCACTCTCGTCTGCTGGAGCGTGCTTCCCGCGTTAACGCGGAATACGTCGAGAACTTCACCAAAGGTGAAGTGAAGGGTAAAACAGGTTCTCTGACCGCTCTGCCGATCATTGAAACCCAGGCGGGTGACGTTTCTGCGTTCGTTCCGACCAACGTAATCTCCATTACCGATGGTCAGATCTTCCTGGAAACCAACCTGTTTAACTCCGGTATTCGTCCGGCGGTTAACCCGGGTATCTCCGTATCCCGTGTGGGTGGTGCTGCTCAGACCAAGATCATCAAGAAACTGTCCGGTGGTATCCGTACCGCGCTGGCACAGTATCGTGAACTGGCTGCGTTCTCTCAGTTCGCATCCGATCTGGACGAAGCAACCCGTAAACAGCTGAGCCACGGTCAGAAAGTGACCGAGCTGCTGAAGCAGAAACAGTACGCGCCAATGTCTGTTGCTCAGCAGGGCCTGGTACTGTTCGCGGCTGAACGCGGTTACCTCGAAGATGTGGAACTGGCGAAAATCGGTAGCTTCGAAGCCGCTCTGCTGGCTTACGTCGACCGTGATCACGCTCCGCTGATGCAAGAGATCAACCAGACCGGTGGCTATAACGACGAAATCGAAGGCAAGCTGAAAGCTATCCTCGATTCCTTCAAAGCAACCCAATCCTGGTAATCGTCCGGCGGCTTGTCTCAGGACAAGCCGTCTGGCATTGAGGAGAAGCTCATGGCCGGCGCAAAAGAGATACGTAGTAAGATCGCAAGCGTCCAGAACACGCAAAAGATCACTAAAGCGATGGAGATGGTCGCCGCTTCCAAAATGCGTAAATCGCAGGATCGCATGGCGGCCAGCCGTCCTTATGCAGAGACCATGCGCAAAGTGATTGGTCACCTTGCAAACGGTAATCTGGAATATAAGCACCCTTACCTGGAAGAACGCGACGTTAAGCGCGTGGGCTACCTGGTGGTGTCGACTGACCGTGGTCTGTGTGGCGGCTTGAACATTAACCTGTTCAAAAAACTGCTGGCGGATATGAAAGGCTGGTCCGATAAAGGCGTTCAGTGCGATCTGGCACTGATTGGCTCTAAAGGCGTCTCTTTCTTTAACTCCGTTGGCGGCAACATTGTCGCTCAGGTGACCGGTATGGGTGATAACCCGTCCCTGTCCGAACTGATCGGCCCGGTTAAAGTGATGTTGCAGGCCTACGATGAAGGCCGTCTGGACAGACTGTACGTTGTCAGCAACAAATTTATTAACACCATGTCTCAGGTGCCTACGCTCACTCAGATGCTGCCGTTACCGGCATCAGAAGATGACGAGCTGAAACAGAAAGCCTGGGATTACCTGTATGAACCCGATCCGAAACCGCTGCTGGATACCCTGCTGCGTCGTTACGTTGAATCTCAGGTTTATCAGGGCGTTGTAGAAAACCTGGCCAGCGAGCAGGCCGCACGAATGGTGGCGATGAAAGCCGCGACCGATAATGGCGGCAGCCTGATTAAAGAGCTGCAGTTGGTTTACAACAAAGCTCGTCAGGCCAGCATTACTCAGGAACTCACCGAGATCGTCTCGGGGGCCGCCGCGGTTTAACCAGGTTTACGAATTACGTAGAGGATTCAAGATGGCTACTGGAAAGATTGTCCAGGTAATCGGCGCCGTGGTGGACGTCGAGTTCCCTCAGGACGCCGTACCACGCGTGTACGACGCGCTTGAGGTACAAAATGGTAACGAGAGCCTGGTGCTGGAAGTTCAGCAGCAGCTCGGCGGCGGTATCGTGCGTACCATCGCCATGGGTTCTTCCGACGGTCTGCGTCGTGGTCTGGAAGTGAAAGACCTTGAGCACCCGATCGAAGTCCCGGTAGGTAAAGCAACACTGGGTCGTATCATGAACGTATTGGGTCAACCAATCGACATGAAAGGCGACATCGGTGAAGAAGAGCGTTGGGCTATCCACCGCGCGGCACCTTCCTACGAAGAGCTGTCCAGCTCTCAGGAACTGCTGGAAACCGGCATCAAAGTTATCGACCTGATGTGCCCGTTCGCGAAGGGCGGTAAAGTTGGTCTGTTTGGTGGTGCGGGTGTAGGTAAAACCGTAAACATGATGGAGCTGATCCGTAACATCGCGATCGAGCACTCCGGTTACTCCGTGTTTGCGGGTGTTGGTGAACGTACTCGTGAGGGTAACGACTTCTACCACGAAATGACCGACTCCAACGTTCTGGATAAAGTATCCCTGGTTTACGGCCAGATGAACGAGCCACCAGGAAACCGTCTGCGCGTTGCGCTGACTGGCCTGACGATGGCTGAGAAGTTCCGTGACGAAGGCCGTGACGTTCTGCTGTTCGTTGATAACATCTACCGTTACACCCTGGCCGGTACTGAAGTATCTGCACTGCTGGGTCGTATGCCTTCAGCGGTAGGTTATCAGCCTACGCTTGCGGAAGAGATGGGTGTTCTTCAGGAACGTATCACCTCTACCAAAACTGGTTCTATCACCTCCGTTCAGGCGGTATACGTACCTGCGGATGACTTGACTGACCCATCTCCAGCCACCACCTTTGCTCACTTAGATGCAACCGTGGTACTGAGCCGTCAGATCGCGTCTCTGGGTATCTACCCGGCCGTTGACCCGCTGGACTCTACCAGCCGTCAGCTGGATCCACTGGTTGTTGGCCAGGAACACTACGACACCGCGCGTGGCGTACAGTCCCTGCTGCAACGTTACCAGGAACTGAAAGACATCATCGCCATCCTGGGTATGGATGAACTGTCTGAAGAAGACAAACTGGTGGTAGCACGTGCGCGTAAGATCCAGCGCTTCCTGTCCCAGCCGTTCTTCGTTGCGGAAGTATTCACCGGTTCTCCAGGTAAATACGTTTCCCTGAAAGACACCATCCGTGGCTTTAAAGGCATCATGGAAGGCGAATACGATCACCTGCCAGAGCAGGCGTTCTACATGGTTGGTTCCATCGAAGAAGCCGTGGAAAAAGCCAAAAAACTTTAACGCCTTAATCGGAGGGTGATATGGCAATGACTTACCACCTGGACGTCGTCAGCGCAGAGCAACAAATGTTCTCTGGTCTGGTCGAGAAAATCCAGGTAACGGGTAGTGAAGGTGAACTGGGTATTTTCCCGGGTCACGCACCGCTGCTCACCGCCATTAAGCCTGGTATGATCCGCATCGTTAAACAGTTCGGTCATGAAGAGTTTATCTATCTGTCCGGCGGCATTCTTGAAGTGCAGCCAGGCAGTGTGACCGTTCTGGCCGATACCGCTATTCGTGGCCAGGATCTCGACGAAGCGCGAGCCCTGGAATCGAAGCGTAAGGCTGAAGAGCACATTAGCAGCTCTCATGGTGACGTGGATTACGCTCAGGCGTCTGCGGAGCTGGCCAAAGCGATCGCGAAACTGCGCGTTATCGAGTTGACCAAAAAAGCGATGTAACACCGGCTTGAAAAGCACAAAAGCCAGTCTGGATCCCAGGCTGGCTTTTTTTTTCGGCCTTAATTCATGATGAAAAAGATGTAGAATTTTAAGCATCAAACGTTTTTACTTCTCACACAAACTACCGTCAGGATGCGTATGTTAAACAGTGCGATGAGCGTGGTGATCCTTGCTGCAGGCAAAGGTACCCGCATGTATTCCGATCTGCCTAAAGTGCTCCACACGCTGGCAGGAAAGCCAATGGTGCAGCATGTTATTGATGCAGCTAATGAATTAGGCGCCAGCCAGGTGCATCTGGTTTATGGACATGGCGGCGATCTGCTGAAAAAAACGCTGCGTGACGACAATCTCAACTGGGTGCTACAGGCAGAACAGCTGGGTACGGGTCATGCAATGCAGCAGGCTGCACCCTTCTTCGCTGATGATGAAGATATCCTGATGCTCTACGGCGACGTCCCGCTGATCTCCGTTGAAACCCTCACTCGCCTGCGTGAAGCCAAACCGCAGGGTGGCATTGGGTTGTTAACCGTCGTGTTGGACGATCCAACCGGCTATGGCCGCATTACGCGTGAAAACGGCAAGGTAACCGGGATTGTTGAGCATAAAGATGCCACTGACGAACAGCGTCAGATTCAGGAGATCAACACCGGCATCCTGATTGCGAACGGTGCAGATATGAAGCGCTGGCTGTCCAAACTCAATAATAACAACGCGCAGGGTGAATACTACATCACCGACATCATTGCGATGGCGTACCAGGAAGGGCGTGAGATTGCCGCCGTTCATCCGGCGCGTATCAGCGAAACGGACGGGGTAAACAACCGTCTACAGCTGTCACGCCTGGAGCGTATTTACCAGTCCGAGCAGGCAGAAAAACTGTTGCTGGCGGGCGTTATGCTGCGCGATCCGGCGCGTTTCGATCTGCGTGGCACGCTGACCCACGGGCGCGACGTTGAAATAGATACTAACGTTATCCTGGAAGGTAACGTCACGCTGGGCAACCGCGTCAAAATCGGCACCGGCTGTGTGATTAAAAACAGCGTGATCGGTGACGACTGCGAAATCAGCCCGTACAGCGTGGTAGAAGATGCGCGTCTGGATTCCGCCTGTACCATCGGCCCGTTTGCGCGTCTGCGCCCGGGCGCTGAGCTGCTGGAAGGCGCTCATGTAGGTAACTTCGTGGAAATGAAAAAAGCACGTCTCGGTAAAGGCTCGAAAGCCGGTCATCTGACCTATCTGGGCGATGCGGAAATTGGCGACAACGTAAACATCGGTGCAGGGACGATTACCTGTAACTATGACGGTGCCAATAAGTTTAAAACCATCATCGGTGATGACGTGTTTGTAGGTTCCGATACCCAGCTGGTGGCGCCTGTTACCGTGGGCAAAGGCGTGACCATTGCCGCCGGGACAACCGTTACGCGCGATGTGGCCGAGAACGAGCTGGTGTTAAGCCGCGTTCCGCAGGTCAGTAAGCAGGGCTGGAAACGCCCGGTGAAGAAAAAGTAACGACAATATACACCCCTCACCCTGACCCTCTCCCCATAGGGGAGAGGGGAACTGAATGGTGCGGTTTTCACCCTCTCCCCTATGGGGAGAGGGCTGGGGTGAGGGGATAACATAATCCTCCCCCCACCAGCAGTACCCATAAAAATAACCCCACTCTCTACAAGGCTCGGGGTGCCCGGAAAGGGCAAATACAGGTCAGCGACAACGCATGGCATAACGCCATAATCAGGAAATCTAACTATGTGTGGAATTGTTGGCGCAGTTGCGCAGCGTGATATTGCTGAAATCCTTCTCGAAGGTTTACGTCGTCTGGAATACCGTGGTTATGACTCAGCCGGTCTGGCTGTCGTCGATGCAGAAGGTCATATGACCCGTCTGCGTCGTCTCGGTAAAGTGCAGATGCTGGCCCAGGCTGCGGAGGAACATCCGCTGCACGGTGGCACCGGTATTGCGCATACCCGCTGGGCGACTCACGGTGAGCCATCTGAAGGCAACGCACACCCGCATGTGTCTGAACACATTGTGGTGGTGCATAACGGCATTATCGAAAACCACGAACCGCTGCGTGAAGAACTGAAAACGCGCGGCTATACCTTCGTCTCTGAAACCGACACCGAAGTGATTGCTCACCTGGTGCACTGGGAGCTGGCACAGGGCGGTACACTGCGTGATGCGGTGCTGCGCGCTATCCCTCAGCTGCGTGGTGCTTACGGTACGGTGATCATGGATTCCCGTGACCCGTCCACGCTGCTGGCCGCGCGTTCCGGTAGCCCGATGGTGATTGGTCTGGGCATGGGTGAAAACTTTATCGCTTCCGACCAGCTGGCGCTGCTGCCGGTTACCCGTCGCTTTATCTTTCTGGAAGAGGGCGACATTGCCGAGGTGACACGTCGCAGCGTGACCGTATTCGACACGAAAGGCGAGCAGGTTAAGCGCCAGGAAATCGAATCAAACCTGCAATACGACGCGGGCGACAAAGGCGCTTACCGTCACTACATGCAGAAAGAGATCTACGAACAGCCAAACGCCATTAAAAACACTCTGACCGGGCGCATCAGCCATGGTGAAGTGGATCTGAGCGAGCTGGGCGCCAATGCCAACGAAATGCTGAGCAAAGTCGAGCACATTCAGATCGTGGCCTGCGGTACCTCTTACAACTCCGGTATGGTCTCTCGCTACTGGTTTGAATCCCTGGCGGGCGTGCCGTGCGACGTCGAAATCGCATCTGAGTTCCGCTATCGTAAATCCGCTGTGCGCCGTAACAGCCTGATGATCACCCTTTCCCAGTCTGGCGAAACGGCCGATACCCTGGCGGCGCTGCGTCTGTCTAAAGAGTTGGGTTACCTGGGTTCGCTGGCCATCTGTAACGTACCGGGCTCCTCGCTGGTGCGTGAATCCGATCTGGCGCTGATGACTAAAGCGGGCACCGAAATCGGCGTCGCTTCCACCAAAGCGTTTACCACTCAGCTGACCGTTCTGCTGATGCTGGTGGCGAAGCTGGCGCGTCTGAAAGGCGAAGATGCTTCCGTTGAGCATGATATCGTTCACGGTCTCCAGGCGCTGCCGAGCCGTATCGAGCAGATGCTGTCTCAGGACAAGCGCATTGAGGCGCTGGCTGAAGATTTCTCTGATAAGCACCACGCTCTGTTCCTGGGCCGTGGCGATCAGTACCCTATCGCGCTGGAAGGCGCGCTGAAGCTGAAAGAGATCTCCTACATCCACGCGGAAGCCTACGCGGCAGGCGAGCTGAAACACGGTCCGCTGGCGCTGATCGACGCGGATATGCCGGTTATCGTGGTGGCACCGAACAACGAACTGCTGGAAAAACTGAAATCTAACATCGAAGAGGTGCGCGCCCGTGGTGGTGTACTGTACGTCTTTGCGGATAAAGATGCCGGTTTCGCCAGCAGCGACAACATGCACATCATCGAGATGCCGCATGTGGAAGAGGTGATTGCGCCGATCTTCTACACCGTACCGCTGCAACTGCTGGCTTACCACGTCGCGCTGATCAAAGGCACCGACGTTGACCAGCCGCGAAATCTGGCGAAGTCCGTTACCGTAGAATAATCCTTCCAGGCTCCGCCATCCGGTGGAGCCTTTTTTTATGACAATCCGTCATTTTCAGCTATTTTATCAGTGTCACATAAAGAAAATATTACTGAAAACAAGCTGTCATAATAATCATTAAGTTTATGATTTATTTATGGATTTTTGCTTAATTTTAAGTGAAATTTTCTTTGTCATAAAACTGTCATATTTCGTACATTTATCTGTCACCTGTTTGTCCTATTTTGCTCATCGTAGCCACTTAAACAATGATTTACGAAATCCTTGCAGGAGACATTATGAAAGTTATGCGTACCACTGTCGCAACTGTTGTCGCCGCGACCTTATCTCTGAGCGCTTTCTCTGCTTTCGCAGCAGCAAGCCTTACTGGCGCTGGTGCAACCTTCCCTGCGCCGGTGTATGCCAAATGGGCGGATACCTACCAGAAAGAGACCGGTAACAAGGTCAACTATCAGGGTATCGGCTCCTCCGGTGGCGTAAAACAAATTACCGCGAATACCGTTGATTTCGGCGCATCCGACGCTCCGCTGTCTGATGAGAAACTGAATCAGGAAGGCCTGTTCCAGTTCCCGACCGTGATCGGCGGCGTTGTGCTGGCTGTTAACATCCCTGGCCTGAAATCAGGCGAGCTGGTGCTGGACGGCAAAACCCTGGGTGATATCTATCTGGGCAAAATCAAAAAATGGGATGACGAAGCCATCACGAAACTGAACCCGGGCGTTAAGCTGCCTTCGCAGAATATCGCGGTGGTTCGTCGTGCTGACGGCTCTGGTACCTCTTTCGTGTTCACCAGCTACCTGGCGAAAGTGAACGAAGAGTGGAAATCTAAAGTCGGTTCCGGCTCTACCGTTAACTGGCCAACCGGTCTGGGCGGTAAAGGCAACGACGGTATCGCTGCCTTCGTACAGCGTCTGCCTGGCTCTATCGGCTATGTAGAGTACGCTTACGCGAAGCAGAACAACCTGGCTTACACCAAACTGGTTTCTGCTGACGGCAAACCGGTTAGCCCGACCGAAGAGAACTTCGCTAACGCCGCAAAAGGCGCTGACTGGAGCAAATCCTTCGCTCAGGACCTGACCAACCAGAAAGGCGACGATGCATGGCCTATCACGTCTACCACCTTCATTCTGGTCCACAAAGAGCAGAAGAAGCCTGAGCAGGGTGCTGAAGTGCTGAAGTTCTTCGACTGGGCATACAAAAACGGCGGCAAACAGGCGAATGACCTGGATTACGCCAGCCTGCCAGACAGCGTGGTTGAGCAGATCCGTGCTGCATGGAAAACCAACGTGAAAGACAGCAGCGGTAAAGCGCTGTACTAACAGGATATTTTTGACGAAGATGGCGGGTGGCGCGCAGCGATCCCGCCCTACGGTTCATCCTGTAGGCCCGGTAAGCGCCAGCGCCACCGGGCATATTCGTAAGACGTCTCATAAAGAAGAGTAATTTATGGCTGCAACCAAGCCTGCATTTAACCCTCCGGGTAAAAAAGGTGACATGATTTTCAGCGCGCTGGTGAAACTGGCTGCGCTGATTGTGCTATTGCTGCTGGGCGGCATTATCGTGTCCCTCATTTTCTCCTCCTGGCCGAGCATTCAAAAATTTGGTTTCGCCTTCCTGTGGACCAAAGAGTGGGATGCGCCGAACGATATCTACGGTGCGCTGGTGCCGATTTACGGCACGCTGGTGACCTCTTTTATCGCTCTGCTGATTGCGGTGCCGGTAAGCTTCGGTATTGCCCTGTTCCTGACGGAGCTGGCACCAGGCTGGCTGCGACGTCCGCTGGGTATCGCCATTGAACTGCTGGCGGCCATCCCAAGTATCGTTTACGGCATGTGGGGCCTGTTTATCTTTGCTCCGCTGTTTGCGACGTACTTCCAGGAGCCGGTGGGTAATGTTCTCTCCGCCGTTCCGTTTGTGGGGGCCCTGTTCTCTGGCCCGGCATTCGGTATCGGTATTCTGGCGGCTGGCGTGATCCTCGCCATCATGATTATTCCGTACATTGCGGCGGTCATGCGCGATGTCTTCGAACAAACCCCGGTGATGATGAAAGAGTCGGCCTACGGCATCGGCTGCACCACCTGGGAGGTTATCTGGCGCATCGTCCTTCCGTTCACCAAAAATGGGGTGATCGGCGGCATCATGCTGGGCTTAGGCCGCGCGCTGGGTGAAACCATGGCGGTGACCTTTATCATCGGCAACACCTACCAGCTCGACAGCGTGTCGCTCTACATGCCGGGGAACAGTATTACCTCTGCGCTGGCGAACGAATTTGCCGAAGCGGAATCCGGGCTGCACGTCGCAGCGCTGATGGAACTGGGTCTGATCCTGTTTGTTATTACCTTTATTGTGCTGGCTATCTCCAAGCTGATGATTATGCGTCTGGCTAAAAACGAGGGGGCACGCTAATGGCGACTCTCGACATGCAAAACACCGCTCAGCTTGCGGAATCTCGTCGCAAAATGCAGTCAAAGCGCCGGATTAAAAACCGCATTGCGCTGACGCTTTCCATGGCCACGATGGCGTTCGGCCTGTTCTGGCTGATCTGGATCCTGATGTCCACCATCACCCGTGGTATTGATGGAATGTCCCTGGCGCTGTTCACCGAGATGACGCCGCCGCCAAACACGGCGGGTGGTGGTCTGGCAAACGCCCTGGCGGGCAGCGGCCTGCTGATCCTGTGGGCGACCGTTTTCGGTACGCCGTTGGGCATCATGGCGGGTATCTATCTGGCGGAGTATGGCCGCAAGTCCTGGATCGCTGAAGTCATCCGCTTTATTAACGACATTCTGCTTTCTGCCCCGTCGATTGTGGTAGGTCTGTTTGTTTACACCATCGTGGTGGCGCAAATGGAACACTTCTCCGGCTGGGCGGGTGTGATTGCGCTGGCGCTGTTGCAGGTGCCTATCGTTATTCGTACCACTGAAAACATGCTGAAACTGGTGCCGGACAGCCTGCGTGAAGCGGCTTACGCACTGGGCACGCCGAAATGGAAAATGATTTCGGCGATCACCCTGAAAGCGTCCGTCTCGGGGATCATGACCGGTATCCTGCTGGCTATCGCCCGTATCGCTGGTGAAACCGCACCGCTGCTGTTTACCGCCCTCTCCAACCAGTTCTGGAGTACGGACATGATGCAGCCGATCGCCAACCTGCCGGTGACGATCTTTAAATTTGCGATGAGCCCATTCGCGGAATGGCAGCAGCTGGCCTGGGCCGGGGTGCTGATCATCACCCTTTGCGTACTGTTGCTGAACATTCTGGCGCGCGTCATTTTCGCGAAGCAGAAACACGGTTAAATTTTTACGGCGCGGCACATCGCGGCGCCGAATGAGGAAATGAGTCAATGAGTATGGTTGATACTGCCCCGGGTAAGATTCAGGTTCGTGATTTGAACTTCTACTACGGCAAATTCCATGCCCTGAAGAATATCAACCTGGATATCGCGAAGAACCAGGTCACGGCATTTATCGGTCCGTCTGGCTGTGGTAAATCCACGCTGCTGCGCACCTTTAACAAAATGTATTCGCTCTATCCGGAGCAGCGCGCAGAAGGTGAAATTCTGCTGGACGGTGACAACATCCTGACCAATACCCAGGATATCGCCCTGCTGCGTGCGAAAGTGGGGATGGTGTTCCAGAAACCCACGCCGTTCCCGATGTCGATCTATGACAACATCGCCTTTGGTGTGCGTCTGTTTGAGAAGCTCTCCCGTGCGGATATGGACGAGCGCGTGCAGTGGGCATTGACCAAGGCCGCATTATGGAACGAAACCAAAGATAAACTTCACCAGAGCGGGTACTCTCTCTCCGGTGGTCAGCAGCAGCGTCTGTGCATTGCGCGCGGTATCGCCATTCGCCCGGAAGTCTTGCTGCTGGATGAGCCGTGCTCAGCCCTTGACCCGATCTCAACCGGGCGTATCGAAGAGCTGATCACCGAGCTGAAGCAGGATTACACCGTGGTGATCGTCACTCACAACATGCAGCAGGCTGCCCGTTGTTCTGACCACACGGCGTTTATGTACCTGGGCGAGTTGATTGAGTTCAGCGATACGGACGCGCTGTTCACCCGTCCTGCGAAGAAACAAACCGAAGATTATATTACTGGCCGCTACGGTTGATTTGCCTTAGTGCATGTGGAGAAACCATGGACAACCTCAATCTTAATAAACACATTTCCGGCCAGTTTAACGCAGAGCTGGAAAGCATTCGCACCCAGGTGATGACCATGGGCGGCATGGTCGAGCAGCAGCTTTCTGATGCGATTACGGCAATGCACAACCAGGACAGCGAGCTTGCGAAGCGCGTTATCGAAGGCGATCACAACGTCAATATGATGGAAGTCGCCATCGACGAAGCGTGCGTGCGCATCATTGCCAAGCGTCAGCCAACCGCGAGTGACCTGCGTCTGGTAATGGCGATCATCAAAACTATCGCCGAGCTGGAGCGTATTGGTGACGTGGCGGATAAAATCTGCCGCACCGCGCTGGAGAAATTCTCCCAGCAGCACCAGCCGCTGCTGGTGAGCCTGGAGTCTCTCGGTCGCCACACCGTGCAGATGCTGCACGATGTGCTGGACGCTTTCGCGCGCATGGATCTGGACGAAGCGGTCCGTATCTACCGTGAAGATAAGAAAGTTGACCAGGAATACGAAGGCATAGTGCGTCAGCTGATGACCTACATGATGGAAGATTCCCGTACCATTCCAAGCGTGCTGACCGCGCTGTTCTGCGCGCGCTCAATTGAGCGTATTGGCGACCGCTGCCAGAACATTTGCGAATACATCTTCTACTTCGTGAAGGGACAGGATTTCCGTCACGTGGGCGGCGACGAGCTGGACAAGCTGCTGGCGGGTAAAGATCCGAAAGAGTGATGTGTGTGGCGGGTGGAGCTATCGCTTACCCGCCCTACGATCCTTGTAGGCCGGATAAGCGTTAGCGCCATCCGGCTTTGTTTTTTCAGCGAGTAATATCCCACCCGCGCGCCTTCCACAGTTCCGGCAGCTGCGCCAGGTCTGTAAAGGTCGTCACTTTTGGATGATCGATCGGCTTGTTGTGCGGATCGGCGCAGAAGTAAAACACCTCCATCCCCGCATCAATCCCCGACTGCGCGCCCGCAGACGAGTCATCCACCAGGATGCAGTTCTCCACGTTGACGTTCATCGCCTTCGCCGCGTGGAACATCAATGCCGGATCCGGCTTCCAGCGCTGGATATCGTAGCCGCTGAACAGTTTTTCCGGGAAGTGGTGCAACATGTCCAGCTTGCCGAGTGAGTGCTGCATTTTGCTGACCGGGCCGTTAGAGACCACGCAGATCGGCACCGTCATCGCATCCAGCAGCGCGTTAGCGCCGGCGATAACTTCCAGCTCGGCGTCGAAGAGGCGTGCGACCTCGGCGCGGTACACCGGTTCCAGATCCGCTTTCGCCAGATCCACCCCGTGCTCTTCGTTAATGATGTCGATGATCTCGTACAGCTTCACGCCCTTAAAGCGTTTAAACACCTCTTCGAGATCGAGCGTAATGCCAAATTCCTGGAACATGGCGACATACGCACGGGAACAAATGACCTCACTGTCGACCAGCGTACCGTCACAGTCGAAAAATACCGCTTCAATTCCGGACATGCCTTTCCCTTTTAACAAGTTTAACGTTTACGTACGACAGTTTAACGAGACGCAATCGTTGCCGTATAAGCAAAATCAATGAAAAAAGTATCCCGTAACCGCCACTATTGTCGCATTTTGGTATAGGATAGCGACGAATTTTCCCTCCTTGTTCGGAAATTGATGATGAGTCAACAACACACTACCCAGACATCTGGTCAGGGGCTGCTTGAGCGCGTGTTCAAACTGCGCGAGCACGGCACAACGGCACGCACCGAAGTGATCGCCGGTTTTACTACCTTCCTGACGATGGTCTATATCGTTTTCGTTAACCCGCAAATTCTGGGCGTGGCTGGCATGGACACCAGCGCCGTCTTTGTTACCACCTGTCTGATCGCGGCCCTTGGCAGCATCCTGATGGGCGTTTTCGCTAATCTGCCCGTGGCGTTGGCCCCGGCAATGGGTCTGAATGCGTTCTTTGCGTTCGTGGTGGTTCAGGCGATGGGCCTGCCGTGGCAGGTTGGGATGGGGGCTATTTTCTGGGGCGCGGTCGGCCTGCTGCTGCTGACCATCTTCCGTGTGCGCTACTGGATGATTGCGAACATTCCCGTGAGCCTGCGCGTGGGTATCACCAGCGGTATCGGTCTGTTTATCGGCATGATGGGGCTGAAAAACGCTGGCGTAATCGTGGCGAACCCGGAAACGCTGGTGAGTATTGGTAACCTGACCTCTCACAGCGTGCTGCTGGGCGTGCTGGGCTTCTTTATTATCGCGATCCTGGCGTCGCGTAACATCCACGCTGCGGTGCTGGTCTCTATCATCGTGACCACGCTGCTGGGCTGGATGCTGGGTGACGTGCATTACAGCGGTATTGTCTCTGCGCCACCGAGCGTTTCTACCGTGATTGGTCACGTTGATCTGGCGGGCTCGCTGAACCTGGGTCTGGCCGGAGTGATTTTCTCCTTCATGCTGGTCAACCTGTTTGACTCCTCCGGTACGCTGATTGGCGTGACGGACAAAGCGGGTCTGGCGGACGAGAAAGGCAAATTCCCGCGCATGAAGCAGGCGCTGTATGTGGATAGCATCTCGTCCGTTGCGGGTTCTTTCATCGGCACCTCGTCTGTTACCGCTTACATTGAATCCTCTTCCGGCGTGTCCGTGGGCGGCCGTACTGGCCTGACGGCGGTAGTCGTGGGTCTGCTGTTCCTGCTGGTGATCTTCCTCTCTCCGCTGGCGGGGATGGTGCCACCGTACGCGGCAGCTGGCGCGCTGATCTACGTCGGCGTGCTGATGACCTCGAGCCTGGCGCGCGTGAAGTGGGAAGATCTGACGGAAGCCGTTCCGGCGTTTATTACCGCGGTGATGATGCCGTTCAGCTTCTCGATCACCGAAGGTATCGCGCTGGGCTTTATCTCGTACTGTGTGATGAAGATCGGTACCGGCCGTTTCCGCGAACTCAGCCCGTGCGTGATGATTGTGGCGCTGCTGTTTGTGCTCAAGATTGTGTTTATTGACGCGCACTAAGGTGCGGTTTGTGGTGTCAGGTGGCGCTTTGCTTACCTGACCTACTGACGAGTGTAGGCCCGGTAAGCGCTAGCGCCACCGGGCTTTTTTATCAGGTTTTAACCCGCTTAATATAATCCCCAAACGCGGTCAACTGACCAGAGAGATGGTCACGCGTACTCTGATCCACCACTTCACCCGTTTGCGGGTCGACTTTGTTCTGAATCACGCCGCCCATAAATTCCGGCTTGTTCATCACCATCGCATCCAGGAACACCAGGATCTGTCGCAGGTGATACTGGCAGCGCGCACCGCCGATGGCGCCCATTGAGCTGGTCTGGATCAGCACCGGTTTGCCTGACAGCGGCTGCTCCGGTAAACGGGATAACCAGTCAATCGCGTTCTTCAGACCCCCCGGAACCGAGTAGTTATATTCTGGCGTTACAATCACTACACCATCAGCCTGACGGATCTGCTCGGCTATCGCCTCCACGCTGTGCGGGAACCCTTCTTCCTGCTGAACGTCAGCATCATAAAGCGGGATGTCGCCAATAGACGGCAGGGCGCTGATCTCCATTCCCGCAGGCGCCAGCTGTGGCAGCGTGCGCGCTACCATCCCGTTAAACGAACCTTTGCGCAGGCTTCCCAGTAACGTAACAACTTTCAACGTATCAGACATGATTACTCCTGTTTCATCATGATGACCCTGGACGGATCAGCTATGGGTGTATGCTTTTTCTGCCGGTAAACTGGTTAATCGCATCAGGCGCGCGGCGGGCTCGTTGGCGCGCTCAGGTACATCCGGAAGACTACGCCAACCGCGAATACTGTCAAACTCCCAGATTTTCAGCCGTTCGATGGCGGGGCTCACCGCAACGGACCAGATCAGTACGTCCTCAGCGTCGCTGAGCGCCTCTACCAGCGAGGCTTTCGCGGCACGCAGGCGTCCGGAGCCGGGAAGCAGCTGCAACAGGCTGGCGTCGTCTGATGCCGCGCCGCTCAGTTTACGGATGCTCTGGCGAAGGGTGATGAGCTGCGCTCTGGCTTCAACGGGATCGTTCTGGTTACGTATCCACAGCTTTTCATTGCTGGAGAGCGGGTATTCATCGAGCGCGTTAGCACCATGGAAGCTGCGCGTGACGCGTTGCAGCTCCATATCCAGGCCGCAATCACCTTCAGTCGTCAGCGCGACGCCAACAATGTTGCCGGTATACGCAATGGAAAAATGGGGGAGTGCCGGGTCCGCAAAAACCGGGCGACCTTCTGGCTGGGTGAGTATGTCCGGTAATTCGCTGGTGCCGTACAGCATAAAAAGCAGTTCTGCGAGGAGCGCTCTGGAAGCTAAAAACCGCGTCCTGCGGTGTTCAGGTAGTTTGAGCGCCTCACTGTGACAGGCTGAAGAAATTCTGGCCGATACGAGATGCCCTTCCGTTAATGTTCCTCGTGCAAAGTGCGTAGCCATTTTTCGCTCCCTGATAATGGTCGTAGTCGGTTAAACGGTTACATGATTATCGCTTAACTCAGCTTCTGTTTTAATCAGTAAATAGAAATAAGAGAAGCCTGAGGACCGAACTTTACATTATCTTAGGCAAAAACCTGACCTGGCGCGGTATACAGGGCTTTTATAGTTTCGCGCAGCCAGATAATTTTCGGATTATGGCTGTTCCGCTTATGCCAGATTAGCGTGAAGGGTACGGTCAGCTTTTCTGCCTGCGCCTCATCGATGGGAATGGGAAGGCAGACCAGATTACGCTGGTGGAGTTGATTGTAGTGATGGCAGTAGTAGGGCGCAGTGGCAATGTAGTTGTGGTCCGGCTGAGCCGCCATAAACATCGACTGTTCAAAGCCGGGCAGGCTCATGGCGACGTTGCGCTCCCGGCCCATCTCTTTTAGCACTTCATCAAGCGCCCAGGTATCGCTGCGCTCCCAGAAGATGCTGATATGCGGGTAGCGCAGAAACGTCTCAAGGTTCCACGCTTCGTGAAGTGCCGGATGATCTTCTCGCAGATAGACGCACGGACGGTCGCTGAACAGGATTTCGTAGTCAATAAACCACGGCATCAGCTTTAGCAGCTCGCGGGAGCGCGGGTGCGTTTCGCGGCCGGTAAAACCGAGATCGACCTCCCCGCGCGTAATGGCGTCCAGCGAATCATAATCCCACTGGCGCAACTTCACCGTCGCCTGTGGGTAGCGCTCATTCACCTGCTCCAGCAGGGTGTTGAAGCGAATCAGCATCAGCGGCGTTTCGGCGGCGAGCACAAACTTGAGCCCGCCTGGAGAGCTATGGTGGAATTTATCGACGATCTGATTGCCAATCTGCATCCAGTCGGCCAGATCCTGTTCCAGACTCACCGTTAGCGGCGTGGGCAGTAGCCCTAAAGGCGTTTTCACAAACAGCGGATCGTCGAACCAGTCGCGCAGCTTCGCCAGCGATTTACTCACCGCGGACGGCGTCACGTTCATTCGCTTCGCGGCTTTGGTGACGCTGCGCTCCTGCAACAACAACTGCAGGCAAAGTAAAAGATTAAGATCGAGACTGCTGATGGGCTTCTTCATAGTGCGCCGCGGGCTGGATGACCATAAGTAAGGTAATGCAGAGTATGCTACAGCCAATCAGAACCCCGATCAGCATATTCAGCGCGTTAAGGCCGATCACCGCCGCCAGCCAAATCCACAGCGACGAACCGCAGACCTGCGCAATGCCCAGCACCGAGCTTGCCACGCCTGCCCGCAGTGAGAACGGGCCAAGCGCCTGACTCATCGCCACGCCGAAGCCGCCGGAGAATCCGGCGCAGATCAGGGTCATACCCACCAGCATCAGCGCATGTGAGGTGGCGGTCGCCAGAATTACGCCTGCGGCGAGAAACAGCGTCTGTGAAGCGAGCATCAGCGTGCGCTGGCGGAAGATATTGAGCGCAAAGGGCATCGAGAATGAAACCGCCATGCTGACCATCGCATTGAGCGCCATCACCGTCGAATACTCACCGCGATCGAAGCCTATCGTCTCCATCAGTAACACCGGGGAAACGTTTACATATGTGAGGATCACCGCCACGCTGAGCGTGATGATGGCCAGGCGGCTCAGGAAAAAGCGATTCAGAAGCTTTTCAGCCGGATGAATGGTAGCAGCGTGGTGCGTCTGCTGCGAACCGGGATGGGTCTCTTTCAACACCGTTACGGACAGTATAAAGACGATGGCGCCCATTGTGGCCATGGTCCAGAAAAGGCTCTGCCACGGAAATTTCAGCATGATCAGGTAGCCTACAACCGGTGCCAGCACCGGGATGATGCAGGTAATGCCGTTCAGCATCGACAGCACCCTGGCGCGGCGCTGGGCGCTCAAGGTATCGCGCAGAATGGCAAACGCCACCACGTAACAGCCGCCCGCGCCAATGCCCTGGATAAAGCGCCCTGACAGGAACATTGTGCTTTCCTGAGCCATTGAACACAGTACCGATGCCAGCGTAAAGATAACCGCCCCCGTAATGGCGACGGGTTGACGGCCGGCTCTGTCCGCGATTTTCCCGGCAAATACCATCGACGACGCCATTCCCGCGAGGTAGGCCGAAAACGCGATGTGCAGTTGCGCCTCGCTGGCACCCAGATCGCGTGCAATATGCGGTAGCCCCACCAGATACATATCAATACCGGACGGATACAGCAGAACTAATGCGAAACTACAAAACAGAAAACGAGCCATAAATCCCCCATAGGTGCAGGCAAGCAGGATAGGGGGCATGGGGGGATTAAGCGAGTTGCCATTGGGACAATGGTGATTTCCCTGGAGGAAATCACCATGTTCTATCGGGAATTACTTACCAATACAGAAGCTTGAGAAAATTCGTCCAAGCAGATCGTCCGACGTAAACTCCCCGGTGATCTCGCTCAGGTTCTGCTGCGCCAGACGCAGTTCCTCCGCCAGCAGCTCGCCGGCCCAAGCGCCGATCAGCTGGGCTTTGCCCTGCTCAAGGTGGCGAGCCGCCTCTTCCAGCGCCTGCAAGTGACGACGACGGGCCAAGAAGCCGCCCTCCATACTGGTGTCGAAGCCCATGCTCTGTTTGAGATGGTTACGCAGGGCTTCCACGCCTTCCCCGGTACGGGCCGACAGGCGAATAAGTGAGTGACCATTCACATCGCTGATGCCCAGCGTTTCGCCGGTAACGTCGGCCTTATTGCGCACCACGGTGATCGGCAGTTTGGCCGGGAGACGGGCGATAAAGTCTGGCCAGATTTCTGCCGGGTCAACGGCGTCGGTTGTGGTTCCGTCCACCATAAACAGCACGCGGTCGGCCTGCTCGATCTCCTGCCAGGCGCGTTCGATACCGATACGCTCGACTTCATCGCTCGCATCGCGAAGGCCAGCGGTATCGATGATGTGCAGCGGCATGCCGTCGATATGGATATGCTCGCGCAGGACGTCGCGGGTGGTACCGGCTATGTCGGTCACGATCGCCGCTTCACGGCCCGCCAGGGCGTTCAGCAGGCTTGATTTCCCGGCGTTGGGGCGACCAGCAATGACCACCTTCATGCCCTCACGCAGCAGGCTGCCCTGGCGCGCTTCGGCGCGAACGGCATCCAGATCGTTCATCACCTGGTTGAGCTGGGCTTCGATTTTGCCGTCAGAAAGGAAGTCAATCTCCTCGTCCGGGAAGTCGATAGCCGCTTCAACATAGATTCGCAGGTGAGTAAGTGCTTCCACAAGGTGATTCACGCGTGCGGAAAATGCCCCCTGCAACGAGTTCAGCGCGGAGCGGGCTGCCTGTTCGGAACTGGCGTCGATCAGGTCGGCAATCGCTTCGGCCTGCGCCAGGTCGAGCTTATCGTTCAGGAAGGCACGCTCGGAGAACTCACCCGGCTTCGCAATGCGCAGGCCAGGCAGGGTCAGAATACGTTTTAACAGCAGGTCGAGGATCACCGGGCCGCCGTGACCCTGAAGCTCCAGCACGTCTTCGCCGGTAAAAGAGTTTGGGCCGGGGAACCACAGCGCAATGCCCTGGTCCAGCGAGGTGCCGTCGGCATCTTTAAATGGCAGATAATCAGCGTAGCGCGGCTTTGGCAGTTTACCCAGCACCGCTTCGGCCACCTCACGCGCCTTCAGGCCGGAGATGCGCAGAATGCCTACACCACCGCGTCCCGGTGGGGTTGCCTGGGCGACGATAGTGTCGTTATGGCTCATGGTTGCTCTCGTTCAATACAAATAAAAAAGGCGGTCAATCGACCGCCCTTATTTTAGCGTTAAGTTACCGAATCAGGACTTTTTCTTTTCGCGGCTATGCAGGCCACGTTTTTCCAGACCACGGTAAATCAGCTGCTGCTGGATGATGGTCACCAGGTTGCTGACGATATAGTACAGCACCAGACCTGACGGGAACCACAGGAAGAACACGGTGAAGATGACCGGCATAAAGGTCATGATCTTCTGCTGCATCGGGTCAGTCACGGTGGTCGGAGACATCTTCTGGATGAAGAACATCGTCACGCCCATCAGGATCGGCAGGATGTAGTACGGGTCCTGTGCGGACAGGTCATGGATCCACAGGGCGAACGGCGCGTGGCGCAGCTCAACGGAACCCATCAGCATGTAGTACAGCGCAAGGAAGATTGGCATCTGAATCAGCAGCGGGAAGCAACCACCCAGTGGGTTCACTTTTTCTGCTTTATACAGGGCCATCATCTCCTGGCTCTGACGCTGTTTGTCATCGCCCAGACGCTCACGCATAGCCTGAATCTTCGGCTGTAGCATACGCATCTTCGCCATGGAGGTGTACTGCGCTTTAGTCAGCGGGTACATGATGCCACGAACGATAAAGGTGATAACGATGATGGAGAAGCCCCAGTTACCCAGGAAGCTGTGGATGAACTTCAGCAGCTTAAACAGCGGCTGAGAGATGAACCACAACCAACCGTAATCAACGGTCAGATCCAGGTGCGGCGCAACGGCAGCCATTTTGTCCTGGATTTCCGGGCCGACCCACAGGGTGCTTGCCAGCTTACCGGTTTGACCCGGCTGCACCAGAACCGGCTGAGATTTGTAGCCGATGGCTGCAATACCGTTGCCGAGGTTCGCGGTGTAGAAGTTGTTCGTACCGTCGTTATTCGGTACCCACGCCGTCGCGAAATACTGTTGCAGCATTGCGACCCAACCGCCTTTAGAGCTGACGTTCAGGTTTTCGTTATCGGCAATGGTGTCGAATTTGTATTTCTCGTACTTGGTATCTGGCGTGGAGTAAGCCGCGCCACGGAAGGTATGCAGCGCAAAGTTGCTGCTTCCGGTGTCACGGTGAGACGGCAGATTGATGGACTGCTTCAGCTGACCAAAGGTAGAGATTTCCAGCGGTTTCGCACCGGTGTTCTGTACGCTGTAGCCCACGTTCACCGCATATTCACCGCGTTTCAGGGTGAAGGTTTTGGTGAAGGTGTTGCCTGCCGCGTCGGTGTAGGTCATCGGAATAACCAGTTCGTTCTGACCATCAGCCAGCACAAAGGTGTCATTCTCGACGTTATACAGTGGACGCGCACCGTTCGCCGGGTTATCCGGGCCATCACGACCGGTCAGGCCGCTCTGTGCCTGGTAGATAAACTCAGGCGTGGTTTCCAGTAACTGGAACGGTTCGGTAGACTTCAGCTCTTTCGGGTAGGTCAACAGCAGCGCCTGCTCAACATCACCACCACGGGTGTTGATAGTCAGCTCAAGCACATCGGTCTTAACCGTAATCTGTTTCCCCTGGCCACTGGCCGGTACGCCCTGGTCGGCGGCGCTACCCGCTGCGGTGGTCGTGGTCTGCGTGGTCTGCTGCTGGGGTTGAGGATTTTTATCCTGCTCCCATGCCTGCCAGATCATGAAAGACACGAACAACAAAGCGATGATAAGAAGATTGCGTTGCGAATCCATCGTTAGTGTTCTCTGGTATCAAAAGGTCCTGGAGGGACGGGGTCGTCTCCACCTGGGTGTAAAGGGTGGCATTTTAATACGCGTTTCACCGTCAACCAACTGCCTTTTATCACTCCAAACCTGCGCAATGCCTCAATTCCGTAGCTTGAGCATGTTGGCGTGAAACGGCAATGTGGCCCGAGTAGCGGACTAATCAGGCGTTGATAGACCCGAATGAGGGCTATCAGGACCCGCGAGCCAGGCGACAGTGGCGGCGCCATAATTTTTCCAACGCTTCCGAGAGAGCACGGTTATCGAGGTCGGCAACCCCTTTTTTAGCCACCACCACGAAATCCATTGAAGGCAGTTCGTGCTGACGTAAACGGAAGCTTTCACGCGTCAGACGTTTAATCCGGTTGCGTTCATGCGCACGCTTAACGTTTTTCTTGGCGACTGTGAGACCGATGCGGGGATGCCCCAGCGAATTTTGGCGGCCGAGGATGGTGATTTGCGGCGTGCCAGCCCGTAGTGGCTGCTGGAAGACGAAAGTGAAATGAGTGGGAGTTAACAAACGTAACTCCCTGGGAAATGCGAGCTTAACCACTCAGGGGTTAGCTTTATTACTTGGAAACGGTCAGACGAGCGCGGCCTTTAGCACGACGACGTGCCAGAACCTGACGACCATTTTTAGTAGCCATACGAGCACGGAAGCCGTGAGAACGGTTGCGCTTCAGTACAGACGGTTGAAAAGTGCGTTTCATGGCGATTTCTACCTAAACTTGAATAAATTCACTGACTTTTGCGTATACCCGAACGAGATTCGAACGACTAACGCCTCAGCGTGGGTGATTAAAGAGGCCGGATTGTAATAATTGTACACTCCGGAGTCAATTCTCTTTCCTTAAATCCCTGCGTATTTCCGCACGATTTCGCGTGGAAAATGAGCAACGAACGACGCAGGAAGATGAGCATCACGCGCCGGGTCGAGGATTATACGGGCTCGCCAACAAAGCGCAAGGATCCTCCTGGATCTTCGTTAGATCATTTAAGCCCAAAATTGTCTGTGCTCATTAAATTTTCCAATATGCGGCCTAAATCGCGAGGCACTCGCGTCAGGATCGTTTACACTTACCCGATTCCGGATCTTCCTGTGGATAAATCGGGAAGAATCTGTGAGAAACAGAAGATCTCTGGCTCAGTTTAGGCTATGATCCGCGGTCCTGATCGGGATCCAGCGATCCTGGCCGGACATAAACACAACATCGTTCAGGCTGTATCAACGATAGCGTGTATAACCGCAGATAGCGGTTCGCACATCACCCTGATGGGGTCATGTCGATGTGCGCCAACAATCATGAATATTCAATAGTTTTCTTTTATTGTTCGAGTGGAGTCCGCCGTGTCACTTTCGCTTTGGCAGCAGTGTCTTGCCCGATTGCAGGATGAGTTACCAGCCACAGAATTCAGTATGTGGATCCGCCCATTGCAGGCGGAACTGAGCGATAACACGCTGGCTTTGTACGCGCCAAACCGTTTCGTGCTCGATTGGGTAAGGGATAAATACCTTAATAACATCAATGGACTGCTGAACGATTTCTGCGGGTCAGATGCCCCACAGCTGCGTTTTGAAGTGGGCACAAAGCCGGTCACCCAAACCGTTCGTGAAGTTGTCAATGTGGCAGCCCCTGCACAGGCGGCGCCCGCTCCAGCGCCTCGCGTTGCACCGGCTCGTCAGGGCTGGGATAACGTTCCGGCCCCCGCTGAGCCTACCTACCGCTCTAATGTTAACGTGAAACACACGTTCGATAACTTCGTTGAAGGTAAGTCGAACCAGCTGGCGCGCGCGGCGGCCCGTCAGGTTGCCGATAATCCCGGTGGTGCTTACAACCCGCTGTTCCTTTATGGCGGCACGGGTCTCGGTAAAACGCACCTGCTGCATGCGGTGGGCAACGGCATTATGGCGCGTAAGCCCAATGCCAAAGTAGTGTATATGCACTCCGAACGCTTCGTTCAGGACATGGTAAAAGCCCTGCAAAACAATGCGATCGAAGAGTTTAAACGCTACTACCGTTCCGTTGATGCGCTGCTGATCGATGACATCCAGTTCTTTGCCAATAAAGAACGATCGCAGGAAGAGTTTTTCCACACCTTTAACGCCCTGCTGGAAGGCAATCAGCAGATCATTTTGACCTCGGATCGTTATCCAAAAGAGATCAACGGCGTTGAAGATCGTCTCAAATCCCGCTTCGGCTGGGGCCTGACCGTGGCGATCGAGCCGCCGGAGCTGGAAACCCGCGTCGCGATCCTGATGAAAAAAGCCGACGAGAACGACATTCGCCTGCCGGGTGAAGTGGCGTTCTTTATTGCCAAGCGCCTGCGTTCCAACGTTCGTGAGCTGGAAGGGGCACTGAACCGCGTTATCGCCAACGCCAATTTTACCGGTCGTGCGATCACCATCGATTTTGTGCGTGAAGCGCTGCGCGATTTGTTGGCATTGCAGGAAAAACTGGTCACCATCGACAATATTCAGAAGACGGTGGCTGAGTACTACAAGATCAAAGTGGCAGATTTACTGTCTAAACGTCGTTCCCGCTCGGTGGCGCGTCCGCGTCAGATGGCGATGGCGCTGGCAAAAGAGCTCACCAACCACAGCCTGCCGGAAATCGGTGATGCGTTTGGTGGCCGTGACCATACGACCGTGCTGCACGCCTGTCGCAAGATTGAGCAGTTACGCGAAGAAAGCCACGACATAAAAGAAGATTTTTCCAATTTAATCAGAACATTATCATCGTGACGCTATGAAATTTACCGTTGAACGTGAACATTTATTAAAACCGCTGCAACAGGTGAGTGGCCCATTAGGCGGCCGCCCTACGCTGCCTATTCTTGGAAACCTGCTGCTTCAGGTCGCTGACGGTACGCTGTCGCTGACCGGCACAGATCTGGAAATGGAAATGATCGCGCGCGTTACGCTGACTCAGCCGCACGACGCGGGCGCGACCACGGTTCCGGCACGTAAATTCTTTGATATTTGCCGTGGGTTGCCGGAAGGCGCTGAAATCGCCGTGCAGCTGGAGGGCGACCGCATGCTGGTGCGCTCTGGCCGCAGCCGTTTCTCCCTCTCCACGCTGCCCGCTGCGGACTTCCCGAACCTGGATGACTGGCAGAGCGAAGTTGAATTTACCCTGCCGCAGGCGACGATGAAGCGTCTGATTGAAGCCACGCAGTTCTCCATGGCGCATCAGGACGTTCGTTACTACTTAAACGGCATGCTGTTCGAAACCGAAGGTGAAGAGCTGCGTACCGTGGCTACAGACGGTCACCGTCTGGCGGTCTGTTCCATGCCGATTGGCGATTCACTGCCAAACCATTCGGTGATCGTACCGCGTAAAGGCGTAATTGAACTGATGCGTATGCTCGACGGCGGCGACACCCCGCTGCGCGTGCAGATCGGTAGCAACAATATTCGTGCCCACGTGGGCGATTTTGTCTTCACATCGAAGCTGGTAGACGGACGTTTCCCGGATTATCGCCGCGTATTGCCGAAGAACCCGGACAAAACGCTGGAGGCAGGTTGCGACATCCTCAAGCAGGCGTTCGCGCGCGCCGCTATTCTCTCCAACGAGAAATTCCGCGGCGTACGTCTGTACGTGAGTGAAAACCAGATCAAAATCACCGCCAACAACCCGGAGCAGGAAGAGGCAGAAGAGATTCTGGACGTCACCTACGCCGGGGCTGAGATGGAAATCGGCTTCAACGTCAGCTATGTGCTGGATGTGCTGAATGCACTGAAATGCGAGAACGTTCGCATCCTGCTGACTGACTCCGTTTCGAGCGTACAGATTGAAGATGCCGCATCACAGTCGGCTGCTTATGTTGTCATGCCAATGAGACTGTAATGTCGCTCACCCGTCTGTTGATCCGCGACTTTCGCAACATCGAGAGCGCGGATCTCGCTTTATCCCCTGGCTTTAATTTCCTGGTTGGCGCGAACGGCAGCGGCAAAACCAGCGTGCTGGAAGCCATCTATACGCTCGGTCATGGCCGGGCGTTTCGCAGTTTGCAGATTGGTCGCGTGATTCGCCACGAGCAGGATGCGTTTGTGCTGCATGGGCGCTTACAGGGTGCCGAGCGGGAAACTGCCATCGGCCTGACCAAAGACAAGCAGGGCGACAGCAAGGTGCGCATCGACGGCACCGACGGCCACAAGGTGGCGGAGCTGGCACTGCTGATGCCGATGCAGCTGATTACGCCGGAGGGGTTTACTTTACTCAACGGCGGCCCCAAATACAGAAGAGCGTTCCTCGACTGGGGATGCTTTCACAATGAAGCCGGTTTCTTTAACGCCTGGAGCAATCTGAAGCGTCTGCTTAAACAGCGTAACGCCGCATTGCGCCAGGTCACGCGCTACGCCCAGCTGCGTCCGTGGGACATGGAATTAATTCCTCTTGCGGAACAAATCAGCCGCTGGCGTGCCGAATACAGCGCAGGTATCGCCGAAGACATGGCCGATACCTGCAAACAGTTTTTACCCGAGTTCTCTCTCACCTTCTCTTTCCAGCGTGGCTGGGAAAAAGAGACGGATTATGCCGAGGTGTTAGAGAGAAGCTTCGAGCGCGATCGCATGTTGACCTACACCGCGCACGGCCCGCACAAGGCGGATTTCCGCATTCGTGCCGACGGTGCGCCGGTGGAAGACACGCTGTCGCGCGGGCAGCTGAAGCTCCTGATGTGCGCGCTGCGCCTGGCGCAGGGGGAGTTCCTCACCCGCGAAAGTGGGCGACGCTGCCTGTACCTGATAGATGATTTTGCCTCGGAACTTGACGACGCGCGGCGCGGGCTACTTGCCAGCCGCTTAAAAGCCACGCAGTCGCAGGTTTTCGTCAGCGCCATTAGCGCTGAACACGTTATGGACATGTCGGACGAAAATTCGAAGATGTTTACCGTGGAAAAGGGTAAAATAACGGATTAACCCAAGTTGAAATGAGCGAGAAACGTTGATGTCGAATTCTTATGACTCCTCCAGTATCAAAGTCCTGAAAGGACTGGATGCGGTGCGTAAGCGCCCGGGTATGTATATCGGCGACACGGATGACGGCACCGGTCTGCACCACATGGTATTCGAGGTGGTAGATAACGCTATCGACGAAGCGCTCGCGGGTCACTGTAAAGACATCGTGGTCACGATCCATGCGGACAACTCCGTGTCCGTTACCGATGATGGTCGTGGCATCCCAACCGGTATTCACCCGGAAGAGGGCGTATCTGCTGCGGAAGTGATCATGACCGTTCTGCACGCAGGCGGTAAGTTCGATGATAACTCCTATAAAGTTTCCGGCGGTCTGCACGGCGTAGGCGTATCCGTAGTAAACGCCCTGTCGCAGAAGCTGGAGCTGGTTATCCAGCGCGAAGGCAAAATTCACCGCCAGATTTACACCCATGGTGTGCCGCAGGCACCGCTGGCCGTTACCGGTGATACCGACAAAACCGGTACCATGGTGCGTTTCTGGCCGAGCCTTGAAACCTTCACCAACGTCACCGAATTCGAGTACGAGATCCTGGCGAAACGCCTGCGTGAACTGTCGTTCCTGAACTCCGGCGTGTCGATTCGACTGCGCGACAAACGCGACAACAAAGAAGACCACTTCCACTACGAAGGCGGTATCAAGGCGTTCGTTGAGTATCTGAACAAGAACAAAACGCCAATTCACCCGAATATCTTCTACTTCTCTACTGAAAAAGACGGTATCGGCGTGGAAGTGGCACTGCAGTGGAACGATGGTTTCCAGGAAAACATCTACTGCTTTACCAACAACATTCCACAGCGCGACGGTGGTACGCACCTTGCGGGCTTCCGCGCGGCGATGACCCGTACCCTGAACGCCTACATGGACAAAGAAGGCTACAGCAAAAAAGCGAAAGTCAGCGCCACCGGCGACGATGCCCGTGAAGGCCTGATTGCCGTGGTCTCCGTGAAGGTGCCGGATCCGAAATTCTCCTCACAGACCAAAGACAAGCTGGTCTCTTCTGAGGTGAAATCGGCGGTTGAACAGCAGATGAACGAACTGCTGAGCGAATACCTGCTGGAAAACCCGTCCGACGCGAAAATCGTGGTGGGTAAAATTATCGATGCGGCGCGTGCCCGTGAAGCGGCGCGTAAAGCCCGTGAAATGACCCGCCGTAAAGGCGCGCTGGACCTGGCAGGCCTGCCGGGCAAACTGGCTGACTGCCAGGAACGCGATCCGGCGCTGTCTGAACTGTACCTCGTGGAAGGGGACTCCGCGGGCGGTTCTGCAAAGCAGGGCCGTAACCGCAAGAACCAGGCGATTCTGCCGCTGAAGGGTAAAATCCTTAACGTTGAGAAAGCGCGCTTCGACAAGATGCTCTCTTCTCAGGAAGTGGCGACGCTCATCACCGCGCTCGGCTGCGGCATCGGTCGCGACGAGTACAACCCGGACAAACTGCGCTATCACAGCATCATCATCATGACCGATGCGGACGTCGACGGCTCGCACATTCGTACGCTGCTGTTGACCTTCTTCTATCGTCAGATGCCGGAAATCGTTGAGCGCGGCCACGTCTACATTGCCCAGCCGCCGCTGTATAAAGTGAAGAAAGGCAAGCAGGAACAGTACATTAAAGATGACGAGGCGATGGATCAGTACCAAATCGCGATCGCCCTTGATGGTGCGACCCTGCACGCAAACTCCAGCGCGCCAGCGCTGGCCGGTGAACCGCTGGAGCGTCTGGTCTCCGAGTTCAACGCGACGCAGAAAATGATTGGCCGTATGGAGCGTCGCTATCCGAAAGCGCTGCTGAAAGAGCTGATTTATCAGCCGACCCTGACCGAAGCCGATCTGAGCAACGAGCAGACCGTCACCCGCTGGGTGAACACCCTGGTGAGCGAGCTGAACGAGAAAGAGCAGCACGGCAGCCAGTGGAAGTTTGACGTTCAGCAGAACGCTGAGCAGCAGTTCGAGCCGATTGTTCGCGTGCGTACCCACGGCGTCGATACCGACTACCCGCTGGAGCACGAGTTTGTTACCGGTCCGGAATACCGCCGTATCTGCACCCTCGGCGAGAAGCTGCGTGGTCTGATCGAAGACGACGCGTTCATCGAACGTGGCGAGCGTCGTCAGCCGGTAGCCAGCTTCGAACAGGCGCTGGAGTGGCTGGTGAAAGAGTCCCGTCGTGGCCTCTCTATTCAGCGTTATAAAGGCCTGGGCGAAATGAACCCGGATCAGCTGTGGGAAACCACCATGGATCCGGAAAGCCGTCGCATGCTGCGCGTCACCGTTAAAGATGCAATCGCAGCGGATCAGCTGTTCACTACCCTGATGGGTGACGCGGTTGAACCACGTCGCGCCTTCATCGAAGAGAACGCCCTGAAAGCGGCGAATATCGATATTTAATCGTCGTTATACCGCACGATAACAGGCCGCGCTTTTAGCGCGGCTTTTTTATGGGCGCAGGCATATCCAGCGACATCACGGACGGTAAACGGCTCGCCAGCGTATCTATCGCTATTCTAACCCTCAGCGGCAGATGCGGCGTCTGCTGCCAGACTGCATGAACGTCGAAGCGCACGTCCGGTGCCTGCTTTAAAAGCGGGATGAGTTTTCCCTGATGTATTTCTCTGCGGGCCATCCAGCAGGGCAACCACGCAAGGCCGTGTCCGGCCAGCGCAGCGTCGCAGATTGCCTGTAAATCATCCATATTGAGCGATGAGCGGGGAGTAAAGGTGTGCGATCTCCCTTCGCTATCCATTAGCTGCCAGGGCAGCACTCTGCCTGATCGCAGATAGTTAATGGCAGTGTGGTGGGGTAAATCAGCAACGTTTTCTGGCTGGCCGTTCTTCATCAGGTAATCCGGGGCGGCACACAGCACCATGCGATGCTCGCCCAGCCTTCTGGCGACCAGCAGGCTGCTGTCCTGCAGCGTGCCGTTACGTACCGCCATATCAAAGCCTTCCTCTACCAGATCCACCACGCGGTCGCTGAATGACATTTCAAGCTCAAGCCCAGGATGTTCCTGCGTCAGTTCTATCAGCAGTGGCGCGACGCACTGGCGACCAAACAGAACCGGCATGGCGACGCGCAGGCGGCCGCTGACCTGCTGCTTCCCTGTTTCAAGCAGCGACTCCGCGCCCCGAATCTCCTCCAGCGCGCGAAGGCAGCGTTCATAAAACAGAGCGCCGTTGTCGGTCAGCCTCTGGCTGCGGGTGGTACGCTGGAAAAGACGTACGCCCAGCCGCTCTTCAAGACGAGCAATGCTTTTTCCTACCGCCGAGCGCGACAAATGCAGACGGACGGCGGCCTGCGCAAAACTTCCCGCCTCAACGGCGGCCACAAATACAGGTATATCCTTCAGCGTATCGGTCATGGATTGTATCCACTGCGTCATCAATTATGGGAAAACTTATCGCCACTGGCGACCAGGCGTCAACGGTAGACTGTCAGTCCTAAAGCTTATTTGATGGCAGGAGAGAAAAAATGACAGAAACAATGCAGCGCTGGTCAATGAACGCCCTTGGGCGCGAGAGCCTTCAGCTTGTTCAGGTGCCTGTGCCACAGCCCGGCCCGGGTGAGATCCGCGTGCGGGTGAGTGCCGTTGCGCTCAACTACCGGGATAAAATGGTGATTGAAGGCACGATGCCGATTCCGCTTTCCTTCCCGTTTACCCCAGCATCTGACATGGCAGGCGTGGTGGACAGCATTGGCGAAGGCGTTACGCGTTTCAAACCCGGCGCACGCGTCATCTCAACCTTCTTCCCGGAATGGATCGACGGCAAGCCGCAGGCAGACGCGCGCGATTTGCCCTATAAAACGTCCGGTGGATACTTCCAGGGCATGCTGGCCGAATATGTGATTGTGAGTGAAAACGCGCTGGTGGCGTCCCCGGAAAGCCTGGATGACGCTGAGGCCAGCACGCTTCCTTGCGCGGGGCTTACCGCATGGTTCGCGCTGGTGGAGCGCGGTCATTTACGCGCCGGGCAATCGGTGCTGGTACAAGGCACGGGCGGTGTGGCGCTATTCGCTTTGCAGATAGCAAAAGCGCACGGCGCAGAAGTTATTGTTACGTCGGGGAGTGATGAAAAACTGGCACTAGCCAAAAAGCTGGGAGCCAGCCAGGGCATCAACCGACTGAAAGGCGACTGGGCTGAAAATACGCTGGCACTGACGCAGGATCGCGGCATCGACCATATTATCGAAACCGTGGGTGGGGAGAACCTGAGACATTCCCTTCGCGCGGTAGCCGTTCACGGGCGTATCTCCGTTATTGGCGTGCTGGCCGGAACGGACATTTCCCTGCCTGCTGGCGAGCTGCTGCTGAAATCCCCCGTCATTCAGGGAATTGGGGTTGGACACCGCCGGGCGCTGGAAGATTTTGTCCGTGCTGTTGATGTCACGGAGTTAAAACCGGTGATTGAACATCGCTACCGTTTTGACGAACTGGAACAGGCGCTTGAGCATCTGGATCGCGGTGCGTTTGGCAAAATCGTTCTCACCCGCCAGTGAGTTCTTGTTCCCGGGATAAATATAAAAGGGGCTTTTTGTTACGCAAGGTAGCTCTATTTTTGTGTGCTTAATCGCGTTAGCATGAAATAGCACTCATTTATCCCGGGGACCTCATGGCTATCAAACTCATTGCAATCGATATGGACGGCACGCTGCTGCTGCCAGACCACACTATCTCTCCTGCCGTTAAAAATGCGATCGCCGCCGCACGCGAAAAAGGCGTGAACGTGGTGCTCACCACCGGACGCCCGTATGCCGGGGTGCACAGCTACCTGAAAGAGCTGCACATGAATCAGCCTGGCGATTACTGTATCACCTATAACGGCGCTCTGGTGCAAAAGGCAGCCGATGGCAGCACGGTGGCGCAAACTGCACTGAGCTATGATGACTACCGTTTCCTGGAAAAGCTCTCCCGCGAAGTGGGCTCTCACTTCCACGCGCTCGATCGCAATACGCTTTACACCGCCAACCGCGATATCAGCTACTACACGGTGCACGAGTCCTACGTTGCAACCATTCCACTGGTGTTCTGCGAAGCGGAAAACATGGACCCGGCAACCCAGTTCCTGAAAGTGATGATGATTGATGAACCTGCGGTTCTCGACAAAGCCATCTCACGCATTCCGGCTGAGGTAAAAGAGAAATACACCGTGCTGAAAAGTGCGCCGTACTTCCTCGAAATCCTCGATAAACGCGTCAATAAAGGCACGGGTGTCAAATCGCTTGCCGATGCGCTGGGCATCAAGCCTGAGGAGATTATGGCGCTGGGCGACCAGGAAAACGATATTGCGATGATCGAATATGCAGGCATGGGCGTGGCGATGGATAACGCGATCCCGTCGGTGAAAGAAGTGGCGAACTTCGTCACCAAATCTAACCTGGAAGACGGCGTGGCTTATGCGATTGAGAAATTTGTCCTGTCCTAACAGCTGTCTGTAATCATCAGCCTCGGTTATCAACCGGGGCTTTTTTTGGCGCTGAATTTATCGAATTGTTCTTTTTGTGATCTGGATTGTAGTACAACATTAACTGATTGTACTACATTGTCACCACGGCAATGGCGAAAGGACTCACGTTTGTACTGCAAAAGTGAGGCGAAATTCAGCGGTCGCGGTAAAGTAGTGATGGACTTACAGAGCACAAGGACTCTCCATGACACTCAATAAAACCGATCGCATTGTCATCACGCTGGGCACTCAGATTGTGGGTGGCAAATACGTTCCCGGTTCGCCGCTGCCAGCAGAGGCTGAACTGTGCGAGGAGTTTGAAACCTCGCGCAATATCATCCGGGAAGTGTTCCGCTCGCTGATGGCGAAGCGGCTGATTGAAATGAAGCGCTATCGCGGCGCGTTTGTTGCGCCGCGTAACCAGTGGAACTACCTCGATACCGATGTTCTGCAATGGGTACTGGAAAACGACTACGACCCACGGCTTATCGGCGCGATGAGCGAAGTCCGAAATCTGGTGGAACCGGCCATCGCCCGCTGGGCGGCAGAGCGCGCAACGTCAGGTGACCTGGCACAGATTGAGTCGGCGTTAAACGACATGATCGCCAATAACCAGAATCGGGAGGCGTTCAACGAGGCGGACATTCGCTACCACGAGGCGGTATTGCAGTCGGTGCATAACCCGGTGTTACAACAGCTTAGCGTGGCGATCAGCTCGCTACAGCGAGCAGTTTTTGAACGTACCTGGATGGGCGATGAGGCCAACATGCCGAAAACGCTTCAGGAACATAAAGCGCTGTTCGATGCGATACGGCATCAGGACGGCGATGCGGCAGAGCAGGCGGCGCTGACCATGATCGCCAGCTCGACTCGAAGGTTGAAGGAAATCACATGACATCACGCTACATCGCAATTGACTGGGGATCGACCAATCTGCGCGCCTGGCTCTACCAGGGTGAGCAGTGTCTGGAAAGCAGGCATTCAGAAGCAGGTGTGACGCGCCTGAACGGTAAATCCCCCGAAGCGGTGTTAGCAGAGGTGACACAAAACTGGCGCGACGGTACTACGCCAGTGGTGATGGCCGGAATGGTCGGCAGTAACGTGGGCTGGAAGGTTGCGCCTTACCTGTCGGTTCCGGTGCATTTCACCGCCATTGGCGATCAGTTAACGTCTGTTGGCGACAATGTCTGGATTATTCCCGGTTTATGCGTCTCTCGCGACGATAACCATAACGTGATGCGCGGCGAAGAGACGCAGCTGCTCGGGGCGCGCACCCTTTCTCCTTCTTCTGTCTACGTCATGCCCGGGACGCACTGCAAATGGGTCCAGGCGGATGCTGAGCAAATTCATGATTTCCGCACGGTGATGACCGGCGAACTGCACCACTTGCTGCTTAAGCATTCGCTGGTGGGGGCCGGTTTGCCGGAGCAAACCCCTTCGCCGGAAGCGTTTGCCGCCGGGCTTGAGCGCGGGATCGCATCCCCTGCTGTTTTGCCGCAACTTTTTGAGGTTCGCGCCTCGCACGTGCTGGGAAATCTTCCGCGCGAGCAGGTCAGCGAATTTCTGTCCGGCCTGCTGATTGGCGCCGAAGTCGCCGCCCTGAGCGACGGGTTCGCCGGGCAGCAGGCCATCACGCTCGTCGCGGGTTCATCGCTGACGTTTCGTTACCGCCAGGCGTTCCACGCTATCGGACGGGATGTTGCTGCGGTGGAAGGCGACACGGCATTTCAGGCAGGCATAAGGAGCATCGCTCATGCAGTGGCAAACTGATCTTCCCCTTATCGCGATTTTGCGCGGTATCACGCCCGGTGAGGCCTTAGCGCACGTTGGCGCGGTGATCGACGCCGGGTTCGACGCGGTGGAAATCCCGCTCAACTCCCCGGAATGGGAAAAAAGCATTCCGGCAGTTGTTAAGGCGTTCGGTGATAAGGCGCTGATTGGTGCTGGTACCGTATTACAGCCGGAGCAGGTGGATGAGCTGGCGAAGATGGGCTGCAAGCTTATCGTCACACCGAATATCAACCCCGAGGTGATCCGCCGGGCGGTGGATTACGGCATGACCGTATGCCCGGGTTGCGCCACGGCCACAGAAGCCTTTGCCGCCCTCAATGCGGGCGCACAGTCTCTCAAAATTTTCCCGTCGTCGGCCTTTGGTCCGGATTACATCAAAGCGCTGAAAGCGGTCTTACCCGCCAGCGTGCCGGTCTTTGCCGTGGGCGGCGTCACGCCGGAAAACCTGGTGCAGTGGATAAAAGCAGGTTGTGCGGGCGCGGGGCTGGGCAGCGATCTCTATCGCGCCGGACAGCCCGTTGAGCGTACCGCACAGCAGGCGGCAGCATTTGTGAAAGCGTATCGAGAGGCAGTGCAATGAAAATAACCAAACTTACCACGTACCGTTTACCCCCGCGTTGGATGTTCCTGAAAATCGAAACCGACGAAGGCGTGGTTGGCTGGGGCGAGCCGGTGATTGAAGGCCGTGCGCGTACCGTTGAAGCCGCGGTTCACGAGCTGGGCGAATACCTGATTGGCCAGGATCCGGCACGCATCAACGACCTGTGGCAGGTGATGTACCGCGCGGGCTTCTACCGCGGGGGGCCGATTCTGATGAGCGCCATCGCCGGTATCGATCAGGCGCTGTGGGATATCAAAGGCAAAGTTCTGAATGCCCCGGTCTGGCAATTAATGGGCGGCCTGGTGCGAGACAAAATCAAAGCCTACAGCTGGGTGGGCGGTGACCGCCCTGCGGAAGTGATCGACGGTATCCGGCAGCTGCGCAACATCGGTTTTGACACCTTCAAACTCAACGGCTGCGAAGAGATGGGCGTTATCGACAACTCGCGCGCGGTAGACCGGGCGGTGAACACCGTGGCGCAAATCCGCGAGGCTTTCGGCAACGAGATTGAGTTTGGCCTGGATTTCCACGGCCGCGTCAGCGCGCCAATGGCCAAAGTGCTGATTAAAGAGCTGGAGCCGTATCGCCCGCTGTTTATTGAAGAGCCTGTTCTGGCCGAGCAGGCGGAATACTATCCTAAACTGGCTGAACAGACGCACATTCCCATCGCGGCGGGGGAGCGTATGTTCTCGCGCTTCGAGTTTAAGCGCGTGCTGGAAGCGGGCGGCATTGCGATCCTGCAACCGGACCTCTCCCACGCGGGTGGCATCACCGAATGCTACAAAATTGCCGGCATGGCAGAAGCCTACGATGTGGCGCTGGCGCCGCACTGTCCGCTTGGGCCGATTGCGCTGGCAGCCTGTCTGCATGTGGACTTCGTCTCCCGTAATGCAGTGTTCCAGGAACAAAGCATGGGCATTCACTATAACAAGGGCGCGGAGCTGCTCGACTTTGTGAAAAACAAGGAAGACTTCAGCATGGAAGGCGGTTTCTTTAAACCGTTAACGAAGCCGGGCCTTGGCGTGGAGATCGACGAAGCCAAAGTCATTGAGCTGAGTAAAAGTGCGCCGGACTGGCGTAACCCACTGTGGCGTCTTGAAGACGGTTCCGTAGCCGAGTGGTAAATCGCCGGATGGCGCTACGCTTATCCGGCCTACTCTCTCGTAGGCCCGGTAAGCGAAGCGCCACCGGGCAAAAAAAACGTACATAGAAAAAATATAACCCTCTGTAAATTACAGGGCATGGTGAGCGGCTTCGCTATGCCCAAAATCTGGAGACAGATTGCGATGGATATTCCAGTTACTGCTGCAAAAACCGGGCGTCGTCGTTACCTGACGCTGATCATGATCTTTATTACCGTGGTCATTTGCTATGTAGACCGCGCCAACCTTGCTGTGGCCTCGGCCCATATTCAGGAAGAGTTTGGCATCACCAAAGCGGAAATGGGCTACGTCTTCTCGGCGTTTGCCTGGCTGTATACGCTCTGCCAGATCCCCGGCGGCTGGTTCCTTGACCGCGTGGGGTCACGTCTGACCTACTTTATCGCTATTTTGGGCTGGTCCGTGGCGACCCTGTTCCAGGGCTTCGCCACCGGGCTGATGTCGCTGATAGGCCTGCGCGCCATCACCGGGGTGTTTGAAGCGCCCGCGTTCCCGACCAACAACCGCATGGTGACCAGCTGGTTCCCTGAACACGAACGTGCTTCCGCTGTTGGTTTTTACACCTCCGGGCAGTTTGTTGGTCTGGCGTTTCTGACGCCGCTGTTAATCTGGATCCAGGAGCTGCTGAGCTGGCACTGGGTGTTCATCGTCACCGGCGGGATCGGCATTATCTGGTCGTTAATCTGGTTTAAGGTCTATCAGCCGCCGCGTCTGACCAAAAGTATCACCAAAGCCGAACTGGACTACATCCGCGACGGCGGCGGTCTGGTGGATGGCGATGCGCCAGTGAAAAAAGAGGCGCGCCAGCCGCTGACCAGAGCGGACTGGAAGCTGGTCTTCCACCGTAAGCTGGTGGGCGTATATCTGGGCCAGTTCGCGGTGACCTCCACGCTGTGGTTCTTCCTCACCTGGTTCCCGAACTATCTGACCCAGGAAAAAGGGATAACCGCGCTGAAGGCGGGCTTTATGACCACCGTTCCCTTCCTTGCGGCGTTTTTCGGCGTGCTGCTCTCGGGCTGGCTGGCGGATAAGCTGGTTAAAAAAGGCTTCTCACTGGGCGTTGCGCGTAAAACGCCGATTATCTGCGGACTGCTGATCTCTACCTGCATCATGGGAGCGAACTACACCAACGATCCAGTGTGGATCATGACCCTGATGGCGGTAGCGTTCTTCGGGAACGGTTTTGCCTCCATCACCTGGTCGCTGGTGTCGTCCCTGGCACCGATGCGGCTGATTGGCCTGACCGGTGGCGTGTTTAACTTCGTTGGCGGCCTGGGCGGGATCACCGTGCCGCTGGTCATCGGTTACCTGGCGCAGGACTACGGCTTTGGTCCGGCTCTGGTGTATATCTCTGCCGTGGCGCTGATCGGCGCGCTCTCCTACATCCTGCTGGTAGGTGACGTGAAACGAGTAGGCTAATCCCTTCGGATGTTTTACCCTGATGCGATAACCGCGCATCAGGGTATTTTCATGAAACAAATCACCTTCGCTTCCCGCAACCACCAGCTCACCAACATCAACATCTGGACGCCAGACAGCCAGTGGCTTGTCTATGATGTCCGCCCGTCCGGCGCGTCGTTTACCGGTAATACCATTGAGCGGGTCAATGTCATTACGGGCGAGGTTGAGGTGATCTACCGTGCGACTGACGGCGCGCATGTCGGCGTGGTGACCGTTCATCCGGCGCAGGACAAATATGTTTTTATCCACGGCCCGAGAAACCCGGATGCAGACTGGCAGTATGATTTTCACCATCGTCAGGGAGTGATTGCGCACAACGGCCAGGTGAGCAATCTTGATGCGATGGATATCACCGCGCCTTACACGGCGGGGGCGCTGCGTGGCGGCAGCCACGTTCACGTTTTTAGCCCGAACGGGCAGTTCGTCAGCTTTACCTACAACGACCATGTACTGCACGCGCGCGATCCGCAGCTGGATTTGCGTAACGTCGGGGTGGCGGCGCCTTTTGGTCCGGTAAATCCACAGGGGAACCATCCGCGGGAATATGCTGGCACCTTCTGGAGCGTGCTGGTAAGCCGGACAACGCCGAACCCGCAACCGGGCAGCGATGAGATCAACCGCGCCTATGAAGAGGGCTGGGTGGACAACGACAGGCTGGCGTTTATCGGCGATACGGTGTCTGCGAAAGGCGAGAAAGTGCCCGAACTGTTTATTGTGGACCTTCCCAAGGACGAGCAGGGCTGGAAACGGGCGGGCGATGCGCCGTTGCAGGGGACGCCGGATACAATGCCCGCGCCGCCTGCGGGCGTCATGCAACGCCGCCTTACCTTCACCCATCAGAAGGCGTATCCGGGGCTGGTGAACGTGCCGCGCCACTGGGTGCGCAGCAATCCACAGGGGACGCAGATTGCGTTTTTAATGCGGGACGATAACGGCATTGTGCAGCTGTGGCTTATCTCCCCTGAAGGCGGTGAGCCGCGTCAGTTGACCCACGCTGAGAGCGATATTCAGTCTGCCTTTAACTGGCATCCTTCCGGCAACGGGCTGGGATTTGTGCTTGCAGGCCGCATTGCCTGCTGCGATGCGCAGACCGGAGAGGTGACGTTTTTGACGTCCGATCACGGCAATCCGCCGTCTGCTGACGCTGTGGTGTTTTCCCCGGACGGACGTTTTGTTGCGTGGATGGAAGAGAAGGACGGTTTCCGCCAGCTGTGGCTAACGGAAACCGCACAGAATTAGCGCGGGGTCATCTCTGCGGGCGGGATGACGGAGTTAGTCGCCAGCGTCTCCTGCTCGCTTTTCTCAACGCGCGAACGCACTGAGCTGTCGGTGCGGAACATATCCCACGGCAGCAGAAGCGTATCGGCAACCGCCGTAAACGGCATATCAAGAATCGCCAGAGATTTGGTACCCCAGTTTGTCTCATCATCAGAGATCATGGCGGCACTGGCGCGCGTCCCCGGATATGTTCCTTCTTTACCGCCGGTGTGCGACATCACGCTCGAACACCCGCAAAGTAAAACAACCCCGCTGAACGTCGCCAGCTTAATCAGAACATTTCTCATCATCACTCAGTCATCATTAGTAGCACGGCATTGACCTGCAACTCAGGGTTATAGCGAGGCGCGTCCAAAATGGATAGCTCAAAACTCCCGCACTGTGGTCGCCATCGCAATTTAACCCTTTGTGCTGTGCCCCTGAGTCTATGCGACAACCAGCAAAGTGCAAAAAAATCTCACATCAACAGGCTTGAAAAGGCCGTATCCAGACCCATTTTAAGAATGTAACCCGATAACGGACACGCCTGATGGGTGTTCGGGGAAGCAGAAGCCTGTCCATGGTGGAAGGCTACATTTTCTCGCTGATTCCAGGAGTTTTTATCTATGCGTAATTTCGATCTCTCTCCGCTATACCGTTCTGCCATTGGTTTTGATCGTCTGTTCAACCACTTAGAAAACAACCAGAGCCAGAGCAACGGCTATCCTCCTTACAACGTTGAATTGGTTGACGAAAACCACTATCGCATTGCGATTGCTGTCGCCGGTTTCGCAGAGAGCGAACTGGAGATCACCGCGCAGGACAATCTGCTGGTGGTGAAAGGCTCCCATGCGGGCGAGCAGAAAGAACGAACCTACCTCTACCAGGGCATCGCAGAGCGCAACTTTGAACGCAAGTTCCAGCTGGCTGAGAACATCCACGTCAAGGGCGCGAACCTGGTGAACGGCCTGCTGTTTATTGAGCTGGAACGTGTGATTCCGGAAGAGAAAAAACCGCGTCGTATCGAAATCAATTAATTAAGCGGGTCGCGGCTGCGGCCCACCTGAAATTGCTTGCCGTAAAGGGAGCATATGCGAATCCGTAAGGGTTTGCAGGTACAACTGCGCACAAAAATAAACTGTGCCGAACTCGCTTCTCAGAAGGAGATTTAGTATGCGTAACTATGATTTTTCCCCCCTGCTGCGTCAGTGGATCGGTTTTGACAAACTGGCTAACGCGCTGCAAAGCGCAACCGAACAGCAGACGTTTCCGCCGTACAACATCGAAAAAAGCGATGATAACCACTACCGCATCACGCTTGCGCTGGCCGGGTTCCGTCAGGAAGATCTCGACATCCAGCTTGAGGGTACGCGCCTGACCGTTAAAGGGTCACCGGAAAAACCAGACACCGAGACCAAATGGTTGCATCAGGGGCTTGTCACTCAGCCGTTTAGCCTGAGCTTTACCCTGGCAGACCATATGGAAGTTTCTGGCGCGACGTTCACTAACGGGCTGCTGAATATTGACCTCACCCGTAACGTGCCGGAAGCTATCGCGCCGCAGCGCATCGCCATTAGCGACAGGCCGGCGTTAAACAGTTAACAAACCCGCCGAAAATGTAGGTCGGGTAAGGCGCAGCCGCCACCCGACAACGCTCACAGACCGCACAAGGCCCTGCCCCGGCAGGGCTTTTTTGTGCGCCATCGCCCATACAACCGCCGCCAGCTCTGAGAGAATCCTTGATATAACTAAGGTTATGCACAGGATGTGGAACATGAGTGATATCGCGTTAACCGTCAGCGTGTTGGCCCTTGTCGCGGTAGTGGGGCTATGGCTGGGGAATATCAAAATCCGCGGCGTCGGGTTTGGGATTGGCGGAGTGCTTTTCGGCGGGATTTTTGTCGGCCATTTTGCCGACCAGCTTGGGTGGGTGCTCAGCGCCGATATGCTGCATTTCATCCAGGAGTTCGGCCTGATCCTCTTTGTGTATACCATCGGTATTCAGGTGGGGCCGGGCTTCTTCGCTTCGCTGCGCGTCTCCGGTTTACGCCTTAATCTCTTTGCCTTCGGCATCGTCGTGATGGGTGGGCTGGTCACCGCCATTCTGCACAAACTCTTCGCTATTCCGCTGCCCGTCGTGCTGGGCATCTTCTCCGGCGCCGTAACCAATACGCCCGCGCTCGGGGCGGGCCAGCAAATTCTGCGCGATCTGGGTATCCCTGCTGATGTCGTCGATCAGATGGGGATGAGCTACGCCATGGCCTATCCGTTTGGCATTTGCGGTATTTTGCTCTCCATGTGGCTGGTGCGCGTGCTGTTCCGCATTAACGTCGAGCAGGAGGCGAAAGAGCATGAAAGCACGCTGACCAACGGCCATGCGCTCATTAAAACCATCAACATTCGCGTCGAAAACCCTAACCTGAATAATATGGCGATACAGGATGTTCCCATTCTGAACAGTGCGACCATTATCTGTTCACGCCTGAAACGTGACGACACGCTGATGGTGCCTTCACCTGACACCCTCATTCAACACGGCGATCTCCTGCATCTGGTAGGGCAACCGGCGGATTTAAACAATGCCCGGCTGGTGATTGGTCAGGAGGTGGATACCTCGCTCTCAACCCGTGGAACGGACATGCGCGTGGAGCGCGTGGTAGTGACCAATGAGAAGGTCCTGGGCAAGAAAATACGCGATTTGCAGGTTAAAGAGCGTTATGACGTGGTGATCTCCCGGCTTAACCGCGCCGGTGTCGAGCTGGTGGCCAGCCAGGATGCCAGCCTGCAATTCGGTGATATTCTCAACCTCGTCGGGCGTCCTTCATCTATTGATGCCGTAGCGAACATGGTGGGCAACGCCCAGCAAAAACTCCAGCAGGTGCAGATGCTGCCGGTCTTTATCGGCGTCGGGCTTGGCGTCATGCTTGGCTCCATCCCCCTGTACGTGCCCGGCTTCCCGGTAGCACTGAAGCTGGGGCTGGCAGGCGGGCCGCTCATTATGGCGCTGATCCTCGGGCGTATCGGCTCCATCGGTAAGCTCTACTGGTTTATGCCGCCGAGCGCTAACCTGGCGCTGCGGGAGTTGGGCATCGTGCTGTTTCTGGCGGTGGTGGGGCTGAAATCCGGCGGCGATTTTGTCGATACTCTGGTGAACGGCGAAGGGATGAGCTGGGTAGGCTACGGCATATTCATTACCGCCATCCCGCTGATAACGGTCGGATTACTGGCGCGTATGTTCGCTAAAATGAATTATCTCACGCTGTGCGGCATGCTGGCCGGTTCCATGACCGATCCGCCCGCGCTGGCGTTCGCCAATAACCTGCACGCCACCAGCGGCGCGGCGGCGTTGTCCTACGCCACGGTCTATCCGCTGGTGATGTTTTTGCGCATTATCACCCCGCAACTACTGGCGGTGCTGTTCTGGGGGATGGGCTAATAAGTCTACCGGGTGGATACGCCGCAGATGGTAGTCCACCTGGTAATCGCTGGTGTTCCGGAACATCACGGAATAGTTGAGGAACTCGCCGCTGTCGCTGTAGGAAAGAGAGGTGATGCGCAGCAGCGGCGTCTGTTCCGGCAGATTCATATAACCGGCCAGCTGTTTATCTGCCAGCACTGGCGTCAGGCTCTCGTAGTTGCCGCTAATGGTGATCCCGCACTCCTTCTCGATGTAATCAAACTTAGACCCTTCGAGATGCGCCAGGGAAAGATTGCGGAACAGCTTCACCGGCATAAAGCTGTCCTCCAGCATCAGCGGTTTTCCGTCCACGTAACGTACCCGCCTTGAAAAATAGATCCGCTCATCAACCTGAATCCGCAACTGGCTGGCGATGGCGGGCGGCGCGGGCATCACTTCAAACTGCAACACCTTGCTCTGCACTTCTTTCCCCTGCTGGCGCAGTACCTCCACCAGCCCGGTCAGGTTAGTCGTTTCATGATGAACGTCTTTGCGCGCCACGAACGTCCCGCTGCCGTGTCGACGTTCAACCAGCCCCCAGCTTACCAGCAGATCCAATGCCTTGCGGATGGTCATCCGGGCTACGCCAAACTCCTTTGCCAGCGCTTTTTCGCCGGGTAACGGGCTGCCAATGTTGTAGTCCGACGAATTGAGCCGTAGCCGCAATCTGTCGGCAATAGATTTGTAGATCACCTGTAGACCTCTGCTCGCCCGTTATGGCGTGGATTACGTCTTAACTTGTCCATATTTGCTATCAAAAGTAGACCTGATTGGTCAAATTAAAACCATGAATGCGATCACGAATCGCAGCGGCACGCCATGTTCCCGCATCAGTAACTTCTTATGCTCACCTCAGGCCAGTAAAAAATCATAAAGGCCTCTACCCCTACAGGTTGTTTCATGAGGATTTAAAAATGCTCAGTCAAATACAACGTTTTGGCGGCGCCATGTTCACCCCGGTTTTACTGTTTCCCTTTGCCGGGATCGTGGTCGGGATCGCCATCATGCTTCGCAACCCGCTGTTTGTCGGCGAAGCTTTAACGGCCCCCGATCATCTGTTCGCGCAGATTGTTCACATCATCGAAGAGGGCGGCTGGGCGGTGTTCCGCAATATGCCGCTGATTTTTGCTGTCGGCTTACCGATTGGCCTGGCAAAGCAGGCGCAGGGCCGCGCCTGTCTGGCGGTGCTGATTAGCTTTCTGACCTGGAACTACTTTATCAACGCGATGGGGATGACCTGGGGTCACTTCTTTGGCGTCGACTTCTCTGCTGAACCCACTGCTGGCAGCGGGCTGGCGATGATTGCCGGAATCAAAACGCTTGATACCAGCATCATCGGGGCGATTATCATTTCCGGGCTCGTCACCGCCATCCACAACCGATTTTTCGACAAGCCGTTGCCAGTCTTCCTGGGGATTTTCCAGGGCACCTCGTTTGTCGTTATCCTCGCGTTCTTCGTGATGATCCCCTGCGCCTGGCTGACGTTGCTGGGCTGGCCGAAAGTGCAGATGGGCATTGAGTCCCTGCAGGCGTTCCTGCGCTCTGCCGGTGCGCTCGGCGTATGGGTCTATACCTTCCTGGAACGCATTCTGATCCCAACCGGATTGCACCACTTTGTCTACGGCCCGTTTATCTTCGGCCCGGCGGCGGTAGAGGGCGGCATTCAGGTCTACTGGGCGCAGCACCTGCAGGAATTCAGCCAGAGCACTGTGCCGCTGAAAACACTGTTCCCTGAAGGCGGCTTCGCCCTGCACGGCAATTCGAAAGTGTTTGGCTCGGTCGGGATTGCGCTGGCGATCTGGTACACCGCGTCGCCGGAAAACCGCGTCAAGGTTGCGGGGCTGCTGGTTCCGGCCACGCTTACCGCCGTGCTGGTGGGTATTACCGAACCGCTGGAGTTCACCTTCCTGTTTATCTCGCCGTTGCTGTTTGCTATCCACGCCGTGCTGGCCGCAACGATGGCGACGGTGATGTATACCTTCGGGGTGGTGGGGAACATGGGGGGCGGTCTGCTGGACCAGTTCCTGCCGCAAAACTGGATCCCGATGTTCCATAACCACGCCTCGACGGTATTCACCCAGATTGGCATCGGCCTCTGCTTCACCGCTCTCTATTTCGTGGTCTTCAGGACGCTTATCGAACGTCTGAATCTAAAAACGCCGGGCCGGGAAGAGAGCGAAATCAAGCTCTACAGCAAGGCCGACTATAAGGCGGCGCGTGGGCAAACCACCGCCCCGGCAGCAGCCAGCCAGCAGGTCGGACAGGCCGCTGGGTTCTTACAGGCGCTCGGCGGCGCAGCAAATATCGAAAGTATCAATAACTGCGCCACCCGCCTGCGTATCGCCCTGGTGGATATGACGAAAACCCAAAGCGACGACGTCTTCAAAGCCCTGGGCGCACACGGTGTGGTGCGACGCGGCAACGGCATTCAGGTGATTGTCGGTCTGCACGTTCCTCAGGTGCGCGACCAGCTGGAATCGCTGATGAAAACCCCTTTAACAAACGAACAAACCACTCTGACAGAGGCTATATCATGAAAAAATTCTCAGTTGTTATTGCAGGCGGCGGCAGTACATTCACGCCTGGTATCGTCCTGATGCTGTTAGCCAACCGTGACCGTTTCCCGCTACGTGCGCTGAAGTTCTATGACAATGACGGAGCACGTCAGGAGGTTATCGCGGAGGCGTGCAAAATCATCCTCAGGGAGCAGGCGCCTGAGATTGAATTTAGTTACACCACCGATCCGAAAGCAGCCTTTACCGATGTGGATTTCGTGATGGCGCATATTCGCGTGGGCAAATACCCGATGCGTGAAAAAGATGAAAAAATCCCGCTGCGCCACGGCGTGCTGGGCCAGGAAACGTGCGGGCCGGGCGGCATCTCCTACGGCATGCGCTCCATCGGCGGCGTGCTTGAGCTGGTAGATTATATGGAGCAGTACTCCCCGAACGCGTGGATGCTGAACTACTCCAACCCGGCGGCGATTGTCGCGGAAGCCACGCGCCGCCTGCGTCCGAACGCGAAAATCCTCAACATCTGCGACATGCCGATCGGCATTGAAGGCCGTATGGCGCAAATCGTCGGCCTGAAAGACCGCAAAGAGATGCGCGTGCGCTACTACGGTCTGAACCACTTCGGCTGGTGGACGTCGATTGAAGATCTGAACGGCAACGATCTGATGCCGAAGCTGCGCGAATACGTGGCGAAAAACGGTTATGTTCCGCCTTCGGAAGATGTGCATACTGAAGCGAGCTGGAACGATACCTTCGCCAAGGCCAAAGACGTACAGGCGCTGGATCCGGACACCATGCCGAACACCTACCTGAAGTATTACCTGTTCCCGGACTATGTGGTCGCCCATTCCAACCCGGAGCGTACCCGCGCCAATGAAGTGATGGATCACCGTGAGAAGCATGTATTCAGTTCATGCCGGGCGATTATCGAAGCCGGTCATTCTTCTGCCGGTGAACTGGAAATCGACGAACATGCATCGTACATCGTCGATCTGGCGACCGCGATTGCCTTTAATACCCAGGAACGCATGTTGCTGATTGTGCCTAACAATGGGGCTATCCATAATTTTGACGCCGACGCGATGGTAGAAATTCCGTGTCTGGTCGGCCACAACGGACCGGAGCCGCTGACCGTGGGTGATATTCCGCACTTCCAGAAAGGGCTCATGAGCCAGCAGGTGGCGGTGGAAAAACTGGTGGTGGACGCCTGGGAGCAGCGCTCGTATCAGAAACTCTGGCAGGCGATTACCCTGTCGAAAACCGTACCGAGCGCATCGGTGGCGAAGGCGATTCTGGACGATCTGATTGAAGCTAATAAGGATTACTGGCCAGAGCTGCACTAATCTTTCTGACCGGCATCGCCAGATGCCGGTCTCCTTGTCCTGGCTGAATTACGCTATGCTGAAGCCTGCATGATGCACGACAAGGAACCTTCATGAACATTTCCCGCCTCGGTGAAGCGCCGGACTACCGCTTCTCACTGGCTAACGAACGCACGTTCTTAGCGTGGATCCGCACCGCCCTGGGCTTTCTGGCCGCAGGCGTCGGCCTTGATCAGCTCGCCCCCGATTTTGCCACTCCGTTGATTCGCGAAGTGCTGGCCCTGCTGCTGTGCCTGATTGCCGGCGTGCTGGCGATTTATGGCTATCTGCGCTGGCTGAGAAATGAAAAAGCGATGCGTCTGAAGCAGGATCTCCCCTACACGCGCGGTTTGCTCATCATCAGTACGATTTTGCTGATGGTTGCGGGCGTAGTGATGTTACTGGTGCTGTATGCCGGATAGCCGCAAAGCGCGGCGGGAAGCGGACCCCGGGCTTCAGCCGGAGCGAACCTCGCTGGCCTGGCTGCGCACGCTGCTTGGGTATGGTGCGTTGATCGCGCTTGCCATTAAGCACAACTGGCACCGCACGGGGGCGCCATTCTGGATCTCCATTGTTGTGCTGGCGCTGGTAGCCATCATTTTATGGCGCTACACCCGCAGCCGTAACCTGATGGACGTGGCGCAGAGCGACTTTGTACAGCCGAAGGCGGTGCGGGATAAGTTCCTTATCGCCCTGGCCGTGCTGTCGCTGTCACTGCTGTTTGCGGTCACCCACATTCAACAAATTTTGCACCTGTAGGCCGGGTAAGGCGCAGCCGCCACCCGGCATATTTACTTCCCTTTCGCTAAATATTTCGCCATCTCGTCTTCCGGCACCATGCCGCCGCCGGTCGCCCAGACCAGGTGTGTAGTGTTAGCATTCGCCGTTATGCGTACCGGCCCGGCCATCCCCGCCAGCGCCGACGGCTCCAGACAAATGCCTTCTTCCTGCGCCAGCCAGCCGAGCAGGTCGTACATGCTTTGATCGGCGAGGGTATAGAACCCGTCAAGCAGACGCTCCATCGCGCGGCCCACGAAGCCAGACGCGCGACCTACCGCCAGACCGTCCGCCGCCGTCACGTTATCAATACCCAGATCCTGCACGGCGATTTCATCGTGCAGCCCGGTGTAAACGCCCAGCAGCATGCACGGGGAGTGCGTGGGCTCGGCGAAGAAACAGTGGACGTTATCGCCAAAGGCCAGCTTCAGGCCAAACGCCACGCCGCCGGGGCCGCCGCCGACGCCGCACGGCAGATAGACATTCAACGGATGTTCAGCATCCACCGCGCGCCCCTGCGCGGCAAACTGCGCTTTCAGGCGCTCACCTGCAACCGCATAGCCCAGGAACAGCGTGCGTGAGTTCTCATCGTCAATAAAGAAACAGTTTGGATCGCTTTCCGCCGCTTTGCGCCCTTGCTCCACCGCCACGCCATAATCCTGCTCATATTCCACGACGATCGCGCCGTGGCTGCGCAGTTTGGCTTTCTTCCACTCGCGGGCGTCTGCGGACATATGCACCGTGACCTTAAAGCCGATGCGCGCGCTCATAATGCCGATGGACACCCCCAGGTTGCCGGTTGAACCCACCGCGATGCTGTACTGGCTGAAGAAGGCTTTAAAGCGTGGCTCCAGCATGATGCTGTAGTCATCTTCAACGCTCAGCAACCCGGCTTCCAGCGCCAGTTTTTCCGCATGGGCCAGCACCTCATAGATACCGCCGCGCGCTTTAATGGAGCCGGAAATCGGCAGATGGCTGTCTTTTTTCAGCAGCAGCGTGCCTGGAATGGTCTTGCCAGACTCTTTCTCCAGCCGCTTTTGCATCGCCGGGATAGCGACCAGTTCGGATTCGATAATCCCGCCCGTTGCCGCCGTTTCCGGGAAGGCTTTCGCCAGATACGGCGCGAAGCGTTTCAGGCGCGCATGCGCGTCGTCCACGTCGGCTTTGGTCAGCCCGACATATGGCAACCCTTCCGCCAGCGTCGTGGTGTTCGGATTAAGCCAGGTGATCTCTTTCAGGGCAATCAAATCCGCCAGCAGCGGAAACCGGTCAATGAGGCCGATCAGGTCAGTCGTTTTCATAATCTGTCTCAGAATTTAGTTCGTTTTGACTCTACACCAATTGTGAAAAAGCATGCTAAATACAGAGTAAAGCATTTGATTATTTGCAAGGGGCGTCGTGTTAAAGCCGTTCATTGTCACCGTGTTAGCGCTCGCTTCCGGCTGGGCCTGTGCCGCTGAGCCACCCCTGACGGCTGCCCGTTACGCGCAGATGTTGGGCGTCGGAATGGATGTCGACTGGGCCCGCACCGAGCGCGGTATACGCGAATTCGACCCGTTGGTGGTCCGTGATTTCCAGGCGAAAGGCATACATCATGTCCGTATTCGGGTGGCGGGCGAACCGACGGAAGCGCGGCTGATTCACCTGCGTAAGCTGGTGGAGGCCTGCGAGCAATACGGCGTCATCCCCATCATCGCCTATCAGGCCGATGAATATAAAAACGATCCGAAAGCGGATACCGAAAAAGCGGTGATCAACTGGTGGATTGCCGTGGCGCACTATTTTGGTCAGCGCTCGCCATTGCTGGGGTTTGACCTGATCTACGAACCGGCGGACAAGCTCAACCACAACGTTGCTTCGCTCATCCGGGTGTATGAGAAAGCGATCAAAGACATTCACGCCATTGATGCCAGCCGCATGATTTTTATCGCCCCTCGTCTGCGCGCCGCGCCGGAGGATTTATCCAGCCTGAAGCTGCCCGCACACAGCCAGAATTACCTGCTGGCGGAATGGCATATTTTCCCCTGGGGTCCGCTGAAAACGAACGGCAGATACCCGTGGACGTCCGGAACCGCGGCTGAGAAAGCGGCTATCCGTAACCGAATCAATGCCGCGCTGCACTGGCAGCAAAAAACCGGGCACGTTAGCTGGGTCGGGGGCTGGGGCGTGGGGGAGTCAAACCACCTCACACCAACCGCTTCGCAAATGGCCTTCGCCAACTTTATGGCCTGCGAGCTGCAAAAGGCGAAAATCCCGTATGCGCTTAACGCGGACTTCCAGTTTTACGACGGGGAAGAGGGTGCCTGGCGGCCTGCGCCAGAGCCGTTATTACAGGCGATGATTGCGCCCGTGTGTGAAAAGCCCGGCGAGAAGCCGGGCCATCATGCGGTTAAACCGGCTGTTCGTGATGCGGGACGCGCGACGCCAGCGGCAGCCAGCACAGCAAAATCAGCAGCCCCATCAGGGTCATCAGCAGGCCCAAACTCGCCTGCCCGGTCTGCGGCATCATAGCCGAAAGCCAGGCCAGCGCGCCGGAACCGATATTCTGTAAACCGCCGACCAGGGCACCAGCGGTGCCCGCGAGGAACGGGAACGGCTCCATTGCGCCGCTGGTGGCGAGCGGGAACAGCATGCCCGCGCCGAAGAAGAACAGCGCTGCCGGGATAAGCAACGTCCAGACCGACATCACGTCAAACAGCCCCGGGATCCACATCATCAGCCCGGCCAGCAGACAGCTGATCACCGACTGCCACATCAGCGTAGAGAAGCGTTTGTTCGGACGTCCGGCGAACCATGCGCCGAAGAACGCCGCCGGGATCGGCAGAATAAACAAAATGCTCACCACCATGCTGCTCAGGCCAAGGCCTGCGCCCAGCAGTACGCCGGAACAGGCTTCAAACACCGCAATGCCCGCCAGGCCGCCGATTAGCATCAACAGATAACAGGTAAACGACCCATTACCGAACAGCGTTTTGTAGCTGGCGATGAGCTTCGTGCGCGGCGCGTCCTGCGGACGTGTTTCCGGCATCCAGCGCGCCATGCTGAAGGTGACAATAATGCACAGCACCAGCAGGAAGGCGTAACAGGCGCGCCAGGACCAGACGGTGTCCAGCAGACCCCCAATCAGCGGGGCGAGCAGCGGGCTGACCAGAATGCCCATATTTAACAGACTGTTGGCGTGGCGAAGCTGGGTGCCCTGGTACATATCACGCGGCAGGGTACGCGCCATGACCCCGCCGACGCCGGTGCCCACGCCCTGGAGGGCGCTGGCGGCAATCAGGATGGTCAGGCTGTGCGTAGTAATGGCAATCACCGTCGCCACCATGAAAATGCTCATGCCCACCAGAATGACCGGACGACGCCCGACGCGATCGGACAGGGGACCATAAACCAGCTGTGAAACGCCATAGGTCAGCAGGTAGGCTGCCATCACGCTCTGTACCGCACCTTCGCGGACGCTCAGATCTTTTGCCATATCGGCAATCGCCGGAATGTAGATGGTTTGCGCCATCTGCCCGACGGCCACCAGTAACACCAGCATCAACAATAAGTTCACGTTCCGTTGCTTTTTCATGTCGCTGAATACTTTTGCCAAAAGAGATAAATAAAGAATAAGTGACTACGCATTCCCATAAATGCGCGAGGAATCTACCACAGAGAGATGACAATTTAAGCATTACTGTGATGAATGACAGAAGGCGTGAAGGCAGGATTTGTAAACAAGATCGGCAACTAATGTTGCCAGCAAATTACGCCAGGCGCAGCAGGACCGCACCGGCTGCAATACCCAGCGCCGCCGCGATGCGCAGGCCCCCAACCTTCTCTTTTAAAAGCACAAATGCGATGAATGCGCCGAAGAGAATAGAGGTTTCACGTAGTGCGGCGACCACCGCCAGCGGCGCCTGAGTCATCGCCCAGAGTGCCAGACCGTAAGATCCCATCGTCCCGACGCCGCCGAGCAGTGTAACGCACAGGAGACGAACAAATATGGCCAGCTTGCAGCCGTCGGCTGGGGAGAGAAAGGCAGTAAAATCAGGGCAATAAGCGCGGCTGAACCGCTAACGCCGATCGTCGAGTAGAGCTTGTCCGTTCCGGCCTTAACGATGGCGTTCCAGCTGGCATGCAGCAGTGCGGCGAACAGTAAAATGCAGAAAACGGTGATGGACATGGCGGATCGGTTGGTGAAATGTCATCCAACTGTAACATTCCCCCGTCGAGGCTGCCAGCCGCTTACACTGCGCAAAAAAGGCGGTGCGTCACCCGGGGCTCGTCTGACACAAGCCTGAAGCCCGCCCGATGATAAAATCCGTACGCGGTTTCCGGCGCATGGGTATTAAGAAAATCAAACCAGATGCTGGCATCCGCCATCACCACGGTCAAAAGTTGTTTTCCAATCCCCAGCCCACGGCACTTTTCGCTGACGTAGAGATGACGAATACGTCCGGCGCGCGGCTGCTGGCTGAATGGATCGCGATTTAGACCGCACACGCCCACCAGCCTGCCGTTAAGAAACGCCCCCAGCAGCTTTTCACCCGGCGCGTTAAAGCGATTCTCACCGCGCTGCCAGTTCTCTTCCAGCCTGCGCAGCATATTGAAATTTAACGCGATACTCTCGGCCTTCAGGGCGATATAGCCCGGTTCATCAGGGGTAACAGGCTCAATTAACAGACGCGACATAGCATTCCCTCGTTATTAAAGAGGGGCGGTTGCCCGCCCCTCTCAGGTGCGACTTGAACCTGAATCACTTAACGTATTTCAGGACAGCATCAAGCAGTTGCAATACAGCAACAATGAGTTTGAGGACAAGTATGACCATATCCACGACGCTCATACGCGTCTCCTTTTGGTTAAAAGGAGCACGATGCTGGCGTACCTTTCCGCCGCCTGTGGCCAGCACCTGGATTGACGTAACACAGTGTGCTCACTTCAGGGGTTAAGGCACTGACGGCACCACCCGTTTCAGCCAGGACTTCGTTGCGCCGGTAAACTGCGGCCCCCTCGCTCACTGCGAACACCCTCAGTATAGATAAATACTGTATGCATGAACAGTATTTTATGGACAAATTTTGGAAGGCGATCCATACTCAAAAACGTCAAAATCCGTGCCGGAATTGCGCGTTCGTCTTCGATCGCGTATACTTTTTGCGTTGACGTAACACAGTGTGTTCTGCGGCAACCAACCGCAAAACCCTGATAAAAACCTCGCTTAGGCGGGGTTTTTTGTTTTCTGACGAAGTGAAAATAGTATCCTCCGTTGACTTATTGGCAATAGGTGTTATCGTTGCCATAATGGCAACGGACGCGGCAGGCAAGCAGGATGCATTTAATCTCAATGAAGGCAATTTTGGATGCGGTAAGCCAGTTCCCGCAATACAGAGAAGAGCTTCTCTTTTTAGGACGAGTTATTGAAAAGAGCCACTGCCCGACGCCCGCTGCACTGAGAAAACTTTTCCCAACGCTGGATAACTTCAAGTATCTTGATAAGCATTATGTTATTGATATTGCAAATAACAATCTCAGAGTAGTGGCTCTCATATTCTTTGAAAGCCAAAAGTTTTATGTGCGCCATGTTTTTACTCATAAGGAATATGACCGTTTTACGGAGAAACATCGCACTAAGGGGAAGAAATGATGATCGTCGCTGATGCAATGAAAGCTACGCACGCCCTTGTTGCGGCCGTTCCTTTACTGGGTGAACAGCCGAGCGAGAAAGATTATAAGGATGCGCTTGAGCTGGTTGAGTATCTCCTTATGAACGAGCCCAATAGCCCCTTGCTGGATATTGTTTGCGCCAGAATTAGCCATTACGAAGCTAATCGGCCAGAGATAGTCGCATTACGCAAGGAGATGGAGTCCGTTCCCGTCGGAATTGCAGTTTTGAGAACCTTGATGGATCAATACAATCTGACGATATCGGATTTTAAGGATGAAATTGGTAGTAAATCGATGGTTTCACGGGTTCTGAATGGTCAGAGACAGCTTACTCTGAACCATATTAAAAAGCTGGCGGCCAGATTTGGGGTATCACCTGCGCTATTTATTGAGTGAGTAAAAACCCTTTATTGAGTGTCATCGCCCAACAAACAAAACGTGATCCCTGACGCATTTTTGCGCAGTTGAAAATATTTCCATTGTCACATCCGAAAACCTGTGTTTGTATAAATTCTATCAATGATTCCAAACACAGGTCCCCAATGACTTCATCCATCTTCACTTCGACCCTACTAAAAACTGCGCAACCTGCCGCAGTGGTCGTCGTGCGTGTGGTGGTGGTCGTCGGCAATGCGCCGTAGGGACTGGATCAACACACGAATCCAAAACCCCGCCGGCGCAAACCGGGCGGGGTTTTTCGTTTAGGACCCCTCCCGGATACGCTAAGTAGTTCGGGTTGCAGGAAGACGGCAAGTGAGCGAATCCCCAGGAGCGTACATAGGTACGTGACTGGGGTGAGGGAACGCAGCCAACGCATCTGCAACCTGAACTACGACGCGTAAAGCTGGCTCAGAAGAAAAGGACTGGAGCATGGCAAGTTCGGGCACAACATACACAAAAACGCGTTTCACCGGCGCGCAGCTGATTGTTCATTTACTGGAACGACAGGGCATCACCACCGTTGCGGGCATCCCGGGTGGGACCGTGCTGCCGCTGTATGATGCGTTAAGCCAAAGCACACAGATCCGCCACGTGCTGGCGCGCCACGAGCAGGGCGCAGGCTTTATCGCTCAGGGCATGGCGCGTACCCAGGGTAAACCGGCGGTCTGTATGGCCTGCAGCGGGCCGGGCGCCACTAACCTGGTGACCGCCATCGCCGATGCGCGCCTCGACTCCATTCCGCTGATCTGCATTACCGGCCAGGTGCCGTCCTCGATGATCGGTACCGATGCGTTCCAGGAAGTGGATACCTACGGTATCTCTATCCCCATCACCAAACATAACTATTTAGTTCGCGATATCAGCGAGCTGCCTCAGGTGATCAGCGATGCGTTTCGCATTGCCCAGTCTGGCCGCCCGGGTCCGGTGTGGATAGACATTCCTAAGGATGTCCAGACCGCAGAAATTGAGATCGACGTCCTGCCCGAGCCGGGCAAGCGTGCCCCGGCGCCGGAATTCAGCGTTGAGAGCGTGCGCGATGCCGCCGCCATGATTAACGCGGCGAAACGCCCGGTGCTCTATCTGGGCGGCGGGGCGATCAACGCCGCGGATGAAATCCGTCAGTTCGCTGAAAAATCCAGCCTGCCTACCACCATGACCCTGATGGCGCTCGGCATGCTGCCAAAAGCGCACCCATTGTCTTTAGGGATGCTGGGCATGCACGGCGCGCGCAGCACCAACTACATCCTGCAAGAGGCGGATTTGCTGATTGTTATGGGGGCGCGTTTTGATGACCGGGCGATCGGCAAAACTGAGGAGTTCTGCCCGAACGCCAAAATCATTCACGTGGATATCGACCGCGCCGAGCTGGGTAAAATCAAGCAGCCGCACGTGGCGATTCAGGGCGACGTGGCCGAGGTGCTGGCACAGCTGATCCCACAGACGGAGGCAACCGACCGCGCCGACTGGCGCCAGCTGGTGGCCGATCTGCAACGCGAGTTCCCGGGCGCTATCCCAACCGAGGGCGACCCGCTGAGCCACTATGGCCTTATCAACGCCGTTGCCGCCTGCGTGGATGACAGCGCGATTATCACCACCGACGTCGGCCAGCATCAGATGTGGACCGCCCAGGCGTATCCGCTTAACCGCCCGCGCCAGTGGCTGACCTCCGGCGGCCTTGGCACCATGGGCTTCGGCCTGCCAGCAGCGGTTGGCGCGGCGCTCGCCAACCCGGACCGTAAGGTGATCTGCTTCTCCGGTGACGGCAGCCTGATGATGAACATTCAGGAGATGGCGACCGCAGCCGAAAACCAGTTAGACGTCAAAATCATTCTGATGAACAACGAGGCGCTGGGCCTGGTACACCAGCAGCAGAGCCTGTTCTATAAGCAGGGCGTGTTTGCGGCGACCTATCCGGGGATGATCAACTTCATGCAGATTGCCGCTGGTTTTGGCCTGCACACCTGCGATCTGAACGCCGAAGAAGATGCCCACGCGGCGTTGCAGGATGCGATTTCTCGTCCGGGCCCGGCGCTGATCCACGTGCGTATCGACGCGCAACAAAAAGTGTATCCGATGGTGCCGCCGGGTGCGGCAAATACTGAGATGGTGGGAGAATAAACCATGCAGAAACAACATGATAACGTCATTCTGGAACTCACCGTCCGCAACCACCCTGGCGTCATGACCCACGTCTGCGGGCTGTTTGCCCGACGTGCGTTTAACGTGGAAGGCATTCTGTGCCTGCCGATTCAGGGCAGCGAGCACAGCCGCATCTGGCTACTGGTGAACGACGATCAGCGTCTGGAGCAGATGATGGCGCAGATCGACAAGCTGGAAGATGTCACCAAAGTGGCACGCAACCAGTCCGATCCCACCATGTTTAACAAAATTGCGGTGTTTTTCGAGTAAATCACTTAAGGTAAAAGGCTTTTGCCGGATGGCGCTGCGCTTATCCAGCCTGCAAGGACGTTACACGTAGGCCGGATAAGGCGTTTACGCCGCCATCCGGCGTGTTCACGCATCAGGATCAAACCATGACCACCATCGCCCTTATCGACGACCACCTTATCGTCCGCTCCGGCTTTGCCCAGCTTTTAAACCTCGAACCGGATTTTCAGGTCGTGGCCGAGTTTGGCTCCGGTCGCGAGGCGCTGGCGGGCCTGCCGGGACGCGGGGTGCAGGTCTGTATCTGCGACATCTCAATGCCGGATCTCTCCGGGCTGGAGCTGTTAAGCCAGCTGCCGAAAGGGATGGCGACCATTATGCTCTCGGTCCACGACAGCCCGGCGCTGGTCGAGCAGGCGCTCAACGCGGGCGCGCGCGGCTTCCTCTCTAAACGCTGTAGCCCCGACGAGCTGATTGCCGCCGTGCGCACCGTATCCACCGGCGGCTGCTACCTGACGCCCGATATCGCCATCAAGCTGGCGGCGGGACGGCAGGATCCGCTCACCAGGCGCGAGCGTCAGGTGGCAGAGAAACTTGCCCAGGGCATGTCGGTGAAAGAGATTGCCGCGGAGCTGGATCTGTCCCCGAAAACCGTGCACGTTCATCGCGCCAACCTGATGGAAAAACTCAACGTCAGTAACGATGTCGAGCTGGCGCGCCGTATGTTTGACAGCTGGCAATGAGCCCCGTTTTTTCACGGCTGATCGCCGTCGTCGCCAGCTTTTTTATCTTCTCCGCCGCATGGTTCTGCCTGTGGAGCATCAGCCTGCATCTGGTGGAACGCCCGGAGCTGGCGGTGCTGCTTTTCCCCTTTGGCCTGCGTCTGGGACTGATGCTTCAGTGCCCGCGCGGATACTGGCCCGTTTTGCTCGGTGCAGAGTGGCTACTGCTGGTCTGGCTGGCGCAGGAAGTGGCGCTGGCGCATCTGCCTTTATTGATGACCGGAAGCCTGCTTACGCTTCTCCCGGTTGCCCTGATTTCCCGCTACCGTCACCAGCGCGACTGGCGCACGCTGCTGCGCCAGGGGGCGGCGCTGATTGCCGCCGCGCTGTTGCAGTCCCTGCCGTGGGTGGGTGAAAAGGAGGGGCTCAACGCCCTGCTGCTGACCCTCACCGGCGGCCTGACGCTGGCACCGACCTGCCTGGTTTTCTGGCACTACCTTACCAGCACCGTCTGGCAGCCGCTCGGCCCGGCGCTGGTCTCCCAGCCGGTGAACTGGCGCGCCCGGCACCTGATCTGGTATCTGCTGCTGTTTGTGGTGAGCCTGTGGTTGCAGCTTGGTCTGCCCGCTGAATTATCACGCTTCACGCCGTTTTGTCTGGCGCTGCCGATCATCGCCCTCGCCTGGCACTACGGCTGGCAGGGGGCGCTGATCGCGACCCTAATGAACGCCATCGCGCTGATCGCCAGCCAGACCTGGCACGATCATCCGGTAGATCTGTTGCTCTCGCTGCTGGCCCAGAGCCTGACCGGGCTGCTGCTGGGGGCGGGCATCCAGCGCCTGCGCGAGCTGAACCAGTCTCTGCAAGCCGAGCTGGCGCGCAATCGCCGTCTGGCGGAGCGTCTGCTGGAGACGGAAGAGAGCGTGCGCCAGGAGGTTGCCCGCGAGCTGCACGATGACATCGGCCAGACCATCACCGCCATCCGCACCCAGGCGGGCATTGTCCAGCGCCTGGCGGCAGAAAACGCGGGTGTGAAGCAGGGCGGGGCGCATATCGAACAGCTTTCGCTGGGTGTCTATGACTCCGTTCGCCGCCTGTTAGGGCGGCTGCGCCCGCGCCAGCTTGACGATCTGTCCCTGGAGCAGGCGGTGCGTTCCCTGATGCGCGAGATGGAGCTGGAAAGCCGCGGGATAGTCAGCCATCTCGACTGGCGCATCAATGAAGCTACCCTGAGCGAAGGTCAGCGCGTGACGCTGTTCCGCGTCTGTCAGGAGGGGCTGAACAACATCGTCAAACACGCCAGTGCCAGCGCGGTCACGATCCAGGGCTGGCAGCAGGACGAGCGCCTGATGCTGGTGATTGAAGACGACGGCTGCGGCCTGCCGCCGGGATCCGGCCAACAGGGCTTTGGCCTGGCGGGCATGCGCGAGCGCGTGAAGGCGCTCGGCGGCACGCTGACAATCTCCTGCACCCACGGGACGCGCGTCAGCGTCAGTTTGCCGTTAAGGACGCACCATGTTTAAAACCCCGGCCAGCGCCGCCCCGCTAGGCAACAAAGCGGAAATCGACGCCCGCTACCGCTACTGGCGACGTCATATCCTGGTCACTATCTGGCTCGGCTACGCGCTGTTCTACTTCACCCGCAAAAGCTTCAACGCCGCCGCGCCGGAAATCCTCGCCAGCGGCGTGATGGCGCGCACCGACATCGGCCTGCTGGCGACGCTGTTTTACATCACCTACGGTCTGTCGAAGTTCTTCTCCGGCATCGTCAGCGACCGCTCCAATGCGCGCTATTTCATGGGCGTTGGGCTGATCGCCACCGGCGTGGTGAACATCCTGTTTGGCTTCTCCACCTCGCTCTGGGCCTTCGCCCTGCTGTGGGCGCTGAACGCCTTCTTCCAGGGCTGGGGCGCGCCGGTCTGCGCCCGCCTGCTCACCGCCTGGTACTCACGCAACGAGCGCGGCGGCTGGTGGGCGATATGGAATACCGCGCATAACGTCGGCGGGGCGCTGATCCCGATGGTGGTGGGGGCTGCCGCGCTGCACTACGGCTGGCGTGCGGGGATGATGATTGCCGGTGGCCTGGCAATTATCGCCGGGCTGTTCCTCTGCTGGCGCCTGCGCGACAGGCCGCAAACCGTCGGCCTTCCACCGGTGGGCGACTGGCGGCACGACGAGATGGAGATCGCCCAGCAGCAGGAGGGGGCCGGGCTGTCCCGCCAGCAGATCCTCACCAAATACGTACTGAAAAACCCCTACATCTGGCTGCTGTCGCTCTGCTACGTGCTGGTCTACGTGGTGCGCGCGGCCATCAACGACTGGGGCAACCTGTACATGTCCGAGACGCTCGGTGTGGATCTGGTGACCGCCAACTCGGCGGTGACCATGTTTGAACTGGGCGGGTTTATCGGCGCGCTGGTGGCGGGCTGGGGCTCGGACAAGCTCTTCAACGGCAACCGCGGGCCGATGAACCTGATCTTCGCCGCCGGAATTTTGCTCTCCGTCGGCTCGCTGTGGCTGATGCCGTTCGCCAGCTACGTGATGCAGGCGGCGTGCTTCTTCACCATCGGTTTTTTCGTCTTTGGCCCGCAGATGCTGATCGGCATGGCGGCGGCAGAGTGCTCCCACAAAGAGGCGGCAGGCGCGGCGACGGGCTTTGTCGGGCTGTTTGCCTACCTCGGCGCATCGCTCTCCGGCTGGCCGCTGGCGCGGGTGATCGACATCTGGCACTGGAGCGGGTTCTTCGCGGTGATCGCCATCGCGGCGGGCATCTCCGCCCTGCTGTTGCTGCCGTTTTTGCACGCGCAGGCACCACGCGAAGCGTGACGCGCCTCACCTTTTGCTGTCGAGTCGCGCAAAACTAAGAAATTTTCCCGGTTTCACCTGGACGCTGTCTCAGGCATCTCTCCTGGCTGGTTTTTACAATGCTGCAAAAATCAGCTCAGGAGTAACTCAGTCATGCTGGCCTTCTTAAATCAGGTGCGCAAGCCGACCCTGGATCTGCCGCTCGACGTGCGGCGCAAAATGTGGTTCAAACCGTTCATGCAGTCCTATCTGGTGGTCTTCATCGGCTACCTGACTATGTACCTGATCCGCAAAAACTTTAACATCGCGCAGAACGACATGATCTCCACCTACGGGCTGAGCATGACGCAGTTGGGGATGATTGGCCTGGGCTTCTCCATCACCTATGGCGTGGGGAAAACTGTCGTTTCCTACTATGCGGACGGCAAAAACACCAAGCAGTTCCTGCCGTTTATGCTGATCCTCTCTGCCATCTGTATGCTCGGCTTCAGCGCCAGCATGGGCGCGGGCTCCGTCAGCCTGTTCCTGATGATCGCCTTTTACGCCCTGAGCGGTTTCTTCCAGAGCACCGGCGGGTCGTGCAGCTACTCCACCATCACCAAATGGACGCCGCGCCGCAAGCGGGGGTCGTACCTCGGCATGTGGAACATCTCCCACAACCTCGGCGGAGCGGGTGCGGCAGGCGTGGCGCTGTTCGGCGCGAACTACCTGTTCGACGGTCACGTCATCGGCATGTTTATCTTCCCGTCGATTATTGCCCTGATTGTTGGCTTTATCGGCCTGCGCTACGGCAGCGATTCCCCGGAGTCGTACGGCCTCGGCAAAGCCGAAGAGCTGTTCGGGGAAGAGATCAGCGAAGAGGACAAAGAGACCGAAGAAAACGAGATGTCCAAATGGCAGATCTTTGTTGAGTACGTGCTGAAAAACAAAGTGATTTGGCTGCTCTGTTTCTCGAATATCTTCCTGTACGTGGTGCGTATCGGCATTGACCAGTGGTCCACAGTGTATGCCTTCCAGGAGCTGAAGCTTTCTAAAGAAGTGGCGATTCAGGGCTTCACCCTGTTTGAAGTGGGCGCGCTGGTCGGCACGCTGCTGTGGGGATGGCTCTCCGACCTCGCCAATGGCCGCCGCGCGCTGGTGGCCTGCGTCGCGCTGGCGCTGATTATCGCCACCCTTGGCGTCTACCAGCACGCCAGCAACCAGTACATTTACCTGGCGTCCCTGTTCGCGCTCGGCTTCCTGGTGTTTGGTCCGCAATTACTGATCGGTGTGGCGGCAGTGGGCTTCGTCCCGAAAAAAGCGATCGGCGCCGCCGATGGGATTAAGGGCACCTTCGCCTACCTGATCGGCGACAGCTTCGCCAAGCTGGGTCTGGGGATGATCGCCGACGGCACGCCAATTTTCGGCCTTACCGGCTGGGCGGGCACCTTCGCCGCGCTGGATGCCGCCGCGATTGGCTGTATCGTCCTGATGGCGATGGTTGCGGTGCTGGAAGAGCGTAAGATCCGCCGTGAGAATCGTGCGCAGAAATTAAAAGTAGCCTGAGTGTGCAGGTAACTTCTTTGCCCGGTGTGTGATGCCGGGCTTTTTTATTTTGCACGGCCTACCTTTACTCCGCTTTACACACTCGCTCCTCTCTATGCTCTACAGTGTTTTTGCTGCCGCCTTTCGTGCAGCCTTAGCCCTTTTGCTAACGGAGAGCTTGCATGTTAACCCGACGATTGTCCTGCCTTGCGCTGCTGATGGCGCTGGCGTCCCCCGCAATGGCCGCGGATGCCCCCACCTACGGCGAGAAGCTGGAAGGTTTTGACTACGGCTGGCCGGTAAAACACTTTACCTTTACCTCGCAGAACCAGCCTCTGGATATGGCTTACCTGGACGTGAAACCGGAAAAACCCAACGGCCGCACCGTGGTGCTGATGCACGGCAAAAACTTCTGTGCTGGCACCTGGGACGGCACTATCCGCGCGCTGTCGGCCGGTGGGTATCGCGTGATCGCCCCTGACCAGATTGGTTTTTGTAAATCCACCAAGCCGGAGCATTACCAGTACACCTTCCAGCAGCTGGCGGATAACACCCACGCGCTGCTGAAAACGCTGGGCGTCGAGCGCGTGACGGTTATAGGACATTCGACCGGCGGCATGCTGGCAACCCGCTATGCGTTGATGTGGCCGCAGCAGGTGGAGCAGCTGGTGATGGTGAACCCGATTGGTCTGGAAGACTGGAAAGCGCGCGGCGTGCCGCATATTACGGTCGACCAGTGGTACCAGCGCGAGCTGAAAGTCAGCGCCGACGGTATTCGTCAGTACGAGAAAAACACCTACTACGCCGGGGAGTGGAAGCCGGAGTACGAGCGCTGGGTCACTATGCTCGCCGGGCTGAACAACGGGCCGGGCAAAGCTCGCGTGGCGTGGAACTCGGCGCTGCTCTACGACATGATTTATACCCAGCCGGTTGTCTATGAATTTAGCGAGCTGAAGATGCCGGTATTATTGATGATCGGCACGAAGGACAATACCGCCATCGGGAAAGATCTCGCCCCACCGGAGATCCGCAAGACGCTCGGCAATTACGCGGTGCTGGGCAAAGAGACGGCGGAGCGCATTCCGCACGCGACGCTGGTCGAGTTTAACGACATGGGCCACGCGCCGCAGATGCAGGATCCTGAACGTTTCCACGACGCGCTGCTGAAAGGGCTTCAGGCGCGCTGACGGGTCTTCAGCAACAGCCCGCGCAGCCACGCCTGCGCGGGATTGCTTTCATCGCAATTATCCAGCTTTTTTCGGTTCACTATTCTGGCCGTTCCCGCTGTTGACGCGCTGCGTTTCCCGCTATGATGGGCGGCTAGTCTAAGGAGAACGCATGGTCTGGATAATGCTGGCAACGCTTGCCGTGGTATTTGTGGTTGGATTTCGTGTCCTGACCTCAGACTCCCGCCGCGCCATCAAACGTTTAAGCGAGCGGCTGGGCATCACCCCGATGCCAGTCGAGTCGATGATCGATCAGTTCGGTAAAACGCCGGGCAATGAGTTTATCCGCTACCTTGAGCGCCCCGACGAGGCACATCTGCAAAATGCGGCGCAGGTGCTGCTCATCTGGCAGGTCTGCATTGTCGACGGCAGTGAAGAGAATCTGCATACCTGGCACCGTATGCTGCGTAAAGCCCGCCTTGCCGCACCCATTACCGATGCGCAAATTCGACTGGCACTTGGCTTTATGCGCGAAATGGAGCCCGATCCGCAGGAGCTGAACGCCTTCCAGCTGCGCTATAACCAGCTATTTCTGCCGGAAGAAGGTGTGTTTTATCTGCACTGATCCCCTCTAAAACCACAAAAGTTGTCAAATCGTTAAATCCGTCACACTTTTGATGATAAACTGCGCGACTTTTCCGCACGTTTTTATCTCAGGTGATGCCATGACAGAACATATCCAGCCCACGACTCCGCCGCAGGCCAAAGAGGTGTCTCGCCCCAACTGGTCGGCGGTTTTCTCCGTGGCGTTCTGCGTCGCCTGCCTGATCACCGTTGAGTTTCTGCCGGTCAGCCTGCTGACGCCGATGGCGCAGGATCTGGGCATTTCCGAAGGCGTGGCGGGGCAGTCCGTTACCGTCACCGCCTTTGTGGCGATGTTCGCCAGCCTGTTTATCACCCAGGCGATTGGCACCATTGACCGTCGTAAAGTGGTCATTCTGTTCAGCGTGCTGCTGACGCTCTCCTGCCTGCTGGTCTCTTTCGCTGAAAGCTTCACCCTGCTGCTGCTGGGTCGCGCCTGCCTGGGGCTGGGGTTAGGCGGCTTCTGGGCGATGTCGGCCTCGCTGACCATGCGCCTGGTGCCCGCGCGCACCGTGCCAAAAGCGCTGTCCGTTATCTTCGGCGCGGTCTCTATTGCGCTGGTGATTGCCGCGCCGCTGGGCAGCTTCCTTGGTGGGATTATCGGCTGGCGTAACGTCTTTAACGCGGCGGCAGTGATGGGCGTGCTGTGCATTATCTGGGTGTGGAAAGCGCTACCGTCTCTGCCGGGTGAAGCGGCGCACCACAAACAGAACATGTTCGCGCTGCTCAAGCGTCCGGGCGTGCTGGCGGGGATGACCGCCATCTTCATGGCCTTTGCCGGGCAGTTTGCCTTCTTTACCTATATTCGCCCGGTGTATATGACCATGGCGGGCTTTGACGTGGATGGCCTGACGCTGGTGCTGCTGAGCTTCGGTATCGCCAGCTTCGTCGGCACCTCACTGTCGTCTCAGTTCCTGAAACGCTCCCTGAAGGTGGCGCTGGCGGGTGCGCCGCTGGTGCTGGCGATCAGTGCCGCGGTGCTGGTGCTGTGGGGCAGCGACAAGTGGGTCGCATCGGCGATTGCGATTGTCTGGGGCTTTGCCTTTGCGCTGGTGCCGGTGGGCTGGTCGACGTGGATCACCCGCTCGCTTGCCGATCAGGCGGAAAAAGCCGGGTCGATTCAGGTGGCGGTGATCCAGCTGGCGAACACCTGCGGCGCGGCGGTGGGCGGCGTAGCGCTCGACCATCTGGGGCTGACGTCACCGCTGGTGATCTCCGGTACGCTGATGCTGCTGACCGCGCTGCTGGTGGCGGGGAAGGTTAAGGCGAAGTAGTCAATTTTCCCCCTCACCCTAACCCTCTCCCCGTAGGGGAGAGGGGACTGCTCGGTGCTGTCTTTTCACCCTCGCCCCTTTGGGGAGAGGGCCGGGGTGAGGGGACATTCGCTTACGCCGATGCCTTAACCCTTCTGCGTGAATCCATCGAAATCAGCACCACCGACGACACAATCAGCAGCGTTCCCAGCCAGTCCGGCAGGGTGAATGCCACCCCCAGCAAAACCACCGACAGCAGCGCGCTGCTCAGGGGTTCGGCGCAGCTCAAAATGCTTGCCTTCGGCCCACCGATCATCTGCGCGCCCTTCAGATACAGGCTGAACGTCAGCGCGGTGCCAATCACCACCAGGTAGAAAAACGCCAGCAGCAGGCCGCCGTCAATGGCGAAGGTGGTGCCGCGTCCGGCGTAGAACGGCGTCAGCATTAGTCCCGCAATCAACATACTCCAGCCGACAATCGGCAGCGTGCCGTAGCGGGCGATAAGCGTTGATGGATAGGTGGTGTAAAACGCCGCGGCAAACGCCGAGGCGATACCGAAGAACAGCGCGGCAGGCGAGATGGAGAGCGACGTCGGGTCGCCGTGGGTCACCAGCAGGAAGGTACCCACAAGCGATGTCAAAATCGCCGACAGGACAAACATGCCGGGACGCTTCTTCCGCGCCAGGGCGAACCACGCCACGATGATGGTTGGCGACAGGAACTGAAGCACGGTGGCCGTAGCGGCGTTGGATTTTTCAATCGTCAGCAGGAAGGTGAGCTGCACGGTGAGCGCGCCAACCAGTGAGAAAAACAGCAGGCTGAGGGCGTCTTTGCGGTTTTTGATGACCGAGAAAATCTTGTCGCCGTGAACGAAGGAGAGCGTCAGCAGGATCACGCCGGTAAACAGCAGGCGAACCATGGTCAGGTAAGGTGAAGAAATGTGGCTTTTCTCCATGATGTACTGCGCGCAAACCCCGGAACTGCCCCATAAAACGGCGGCGATCAGGACGTTGAGCATCCCTTTGCGTGTGGAACCCATGTTCTCCCCTGTTATGTTGTCGTTAATTGGCCAACAGCATAGCATGGTTGTGTGCGGCCTGATGCCCTCACCCCGGCCCTCTCCCACGGGGAGAGGGGGAAAACCGTAGGCCGGGTAAGCGTAGCGCCACCCGGCATGTTGTTGACCTTAGAACCACGCCTCCCACATCGCGCCGACGTTGAAGTCGTCCAGCGTCTCATCTTTGGTGTTGTTCACGCGCGCGGTGCGTTCGTTGTCCACTTTGCCGCCGGTCACGTAGAAGCGCAGCATCGGACGGAACTCCGGCCCCATGGCGATAGACATGTTCTGCGACAGGGTCAGCTTCCAGCCCTTGTTGTCGCCGCCGTTGTCGTAATCTACGTGCTGCCAGCCCGCTTCCAGCCAGGTGGAGTGAACGTCGTTCCACCAGTGCATCGGGCGCACGATGGCGTTGTAGTTCTTACGGTTGTCGGTGTCATCACGGCTGTTGTCATAGTCGTGGAAGGCGAGGATGTACTCCACCTGCGTGGCCTGGGTGAATTTATACAGCCCTTCGAAGCTGGCGTAGACCGTGGTCAGATCTTCGGTTTTGTTGAACACGCTGTTGTCCGAATTATCGGAGTAGCGGGCGATCACCTTGTTCACGCCGCTATCGTTGGTGTGGCTCAGCACCACGCCGCCCTGCCAGGCGTTCAGACGCTCGTCGCTCTCAACGGCTTTGGAGTCAAAACCGTAGTTGGCGTACAGCTCCAGGTCGATCGGGCCGAGCTTCATGCCGTGGATTTTTGAGGTGGCAGCGTAGTTGCCCTTGTCACCCGTGCCGGAACCGCCGGTACAGGTGATGCGCGACGGGTTGGCTTCATCTTCCATCACTTCCGGGCTACAGGATTCCACCGCCGCCACGGCAGCCACGTCGAACTGCACGCCGCCGATGTCGAAGTTCTTCACCCCGGCGCCCTGGCCATCGTGGTTCATCCAGAAGTAATCGTTGATGCCCTGCTGCGGACGCTGGTGGAAGTCACGACCGGCCCAAAAGTAGGCGTTCGGGTTGGAGGCCATAATGTTGGTCACCCCGGCGTAAGCTTTTTTGAGGTTAACTTCGTCGCCCCAGTGGTCGATCATCACGTTGATGTCCCAGATGGCGCCGTTATCACCCTTGAAGGCCTTGGAGAGCTGGAATTCCCCGCCGTTGCCTTCGTTACCCAGACGACCAATCGCGGACGCGCCGTTGTAGGAGCCGTCCACCGCCACATACTTCTGGTCAGCGGCCTGGAAGTGCGCGCCGTAGCGGGCGTAGCCGGTAAATTTGATGCCAAACGGAATCGCCATGTCCGGGGATTGCGCTGCGCTCTGCGGCTCGGTGATGACGTCCGCTTTTTTCGCGACCGCCGCATCCATTTTCGCCTGACGCTCGGCCAGGGCTTTATCCACCGCTTTCGCCACAATGGCGTCAATTTGCTCCTGCGTAAATTCTTGCGCGAGCACGGAAATTGGACAAAGCGCGGCGATAACCGCCATGGTTAATGGAAGTTTTTTAATCGTATTCATGGTTATCTCAATATAGTTTAATTTTATTCAGACAATAACCATCCCGCTCCGATCTGACAGAACATGTCGCTATCATCAGAACAAGTGGATTTCTAGTTTTAGGTACAGAGGTATTACATTAAATTATTTCGCCATAGACTATCTCTGATATAAATGAATAATCTCTTCAGATAATTCACGCGCTAATAGCGAATTCATTAAATGATCCTGCGCGTACACCATAATTAACGTCATCGGCTGGCGGGCTTCGCCCGCGTCCTGCTCGATCAGTTTGGTCTGCATCTTGTGTGCCTGGCGCGCGTAGCCATCGGCTTCACGCAGCAGGCTTTTGGCTTCGTCAAGGTTGCCCTGGCGCGCCGCATGCAGCGCTTCGAAGCACAGGCTGCGGGACTGACCGGCGTTGACGATAATTTCCATTACGGCTTCTTCTAATGCGATCATCATTTTTACTCTTTATCAAAGCAATTATTTAAGGCGGTAGCGGCAAACCACTCTCCGCTTTTTTTAATGGTGCGCTGCTGCGTCTCCAAATCGAGCTGAATAAAACCGTAGCGGTTTTTGTAGGCATTGCACCACGACCAGTTATCAATAAACGTCCACATATGGTAGCCCAGACAATTGCAGCCTTCGCTAATACCTTTATGCAGCCACGCTAAATGCTCAGAAATAAATTCGATGCGATACCGATCGTTAATCTGGCCGTTTTCAATAAAGCGCTGCTCGTTTTCGACACCCATCCCGTTTTCAGAAATAAAACAGCGGGGGTTACCGTAATTGTCGCGCAGGTTAACCAGAATATCGTAAATACCCGGCTCGTAGATTTCCCAGCCGCGGTACGGGTTCATCTTACGGCCCGGCATCTCGTAGCTATCAAAGAACCACTCCGGCATAAACGGCGCCTGCGGGTTCACCGCGCTGTCGCGACACTTCACGCGACGCGGCTGATAGTAGTTAACGCCGAGCAGGTCGATTTTCCCTTCCGCAATCAGGAAACCGTCTTCCGGCTTGCAGGCGGGTAGCTGATCGTAAGATTTCAGCAATGCCACCAGGTCGGCCGGATACTCCCCGCGCAGCACGGGGTCGAGGAAGCTGCGGTTAAACATCAGATCCGCGATATGCGCCGCCTTCACGTCCGCCGGGTTCTGCGAACGCGGGTATGACGGCGTCAGGTTCAGCACGATGCCGATCTCCCCCGCGTAATGCCCGGCGCGGTAAGCCTGAACGGCCTTCGCATGGGCCAGCACCGTGTGATATGCCACGGTCGCCGCCCGACGAAAATCCACCACGTTCGGGTAATGGAAATCGTACAGATAACCGCCTTCCACCGGCACGATCGGCTCGTTGAAGGTAAACCAGTGCATCACGCGGTCGCCAAACAGCTCGAAGCAGATCTGCGCATAGCGGGCGTAGGCGTCCACTACGTCACGGTTTTCCCAGCCGCCGATCTCCTGCATCGCCATCGGCATGTCGAAATGGAACAGGGTGATAAACGGCGTGATGCCCTGTTCATTCAGCTCATCAATAACCTGATTATAAAAATCGACCGCGTCCGGGTTCACTTCACCGATACCGTCGGGGATCAGGCGCGCCCAGCTAATCGAGGTGCGAAAGCTGTTGTGGTTCAGCTGCTTCAACAGCTGAATGTCCGTTTTCCAGTGCTGATAAAACGTGGAGGTGTGCTGCGGTCCCACGCCGTTGTGAAAACGGTTCGGCTCGCGGGCAAACCAGTAGTCCCACGTGGTTTCACCCTCTCGTGTCCCTTCCGTCTGGAGAGCGGAGCTTGCGCTGCCCCACCAGAAGTTATCGGGAAATGCGTATTTCATGACCCTTCCTCTTTGACTTAATTGCTAACTGTTTCAGCGGAGCCGACGGTTGCCTGGGCTTTCTGCTCTTCATTTTTGATGAGCGTACGCTCATAGGCGCGCAGGAACGGCAGGTACATCAGCGCCGACATCACCATGCAGACCAGGCACATCACCACCGGGCTCAGCGCCCAGTTCGCTGCCCACGAGGCGCCAATCGGCGCGGGCGTGGTCCACGGGGTTAACGAAACCACCTGGGCCAGCCAGCCGAGTTTGGTTGCGCCGTACGCCAGGCAGGCGTTGACCAGCGGAACAAACACGAACGGGATAAACAGCATCGGGTTCATGATGATCGGCGCGCCGAACAGAATCGGTTCGTTGATGTTAAAGAAGCTTGGCACAACGCCCATTTTGCCGATGGTGCGCAGGTGAGTGGCGCGGCTGCGCAGCAGCAGGAACGCCAGCGGCAGGGTCGAGCCTACACCGCCAATCAGCAGGTAGTGATCCCAGAAACCTTGCAGATAAACGTGCGGCAGCGCCGCGCCCGCCGCCAGCGCCGCCTGGTTTGCAGAGAGGTTCGCCATCCAGAACGGGTTCATGATGCCGGTGACAATCAGCGACCCGTGGATACCGGCAAACCAGAAGATCTGGCACAGCAGAACGGAGAGCAGAATCGCGGGCAGCGAGTCAGACGCGGACACCAGCGGCTCCAGCAGGTGCATAATCGCCTGCGGGATGATCATCCCGGTCTGCGCTTCAATGAACAGGTTCAGCGGATGCAGGGTACCAATCACCACCATCACCGGGATCAGGATCTCAAACGAACGCGCCACGCCGGTCGGCACCTCTTTCGGCAGGCGGATGGTGACGTTGTTCTGCTTTAGCCACGCGTATACACGGGTGGAGTAGATCGCGGTGATAAGCGCAGTGAAGATGCCCTGACCCGACAGATACTGCGTCGAAATTTTGCCGTCGGCATACGGCGCGGCGACCAGCAGGAAGGCCATAAAGGCCAGCAGACCGGACATCACCGGATCGAGGTTAAACTGACGTCCCAGGCTCGCCCCAATCCCCACCGAGATGAAGAAGGTCATGACGCCCATGCTGAGGTTAAAGGGCAGCATCAGCTGTTCGCGGTAGGTCTCGGAGAAATCCAGCCAGCCGCGGGCGAAGCTGTTGGTGGTATCCGCCGAAAACGGCGGGAAGATAAACACCAGCATAAACGAGCCGATGATCATAAACGGCAGCGCGGCGGTAAAGCCGTCGCGGATGGCAATCACATACTTTTGCTGACCGAGCTTCGCGGCCAGCGGCGTAATTGACTGTTCAATCACCGCGACCATGGATTGATATAACGAACTCATGTGAACACCTTTTAGTGTGCCGCTTCGATGAGCGACAGAGCATAGTCCAGTACTTTATCGCCACGCTGCATGCCGTAATCCATCATGTCGATGGGCTGCACCGGTATGCCTTGCGTCGCTGCCTTGTCTGAGAGTGTCTTTAACATGTATTTCACTTGCGGTCCGAGAAGCACCACCTGATAGTGCGGAAACTGCGTATCAAATTCGGATACGCCATACGCATCTATCTTCACGGGCAAGCCCCGTTCTTTTGCAACATCGATCATTTTGCTGACCAGCAGGCTGGTGGACATCCCGGCAGAGCAGCACAGCATAATCTTGAACATCGACGACCATCCTCAAAATGTAAAAAGTTATTGCGATGATGATTGGACATGATACGGAAACCGGTTTCCATTCATAAAAGACAGAAGTGTGACAACCATCAATATCCACTACTTATGACGCTAATTAACCGGATGTGGGTCACATAATTTGGCTGTTTTGACATCAAATTGAGTGGAAACGGAAAATCGGTTTCCATGGAAAACGGAAACGGATATACTCCGTTCTGGCTTTAATGTGAGCCGTAGCGGTGATGGAAATTACAGACGCCAGTTGCGTCTGACAGGGGAGAGAGATGTCTACAATCAACGATGTATCGCGTCTGGCCGGGGTGTCCAAAGCCACGGTATCACGGGTGTTGAGCGGGTCGCGTGGCGTTAAAGAAGCCAGCCGACAGGCTGTTCTGAGAGCGGTGGATGAGCTGAACTATCGTCCGAACGTGATCGCCCAGTCGCTGCTCAGCCAGTCGACGGGCTGCATTGGGGTGATTTGCGCGCAGGAGAACATTAACCAGACCACCGGTTACCTGTACGCGCTGGAAAAACACCTCAGCCAGCATCAAAAACATCTGCTGCTGCGTTTCGCACACACGAAAACAGAAGTGATGAACGCTCTTGAAGAACTCTCCTGCGGCTTATGTGATGACATTCTGGTGATTGGCGCGCGTTTCCCGCTGGACGTGGACATGGACAACGTCATTCTGGTCGACTGTATGGAAGCCGATAACGCCAACAGCATTCAGTTCGATCACGCGTTCGCGGCTGAAACGGCCTGCAACTATCTCACCAGCCAGGGGCGTCGCCAGATAGCACTGATCCACCCGCACGGCAGCGGCTTTGCCGATCAGGTGCTGCTGGGTTACAAACATGCGCTGGAGAAAAACTTCCTGCCCTTTAATCGCAACCTCGTGTTTATGGACGCGACTTCATCGTCCGTTGCGCTTCAGGAATTACTCAACAACGCGTCCACGCTGAACTTCAACGCGCTGCTGGTGGCAGACGAGCAGGAAGCCCAGCGGGTGATCCCGCAGTTACAGGCGTTTAATAAATCGGTACCGGAAGACATCATGGTCTTCAGCCTCGGCGGTTCGCTGCATCTTCCGGGTATTCCGGTGATCCCGGCCATTGAGTATTCCATGGACGCCATGGCGGCGCGCATCGTGAGCTGGCTGACGGCGAAAACGCAGATGCTCGGGTCCTACGTGCTGCGTGGGGATTTGATTATTCCGGATGTGCGGAAGCGTTAAACATGTGATGTAGGCCGGGTAAGGCGCAGCCGCCACCCGGCGCTCAACCCTCAGTAATCTTCCATACAATCCACCTGACTTACTGCATCCCAGTAGGCGTCCAGGTTGTCACGCTTCACGGCGGTGATGGCATTTTTGATCAGCAGCTGATTGGCCTCAGACGACAAAATCATCGCCTGCCAGGCCTTATCGCTCTGCTTTTTCTGCGGGGTACAGGTTTTCTTCACATCTTTCAGGACCTGCTGTTTTATCTGGGCCTCTTTCTCCGGAGCGCTCTTCTCCAGCGCGTGAACAAACGCAGCGAAAATCAGGCAAACGAGCAGGCAAACCAGGTGTGCAGATTTCATTGAGACCTCCGGTAAAGTCACAGGCTTTCTCTGAAATGTATCGTTACATTCAGGCAGGCGATTCCAGCCGAAAGTATGAATTTACTTTTCACCTGGTATGAGAATCGCCCTCTCAGGCCGTTACTGAACCCCTCCACCCAGCGATTGCCACAGCGTGATGCGGTTTTCCAGGTCGGTTTGCTGCAAGGCAATCAGTGATTCCTGTGCCGACCACAGCGACCGCTGCGCGGTGAGCACCGTCAGATAATCGCCCGCGCCAGCCTTGTAACTGCGCGTCGCCACATCCAGCGTTTTTTGCTCCGCCGCCACGTATTCACGCTGGGCATCAAGCTGTTCGCTCAACGTTTCGCGCCGCGCCAGCGCGTCGGCCACGTCCTTAAACGCGCTCTGGATGGTCTTCTCATAGGTGGCGATTAGCCCCTTCTTCTCCGCTTCCGCATAGCGCAGCTGCGCCATATTGTTGCCCCCGCTAAACAGCGGCAGGGTGATGGACGGCGCGAACGACCAGACCTTCATGCCGTGGCTGAACAGGGATGACAGCGAATCGCTGCCGACGCCCGCGCTGGCGGTCAGTGAAATGGTCGGGAAGAAGTTGGCGCGTGCCGCGCCGATGTTGGCGTTAGCGCTCAGCAGGTTATGTTCCGCCTCCTGAATGTCCGGGCGACGCAGCAGCGCGCTGGAGCTGACGCCCGCCGGGATCAGCGTGATGGCGTTATCGCTCAGGCTCTCCAGCGTGCCGGGCAGCAGGTTCTCGGGCACCGTATCGCCCGCCAGCAGGTTAAGGGCGTTTTTGTCCTGCATCACCAGCGTCTGGTAGCTCGCCACGCTGGCGCGCGCCTGCTGGTAAACCGCCATCGCTTCACTGACGTCCGTGGCCGCTGCCACACCTACTTCCTGCTGACGTTTGACGATTTTGAGCGAGTTCGCGGCGCTCTCCAGGGTGGATTTCGCCAGCGCCAGATTGCTGTTATCCGCCGCCAGCGTCACCCAGGCCGTGGTCAGCTCGCTGACCATTGTCAGGCGCGTGTTCTGCGCGGTGAACTCGCTGGCAAGCCAGGTTTCACGCGCGGCGCGCGACAGGCTCTGGTTGCGGCCAAACAGATCCAGTTCGAAGCTGGAGACCGTGCCGTTGGCTTCGTCGCTCGTCGCGACGCCGCTCGCCAGCGTGCGGCTGCGGGTGTGGCTCAGTTCCGCGTCCACCGTCGGGAACAGGGACGAGCGCGTTTCGCCATACTGGGCACGGGCGGCGTCGATATCCGCAATCGCTTTTTGCACGTCGCGGTTGCTGTTGAGCGCCATCGTCACCACGCTTTTCAGCCGCGCATCATTCATCACCTGCTGCCACTGGCTCACCACGGCGCTGGCTTCGCCGTGCGCGCCGGGTAGGGTGGCCGGAACGGGCGCGTCCGGGCGCTGATACGTGGGATCTAATGACACACAGCCTGCGCTCAGCAGTGCTAACGCTAAAACAGTTACACGAAACATTATGACCTCCGGTTTGCGTGCTTACCGGAGAACAGACGTTTCACCAGTACAAAGAATAAAGGAACGAAGAAGATCGCCAGCAGCGTCGCGGCCAGCGTCCCGCCGATAATGCCGGTGCCGATCGCCACGCGGCTGTTGGCCCCCGCGCCGGTGGCAATCGCCAGCGGCGTCACGCCTGCGATAAACGCCAGCGAGGTCATGATGATCGGACGCAGACGCGTCTGGGCGGCCCGCAGGGCGGCGCGCGTCAGTGAGTAGCCTTCGGCCACTTTGGCTTCGGCAAACTCGACAATCAGAATGGCGTTCTTCGACGACAGACCGATGGTGGTCAGCAGCGCCACCTGGAAATAGACATCGTTGCTCAGGCCGCGCAGGGAGGCGGCAATGGCCGCGCCCAGCACCCCAAGCGGGATCACGAGGATCACCGAAATGGGCACCGACCAGCTCTCATACAGTGCCGCCAGGCACAGGAACACCACGAGGATGGAGAGTGCATAAAGGCTCATCGCCTGACCGCTCGCCAGTTTTTCCTGCAACGACAAACCGCTCCACGCCCAGGTGCTGCCGGACGGCAGGTTATTCGCCAGCTGCTCCATTTTGCTCATCGCCGTACCGGAGCTGGCGCCGCTGGCGTTCTCGCCCTGAATTTCATACGCCGCCGAGCCGTTGTAGCGCACCAGGCTTTCCGGGCCATACTCCCAGCGGGTGGTGGCGAAGGCGGAGAATGGGGTCATAGTGCTGTCGCTGCCGCGCACATACCATTTGTTGAGATCCGACGGCACCGCACGATAGTCGCTGTCGCCCTGGATGTAGACCTTTTTCACGCGGCCACGGTCAATGAAGTCGTTCACGTAGGTGCCGCCCCAGGCGCTGGACAGGGTGTCGGTGACGTCGCTCAGGGAGAGCCCCAGCGACACGGCTTTGTTGTTATCGATATCCACCTGAAGCTGCGGCATCTGCGGCAGATCGTTGGCGCGCACGGCGTGCAGCGAGCTGTCCTGATTCGCTTCGCCAATCAGCTGGTTACGCAGTTTCAGCAGCGCGTCGCGGTCGGTGCCGCCGCTCGCCATCAGCTCAAAGGTAAAGCCGTTGCTCTGGCCCAGACCGTCCACTGCCGGCGGTGTCATCGCAAAGATGGTGGCATCGCGGATGGCGCTCAGCTCCTGCGTGGCGCGCAGGGCAATGGCCTGCGCGGTGTTTTCCTCGCCTTTACGCTCTGACCAGTTTTTCAGGGAGACGAACGCCATCCCGGCGTTCTGGCCGCTGCCGCTGAAGCTGAAGCCTTCAACGGTAAAGATCACGTCGGTATTGGCTTTCTCTTTGGTGAGGAACCACTCGCGTACCTGGCGGCTTACCTCTGCGGTACGCACCGCGGTTGCGCCGGCAGGGAGGGTGTACTGCACCATGATTTCACCCTGGTCTTCGGTTGGCAGGAAGCTGCCCGGCAGTTTCAGCATGGCGAACCCCATCGCGCCGCAGAGCAGGGCGAAGATCACCAGCATGCCGCCGGAACGGCGCAGGGCGCGCAGAACCTTATTCTGATAGCCGTGCTCGGTCTTACTGTAGAAGCGGTTAAACGCGCCGAAGAAGCCCTTTTTGTGCGGCGCGGTGTGATTCAGGATCGAGCCGCACAGCGCGGGCGTCAGGGTCAGCGCCACCACCACGGAGAGGAACATCGCTGAAATAATGGTGACCGAGAACTGACGGTAAATGACCCCGGTAGAGCCGCCGAAGAAGGCCATCGGCAGGAATACCGCAGAGAGAACCAGCGCAATGGCGATCAGTGCGCCGGAAATTTCGCCCATCGATTTTTCGGTCGCTTCCCGGGCGGGCAGCCCTTCGTCGCGCATAATACGCTCGACGTTTTCCACCACCACGATGGCGTCATCCACCAAAAGTCCTATCGCCAGCACCATGGCAAACAGCGTCAGGGTGTTGATGGAGTAACCGAACAGCGCCAGCACGCCGAAGGTGCCCAGCAGCACCACCGGCACCGCCAGCGCCGGGATCAGCGTCGCGCGGATGTTTTGCAGGAACAGGTACATCACCACCACCACGAGGATAATGGCTTCGAACAGGGTCTGAATCACGTCCTCAACGGAGATCTTGATGAACTCGGTGCTGTCTTTCGGGTAGGCCACGTCGTAGCCTTCCGGCATCGACTTTTTGAACTCGGCGATCTTGTCTTTTACCGCCGTGGCGGTGTTAAGCGCGTTGGCGCCCGGCGAGAGCATCACCGCCATACCCGCCGCCGGGTGGCCGTTCAGCTTCGCGGTGGCGGTGTAATCTTCGCTGCCCATCTCCACGCGCGCGACGTCGCTGATGCGCACCACCGCACCGTTGGACTCGCTCTTGACGATGATTTTTTTGAACTCATCGACCGTTTGCAGACGCGACTGAGCGCGAACGGTGGCGGTCAGCTGTTGGGCGTTCGACGAGGGCAGCGCGCCGATTTTACCGGCGGAGACCTGCACGTTCTGCGCTTCAATCGCGCTCTGCACGTCGGAGGGCATCAGCGAGTACGACGCCAGCTTAGCCGGGTCGAGCCAGATGCGCATCGCGTATTCTGCACCGAACACCTGCAGGCTGCCGACGCCATCCACGCGCGCCAGCGGATCCTGCATATTACTCACCAGCCAGTCGGCGATATCCGAGCTGCTGGCGGTGTCGGTTTTATCATATACGCCCATGATCAGCAGGAAGTTGCTCTGGGATTTTTCGACGGTGATCCCGGACTGCTGCACCTCGGTCGGCAGGCGTGATTCCGCCTGCTGGACTTTGTTCTGCACCTGTACCTGAGCGGTGTCCGGATCGGTTCCCTGTTCAAACGTGACGTTGATGCTCACCGAACCGTCCGAGCTGCTGGTGGAGGTGAAGTAGAGCAGGTTATCCAGCCCGGTGAGCTGCTGCTCGATCACCTGCGTCACGCTGTTCTCCAGCGTTTGTGCGGAGGCGCCGGTGTAGGTGGCGGAGATTTTGATCGACGGCGGGGCAACGTCCGGGTACTGCGCAACGGGCAGCGTGCGGATCGCCAGTATCCCGGCGAGCATGATGAGAATGGCGATAACCCAGGCAAAGACCGAGCGACGCACGAAGAAACGGGAAAACATCAGGCGTTTCCTCCGTTGGTTTTCATCTCTTCAGCTTTCACTTCCTGCCCGGCGGTGACTTTGTCGGTGCCTTCCACAATCAGCTTATCGCCCGCCTTCAGGCCATTCAGCACCAGCCATTTATCGCCGTAGGTGTCGCCCGTCTCCAGCTGACGCTGCTCGACCTTGTTGCTGGCGTTCACCACCAGCGCGGTGGCGGTACCTTTGGCGTCGCGGGTGATGCCCTGCTGCGGCGCGAGGATCGCGTCATTCATGATGCCTTCATCCACTCGGGCGCGGACGAACATGCCCGGCAGAAGCTGATGCTGCGGGTTCGGGAAGACAGCGCGCAGGGTGACTGAGCCGGTAGACTCATCCACCGCCACTTCGGTTAACGCCAGATGGCCTTTTTCGCTGTAGCTGCTGCCGTCTTCGAGGATCAACGACACGTTCAGCGTATCGCTGTTGCTGGCGAGGGTTTGCTTGCGTAATCGCAGCAGATCGGCGCTGGAACGGGTTAAATCGACGTACATACTGTCCAGCCCGCGAATAGTGGCCAGCGCGGTATCCTGCTGGGCGGTCACCAGCGCGCCGGGGGTCACAGAGGAGATGCCGATACGTCCGGCAATCGGCGCGGTGACGGTGGTCCAGTTGAGGTTAATGCGGGCACTTTCCAGCGCGGCTTTCTTTGACTCGACGCTGGCCTTGTCCTGCGCGCAGGTGGACTTCGCGTCTTCCGCATCCTGACGTGATACGCCGTCGTCCTTCACCAGCTGCGCATAGCGCCGGGCTTTCTGGCAGTCGGCCTGCACCAGCGCCTGCGCCTGTTTTAGTGCGGCGGCAGCTTCATCATAAGCGGCGCGGTAGCTGGAAGGATCGATCTGATACAGCGCCTGCCCGGCCTTGACCGTATCGCCTTCGGTGAAGAGCCGTTTCTGAATAATGCCGCCCACCTGAGGGCGCACTTCGGCGCTCATCGCGGCGGCGGTGCGGCCGGTCAGCTCGCTGACCACGGACACCGGCTGGCTCATGAGTGTGACAATCCCCACTTCCGGAAGAGGACGCTGGGGAGCAGATGTTTGCGCATTATCGCACCCTGTCAGGAGGAGTAATGCTGCGATGGAGGTTGTTATGGTTTTCATAATCTTTTTCCAGGGTGAACGAAGCCTGCCCTGTTAATCGCTTAACAGGGAGGAGGGCTAATTAAAAGCACAGCGATCTCGCATCTCTGGCAGAGCCAGAAATGAAAAAAGGGAAATTACTTATTTCCGCTAATTATTCACATGCGATTACTTCGCAGAGAAAAGCATATTTAAAATATTCTGGTATATGGGCTCTAATTGTTCTGACGGTACTTTTAAAGGCGTGAGTCGACGGTAAATCGTGCCTTCGATCATCACGGCGGTAATCTCCACGCAGCAGCGAATATGCTCATCGCTCAGGTGGGGGAACTGCTTTTTCAGGTGCTCACAGGCGTTGGCGAACATGCGGGCTTCGGCTTCGATCAGCATGTTTGCCACCAGCGGATTGCGCGTGGCCTCTGCGGACATTTCGAGCATTAGCGCGTCATCATCTTCGTTAAGCGTCTGGCGCCAGGCAAGCGCCTGCGGCATCCCTTCAACCAGGGTTTTGCCCTGCATCTCCTCAATACGTGAGTCAATAATGCGCCGGATCATCTCTTCAATGATCGCGTCTTTGTTACTGAAATAGCGATAGATTTGTCCGACGCTGAGCCTGGCTTCGCTGGCGATCTGCGACATGCTGGCAGCGTGAAATCCACTGGCGCGAAAGCAGCGGCGCGCGGCGGTGATGATTTCGTCCTGCCGTAGTTTTTGTCGTGCTTCCAGCTTTGTGCTCATCGTCGGCTACCGTAAAAAGTGAGAATGATCATTCTCATTATACGTTTTCGGAGCCTATTGGAAAGGTTTTTTTTATTTACATATTGAATGAATATTTCCTTGTTTAAACAATGGAGGAAATAAGGAGTTTTTATGAAGGTTAAGCTGTGAGATATTCAGATTGCGCTGAAAATAAGGAGAGATTTATGCACCTGAGCATTACAGATAAAGTCACGGCTGAAGAAAAAGAAGAATTATTAACGGGGCTAAGAGCCTATAACGCGCAGTATTTAGATCTGGCGACGTTTAGTGGCGATATTGGCGTATATGTGCGAGACGACAGCGGCGTCATGCTGGGCGGGTTAATCGGCGTACGTAAAGGCGACTGGCTGAATATCGACTTTCTGTGGGTCAGCGACAGGGTGCGGGGAACGGGCGTCGGCAGCCAGCTGATCAAAAAGGCTGAAGAGGAGGCCCGTCGTAAAGGGTGTCGTCACGCGCTGGTGGATACGGTCAGCTTTCAGGCGCGTCCGTTCTATGAAAAACAGGGTTATCAGGTGCAGATGTCCTTACAGGATTACCCTTATCAGGGAATGCAGAGACACTATCTGACCAGGGATCTTTAACCACCGATCCCGTTGCCGATCACGGCTAACACGTGGCGCACAACGATCTCCGGCGAGAGGGCATTAAGCCTCTCGTCATTGCGCATGCGAGAGAACGGCACCAGCACCAGGCTCAGCAGCGTCGTGAACAGCAGTTCGGGGGCTAGCGCCGGATTCAGCTTTCCTTCCTGCTGCCAGCCTTTGATGGTTGCCAGCGTGGTGTGATATTTCTCATCGCCAAAGCGCTCCTGCAAATGCGTACGCAGTACCGGCATCTCGCCGATCACCTCCTGCATCCACAGCGGGGCAAACCAGCGATACTTTTCCGCCAGTTCGGCCAGCACCCTGACCATTTCCGTCAGGGCTTCCACCGGCGAATCCCGGTTGTCGGCGAAAATTGCCCCGATCCGCTCACGTAACGGCAGGAAGCGCTCCTCAATCATCGCATCCAGCAACTGTTCTCTGGAGTTGAAGTAGTAGTGCAGCATGGCGGGCGTCACGCCGGCTTCGCGGGCAATAGCGTTCAACGACGTATTGGCGATCCCCTGGCGGGAGAAGAGGTTCAGGGCGATGTCCAGCAGCTGTTCGCGGCTGGCGGTAACGCGCTTGCCGCCGCGCGGACGTCCGGGGCGGCGGGGTTCAGAATTGTCTTTTAGTGCTGGCACGGTCACGCTGTCTCTTGATCTTATCCATAACTTACCTGAATATTAATTATTCGATTAATTAATTTCAAGCGATCTCTTATGGAGTCTGACGTAATGACTCAACCTGCGAAAAACGCACCGTCGATTAAGCTGCTGTTCAGCGCACTCCTGCTGGTGATGCTGCTCTCGGCGCTGGATCAGACCATTGTCTCCACCGCGCTGCCGACCATCGTCGGCGAGCTGGGCGGGCTGGATAAGCTCTCCTGGGTGGTGACAGCCTATATCCTCAGTTCGACCATCGTGGTGCCGCTGTATGGCAAATTCGGCGATCTGTTTGGCCGAAAAATCGTTCTGCAAATCGCGATTGTGCTGTTTCTTGTAGGGTCCGCGCTGTGCGGTCTGGCGCAGAACATGACCCAGCTGGTGCTGATGCGCGCCCTGCAAGGGCTGGGGGGCGGCGGTCTGATGGTGATCAGCATGGCTGCCGTGGCGGACGTGATCCCGCCTGCCGATCGGGGTCGCTATCAGGGGTTGTTTGGCGGCGTGTTTGGCCTGGCGACGGTGATAGGGCCGCTGATCGGCGGGTTTATCGTTCAGCACGCATCCTGGCGCTGGATTTTCTACATCAACCTGCCGCTGGGGCTGTTTGCGCTGCTGGTGATTGGCGCGGTATTCCACGGCAGCGCGCGGCGCAGCAAGCATGAGATTGATTACCTGGGGGCGATTTACCTCAGCATGGCGCTGCTGTGCATCATTCTGTTTACCACCGAGGGCGGTACGATCCGCCAATGGAACGACCCGCAGCTGTGGTGCATTCTGGCCTTCGGCCTGACGGGGATCGCCGGGTTTATTTACGAAGAGCGGCTGGCGTGGGAGCCGATTATCCCGCTGTCGCTCTTCCGCGACCGCAGCTTCCTGCTCTGTAGCCTGATTGGCTTTATCATCGGCATGTCCCTGTTTGGCTCGGTAACGTTCCTGCCGCTCTATTTACAGGTGGTGAAAGACGCCACGCCAACGCAGGCCGGCTTGCAGCTGATCCCCCTGATGGGCGGGCTGTTGCTCACCTCCATCATCAGCGGGCGCATCATCAGCCGCACCGGGAAATACCGCCTGTTCCCGATCCTCGGCACGCTGCTCGGCGTGGTGGGGATGGCGTTACTGACGCGCATTTCAATCACCTCCCCAACCTGGCAGCTGTACCTGTTTACCGGCGTGCTGGGCATGGGGCTGGGACTGGTGATGCAGGTGCTGGTGCTGGCGGTGCAGAACAGCGTGTCAGCCGATCAATACGGCGTAGCGACCTCTGGGGTGACGCTGTTCCGTTCCATTGGCGGGGCGATTGGCGTTGCGCTGTTTGGCGCGGTGTTCACCCATATTCTGCAATCAGGGCTGATCGACAGGCTGCCGGAAGGGGCGGAACTGCCGCGCGAACTTAATCCCGTTGCCATTCACCATCTGCCTGATGCCCTGCGTCTGGACTATCTGGATGCGTTCGGCTCGGCTATCCATGCGGTGTTTATGCTGGCGGCGGGGATTATGGTGCTGGCGTTTGTGCTGTCGTGGTTTTTGCGCGAAGCGCCGCTGCGTCGGCAGGCGTGAGGGAAGCGGAATTGCTTTACGGCGTAGCCAAAAAGCAAAACAACAAGCTGCACGAAACCATAATGGAATTTCTTAAGACCATCACTATCTGCGCCTGGACTACCGCAGCCTGATCCCCTTCGCCCGGTGGCGCTACGCTTACCCGGCCTACACGTCTACCGTCACGTAGGCCGGGTAAGCGCAGCGCCACCCGGCAACAGGCCGCATATAACCTATCCGTCTTACTGATTCCTTTTCGTTTTTTAGCCTGCCGTCTCGTTGTCGATATAGTCTTCAAAACGTCTATCAAAAGGAACTGTCTCGTGAAACTTCGATTGGGTGCGCTTCTCCTGACTGGCCTGCTGCTCGCGGGCTGTGATCAGGGCGGCAATGATGCCAGACACATTAAAGTCGGCGTGATTAATGGCGCTGAGCAGGACGTGGCGGAAGTCGCCAAAAAGGTGGCAAAAGAGAAATACGGTCTGGATGTTGAGCTGGTGGGCTTTAGCGGCTCGCTGCTACCCAACGATGCCACCAACCAGGGCGAACTGGACGCCAACGTCTTCCAGCATCGCCCTTTCCTTGCAGAAGATAACAAGGCGCACAATTACAAGCTGGTCGCCGTGGCCAATACCTTCGTCTTCCCGATGGCGGGTTACTCCCGAAAGATTAAATCGGTGTCTGAGCTGAAGGACGGCGCAACCATTGCGATTCCAAACGATCCCACCAACCTCGGCCGCGCGCTGTTGCTGCTGCAAAAAGAGAAGCTGATTACCCTTAAACCGGATGTGGGCCTGCTGCCGACGGCGCTGGATATTACCGCGAATCCCAAAAACGTACAGATTATGGAGCTGGAAGGGGCGCAGTTGCCGCGCGTGCTGGACGATCCGAAAGTGGATGTGGCCATCATCAGTACCACCTATCTTCAGCAAACGGGGCTGTCTCCGGTACATGACAGCGTCTTTATTGAGGACAAAAACTCGCCTTACGTGAATATAGTGGTCACGCGTGAAGACAACAAAGACGCCGAAAACGTGAAGGAATTTATCCAGTCCTATCAGTCGCCGGAAGTGGCGAAAGCGGCAGAGACCCTTTTTAACGGCGGTGCGGTGCCGGGCTGGTAAGCCACGGTAAGCTGGCCCTCACAGCGTTACGCGGGCATCGGTGCGGCTTTCGGGCCACAGAAAACCCTGGCCAGACTGTGCGCCAGACGTGCGGGCGCGCGCCAGATCCCGCGAATTCTCGATGCCTTCGATAAGAATTGATTGCGCGATACCTGCCCTGACCTCCTGCACAAACGGGGCAAGCGGCGCGCGCTCGCGCAGCGCTGAACGGTCAATTTTTACCCCATCCAGCGGCAGCGCAAGCCGCGCGAACGCCTCAGCCAACTCCCGGGTTAAATCGTCCAGCCAGATTTGCCATCCCGCCTCTTTTAACCGAACAAGCGTGGCATGAAGACGATGTTGCTCAGCCTTACTCAGCCGTGTGATGGTGAGAGGATCCTGAATTTCAATCGTTAACCGCTGCTGATGGCGTAACGCCAGCAACAACCGGATAGCGCGTTCGTCGAGAAGGTGCTCTGCCGGAAGGTTTAGCCAGTAAGCGTCCCGGACGGGTATCTGTAACAGGGTGTTGGCCTGCCAGAAGAAGATTTGCAGCGCGCTGCGCGAAGGCAGAGAAGCAAACAATATCTCCAGATTGACGTTATGGATCTCCACGAGAACTTCATGCGCGAACACCTGGCCCGAATGAAGATCGACAAGCGGCTGGAATCGCAGCCCTGAGATACGTTGCAACAGGGGAGAGGGAAGAACGGTATACATGGAACAGCCTTCAGGAAATGAAAAAAAGGTTCCCGCGGACACGGGAACAAAAGGCAAACGACACACGGTCAAATTCTTAATTCAGGATCCAGCGAATGCTCTGGTAAAACGAGGGGCCACGCACGGCCTTAAGCTTGTTCATGGCGTTGTTTTTATAAAAGTAAACCAGCCTGACGTTACACCCCAGCTGACGGGCGATTTGCTTGGTTTTGAGATTACAGGAATAGCCGCGCAATACGCTGGCCTCCTCGCTGGACAGCCTCGCCGGGGTGCGTAAGCGGGTAGTCATGCCTACGTTGTAACGACCAGACTCTTGCGGCGTCTGGCTCATCAGTATTTGCCACAGCGCTTTGATATCCCCCAGGGAGACTCTTTTGCTGATTACCCCATCAACATGTTTGAATTTCAAATAGCCGGCGGATAACGAATAGATATAGATCTTCGCCGTCACTTGTTTCTGTTTAATACAGAGAATGTCGTCATTCGTCGTCACCCGGAAATGACGCGTATTCAACGGATCATAAATGATGATATCAAAGAGTTGTTCACTCATAGCAAGTTCTTCGATATGGGTAAACCCATGGAAAATAACGTCGTGTTTTTCATCAGGCTCACGCTTTCCGAGCGATTGCAGGCCAATCATCGTGAATTCGCAGCTGTCAACAACGGCAACGTGAATTGTTTTTTTATTTTGCATTGGCATTCTCCTTTCGCTGAGTAAACAGTCCATATAAGAGAAAATGGCGGTTCGCACTCTCTTATTAAAAGAATGGCGAGCACTTTTTAAATAACGCGATGCGATGGCATCAATGTAAGCCAATACAAACCGTCGAGTAAAGCCGATGCCAATTATTAGAGGAAGATAAAATTGAAAAATGGTTTTAATGGTATATGCAATTGTTTTAATCTTCTAATAATATTCATGCCAGATTTTTATTCTGTGAATGGGCGGTTAATAAGCATCAGAAGGTTGATTGATGGGGTTTATCCACCGTTTTTTCAGTGGCTTACTGCTATTCCTGAAAGAAAAATTGTGATCGCGGCAGGGTTATCGACAAGGCTTTATCTGCAAGAGGAAACGGCGTGCAGAATAAAATAGAATTTTTTCTATAAATTTAATGTCCTTGTTCAGATTTTTAAGCCTGAGAAGGATAAAATCCTGGCGTGAAGAGGTTGTGAGTGATGAGTACATAAACTATTATCATTTTCCTCCGGTCACGAGAATTTAGAAAAGACATGAATAATACTGAACGTATCGTAAAGGTAATGGTGTTTTACAAAATAAATATATTTAAAGAGATAATATTCCGGGCGCTCCATGATCTTTTACCCGATTACGTACTGAACATTACTCAGGTCGATTCCACTGAACAGGCGCTGGCGGCGGTCGCGGATAATAACGTGGATGTTTTCTTCACTGAATTTAATTATCTGCTTAATCATAAAGAGTGGAGTGCGGAGGTCAGCAGCCGTTTTACATCTTTATGTAAAACCCATCACGTCAGGCGTGTTCTGTTGGTGCCCGAGCTGCCTTACGGGCTGTTAAAAAAAGTTCTGGAGATGAAATTTGAATTAACCATCAGTCAGCAGGATGAATTGACTGAACTGAAAAAGGAATTACCCGCGTTGCTCATGGCGGACGGGCAAACACCGTCGATCTCTTCGTGGCTCAGGCGGGTAATGCGGTCCGGTTCCCGGGCGCGCTCCATCCTCTCGGCCAGAGAGTGGGAGGTGCTCCATCTTATCGTGGAAGGATTTTCAACGACGGAGATTGCCCGTCATCGAAACCGTTCGGTCAGTACCATTGCGACGCAGAAGCACAATGCGATGAAAAAGCTGAATCTTTCCAACCACAGCGAACTGATTAAGTATGTGCAAGCGGTTGGAAAGATGGAGAAATAGCTCACATCAGGGATAGATAATATTCAGCGTAGCCGATGTATTGATCTTACCCTGGCTCACCTGGGCGGGCTCCCACACGTAATAGTACGCCGCCATCGGAAGGGTGAAATGTTCGTCCAGCGCCGCGCCAGCCGCCACGCTGAAAATCATCGTGGCGTTGCCACGGCTGGTGGTTGAGGTAGAGAAGGTCACCGGCGTTTGTGGGGCGTCACGTTTTATCAGGCGTAGCCCCACGCCCTGCGCCGCGCTACTGCTGCTGTCGATCAGCACCGAGCTGTCGGTTGAGAGCAGCTGCGTGCTGGACAGAAACATCTCAATTGCCCGATCGGAATTGCCGTTAACCCCGACGTTCTGACAGCTCATGTTCAGTGAAAAAGGCGTCAGCCCCGGCTGTGAGGATGCACTGAGCTGGGGAATGCCGAGCGTCGGCAGCGCTACGGTCAGCCCCGCATTATCAAAGGAACAGGTAGTCAGTTTTGGCGCGTATTTGATGATCATCGGCTGACCAAACATATCGCGGTTGTCGTAAGGCCACTTGAACCCGCTGAATAACCACTGCGCTATCTTGATGACCTGATTGATTGGCCAGGTGATGATTTCCCAGAAGGATAACCCACTCATGTCGCTGACGAACAGAACGTCGCTCATGTTCGCCGTATCCCCCGTCAGGGTAGTGCCGCTCTGGTTAACGAGGGTGAAGCGAACCGTAAACGGTGTGTTCAGCTCAGACGCCGTATGGCTACCGCTGGCAGTCAGGGTTTTATTGGCCGGGGGATTGGTGATCTCCGCCCGCACCATATACTTGTTATTGCTGAATCCGAGGATGGTCGCGTATTTGCTGTCGGTCGAGAGGATCGGCGTGTAAGAAAATTCACTGTTACCCGTCGTACAGTTGAATGAGCCGCTGTACTGGGTGCTGAAGCTGCCGGTCCATGTGGGCGTGGCCGGGCTCAGCTTATCCGATAAATCAATGGTAATCGGTGTGCCATAAACGATGCTGCTGCCGGAGCAGGTGGCATAGCTCATCCCACTAATACTGGAGAGGAGCAGGAATATGAATGATCGTAACATTTTGATAATCCGTAATTAATGGCAAACCGATGAGAGGCTGTTCAGCCCCCAGGCTGGGGCGGAGATTTCGCACTTCCCGCCGCGGAGATGCAGGTTGAGCGCGCGTGGCGGCTGTTCAGCGCGGATATACAGTACGCTGGCCTGGCCGACATACCCGACAGATTCACCGTGTTCATCAAGCACTTCAGTACCAAAGGGCAGCGGTTTGCCGTCGGCACGCGTCGCATGAAGTACCCATGACTGGCGTTTGTCGGTTTCGAAGCGGATGTAGCTCACCGCCCCGTCGTAAGGGGCCACGTTAGCCATGTTGCCGATCACCTCCGCGCCAGCGCTGTTTTCCGTTTGCGATAACGTAATGGCGTTTTTGCGATACGGGGTGGCGTAAGGCACCAGCGCCACGCCATCGCGGTTCGTCATAATGCTTTCATCGCCGTTCACCATCAGTCCCTCCGCTTTTGGCGCATCGACGATAGTCATGGTTGTGCCGGTTTCGTTTGAGGCGAGAACGTGCCACGGGTAGGCCACCAGGCTTCCCCGTCCGCTGAGCCCGGTCTGGCGGTAGTCGGAGGATTCGCTGTAAGAGCCACCGAGTGTCGCGAAGTTCGAACGGTACGCGGCGTTAACGCTTGCCGCATTTTTACCCCCCCGCGCATTACTGCCGGAGAGGGTGTAGCTCAGTCGGTTCGACGCCAGCGCGTTCCCGCTCATGCTGATATTGCTCTGCTCGTAATGCGAATCGCTGGCCGTCAGGCTGGAGGTGATCCAGGCATTATTATCAAACAGCGAGAACGGCAGGCTGAGGGAGAGGTAAAGGCGCGTCTCTTCTTCACTGTCCCTGTTCCGTACCCGGCTGGCCGACAGGGTATAGCTGGCGCGGCCGATGGCGTTGGAATAGCCCATCTGGTATTCGCGCGTGGTTTGCTGTGAGTTCCAGTAATCGCGCTGTGTGCCGGAGACAAATACCGTGCCCCAGTTATTGAGCAGGCGCTGATTAAGGTTAAGCGTAAAGGTATTCTTGGGCTGCGCCGCGCGCAGGGCATCCCAGGTGCTTAGCGACATGTCGGGCGCAACGCCAAACCGATCTTCATAGTCGTCGTACTGCGCTCTCAGGCGCTGATACCCTTCGCGCGAATAGAGCGCGTCGCTGAAGCTGTAATAGCCTTTAGTGGAATAGCGATAGGCCGCCAGGGTGAAGTTGGTGGCGGTGGTATCGATAAATTTGCTGTACGACACGCGATAACTCTGACCGCTGCTGGTGCGATCCTGTAGGGTGGTTTTGGCGTGGGTGACATCAAACGAGACCGCGCCAAACGGAAGGTTCCACCCGGTACCGACAAGCCCGGCCTGGTAGTTATCGCTAATAATCGTCCCGGTATACCCGGTGATGAGGTTATTAAACCCGTAGCGCAGCGTGGCCTGCATGAATGCGGGTTCGGCATCTAGCGTGTTCTGGTGCACTTTACCCGCCACCACGCTGTACTGACTCACCCCTTCTTTTAGCATCCCGGGCACGGCGGAAAACGGCACCGTGAAGGACTGCTGTGAACCGTCCGCTTCACGCACCACCACCAGCAAATCGCCCGCGGAGCCGGTAGGCTGAATGCTGTCGAGGGTAAACTGGCCCGGCGGTACGTTCTCCTGATAGATCACGTTGCCATTCTGGATAACTTTCACCAGGGCGTTCGTCCGTGCCACGCCGTGAACCACCGGTGAAAAACCCTGCTGTGAATTTGGGCGCATCTTCATGTCCGACGCCAGCGACACGCCGCGCACGCGCAGGGAATCAAACAGATCGCCAGGAATATAAAAGTCACCCAGCGTCAGGTTGGATTTCAGCGAGGCCAGGGGACGGCGCAGGTAGCGGGTATTATTCTGCCAGCTACTCTCTCCGCTGGCCGTTTTCCGCCAGGCGCTGCTGTCGCGAAACTGCCAGCCGAACAGGTTGGCGCCGGAATCCAGCCCGGCATAAAAATCATCATTTGTGTCTTTCGCAGCGCCTTTTGCACGGGTGTTATACCAGGTCGTGTTCCACGAGAGCATCAGCGCCGGGATCCCCTCGTCCCAAAACTGGGGGGCAATGTAACCTTCTTCAGTACGCAGCACAGCCGCCTGCGGAACGGTAAGCGCCAGACTCAGAGTGCTGGTATCGGTTTTGACTTCACCGCCCTGAACCAGATCGCGCAGCTGCACCTGCCCGTGCGCAATGGCGGGCGCAGGCACGGACGTGGTGTTGATGCCAAGCGACCGGGCATCTTTCCAGGCAAGGCGGATGTCGTCACGCTGCTCGCCGTAGATGACGGTATAACGTCCCTTCCAGCTGCCGTTTACGTAGATATCCATCTCCTGATTGCCGGCAGGCATGGCGTTGTTTTCGGAAAAGCGAGACAGATCGGACTCACCGGATGCGCCAGCAAGCAGGGAGGGATCAAACGAGACGGCCCCTGATTTATGCGAAAGCAGAAGCGTGCAGACTGCCAGCAGACAGAGTCTGTTTTGTTTCATTTTCATGGTGAGTCTTTCCGATCACTGACTGGTGAAAGTCCGGGTTTTATACGCGCCAAGATCGTCCACATACATCAGCTGGAAGGTCTGTCCGCGCTTAACCGTATTTTTTGCGGCGACCGTCAGCTGCCCAAACGGGGAAACCATCGGGGACTCCTGGAGCAATTTCGTTTTACCCAGCGAAATATTGGCGACCGTAATATGGAACGGACTGTTATTTGTAATGCGAAAGCGATCGCCTTCGGCGGCGAGCGTCAGTTTCGCCACCGCGTCATCCAGCGTGCCTTTCAGCGCAGCGGGCCGGTAAAAAAGTTTGATACGGGATTTAATCGCCAGCTGAACGGTATTCTGATTTTGCAGATTTTCAGGTCTGGGCGGAATGTCGAGGACATTCAGGAAAAAGACGGATTCGCGATCCGCAGGCAAGCTGGACGGCAGCTTTTTAATACGAAGCTGTTGGCCATTATGTTCGTTAACTTTTATCACCGGCGGCGACAGCAGAAACGGCACATTGGCTGTTTCCGGCGTGGAATTAATATCACCGTCATCTATCCAGGATTGCACCAGAGCGGGCGCATCGCCCGTATTCATTAACTGGACGATCACCTCTTTGTTATTTTCAGGATAAAGGACACGGGTGCCATTAATGACAATATTGGCCCATGAGTGACCGGTGCTTAGCAGTAAGCCTGCCAGCAAAATTGTCTTGCGCATGATTGCAACCTTAAATACAGGCTCTGCGAAAACAGAGCCTGTATAATCATTATTACAGGTAGGAAATGGTATACGTTACGTTGGAGCTTAACTCGCCCACGGTGGCGGCAGCGGCGTTCGGTTTATAGTAATAAACATCCAGCGTCAGCGTCTCGGAATCTGGCGCGGTCGCTGTACCCATAATATCCGTAGTGTAAGGCTGGTTCAGGGTAATTGGCGTAGACGAACCTGGCTCCACTAACGCAAAACCGACATTACGTGCCACACTGGCATCGCTTTCGTTCACGCTGTTATTCAGCAGGTATTTACCGTCAGTGGAAATATTATCCGCGCTGGAGAAATACACTTTCAGCGGGGTACCGGTTGTTCCGGCTGCTGGTGAACAACCTGAGAACGTCAGCGCAATAGATTTTTTATTCTTAGTGATCAGGCCAACCGTGGTGCCTGCATCTTTTACCGAAATAGGGGAAAGCGCAACGGTAAAGTCCGCGCTTTTACCGCCGTTAATGGTACAGGTTGTATCGGTAATAGCGCCGGTAAAGTTAATGATACCACCCGCTGAATTGTCTGCGGCAACTGCACTGGTAGAAGCAATAGCGGCGGCCAACAGTGATACGGTCATGATCGATTTGAACATGATAAACTCCATGAAGATTTGTGTTATTTAAAATGAATGTTAATCGGCTACACATGTCCCTGATGTACCGGCTAGACGCATGGCGACTCGGGAGAATGCTTTGACGATATTATGTTGCACTAAAAAAGTACATAACAAAACATTATTCCAACAACTTCTAAAGTTTAAGATTATAATCTTGCGAGTTAGTTTTTTTTAATGTTTTAACCTAAATGCGTTAGTTCGAATATTTTTATTAATGATTTAATAATTGTTAATTAATGAAGCTTTATGAATTCATCTCTCAATTAATATCACGCGACTTGACCACACAAACTTTAGACTTATTATTGCCTGGCAAATGCACATAATTTTAACAATGGCGTAATAATAATATGAAGTATCTCATTGATCTTACAATGCTTTATGAAGTCGACACCGGTATGATCATGATTAATGGAGAGGAAGAGTCATCCATTAAGTTATCTAACCAGGCGGGTCGTCTGCTTTATGAACTTATCATCAATAATGGTAAAACTCTCGACAGAGACGACCTGATAAAGAAGGTCTGGGAGGATCATGGTTTCTCTGGTTCTTCGGTGAGTCTGAATGTTGCCATAAGTGAAATCAGAAAAGCATTTCGTACTTTAGGATGCGATCCTTTACTGATAAAAACGATACGTGGCAAGGGATTTAGCCTTGCCGCGCATATTGAACATCACACGGTCAGGCCGCCGGTTGTTTCAACGCTTAGTGAACAATCTGCCTCTGAAGCATTCGATACGCTAGCGCATAAGAAAGATGCCGATCCGCCTAAACAATTAATATCGCTGCACAGACTCTTTATTTCTCTTTGCACGTTATTACTGATTACCGTTATCGGCACCGCTGTTTTACTGTTGCACCAAAGGGATTCCTATGCCGAGAGCCTGAAAGATTCTGATATGCATCTGCTCGGTAAAGTGGACCGGTGTACGGTATACCTGATCGATAAGAATATGTATCAGCCGCGACAGCACTACTTTAATCACGTAAAAGAGGTCATTGCCAGTCAACATATCGACTGTCAACACCAGGTTGCAGATGCTTACTATTCCAGGTTTAAAAAGTCGCAGATAGAAAATTATTTCCTGGCCATCTGTTATCAGCAGGACAGTATCGACGATTATAAGAACTGCATTTCTTACAGAAGCCTGACCGGGAGTTAAAATATGTCAAGGACTAAAATGAGTGTACTGTTCAGTATCGTACTGGCGCTGTCTGCCATCGCGTTGTTGTGGATCTATTTTACCAGAACGCAGGATGAGGGGTTTGGCTGCCAGTCAGATACCATTTCCTGGAAAACCTATTCCACGGGTGAGTTAACCGATATGTCGCTAACCACGCTTTTCCTGTTTAACAACAAAGATGTTGTGACGGTTATTCATAAAGGCGTACTCAAGAAAGAGGGCAAAAGCTACCTGATTGACAGAAATTACACGCTCAGCGTGGAAAAAGTCGACGGAAGCAATATCTTTTATATTAAGGATAAAAAGCTGAATAAATCTGAAGATGATGCGGCACCGGATGGCGTTGTAAACGAAATGTTACTTGATAATATCAACTTCTTCTATATTACCCGCGTTAAACCGCACGCCTGGTTAATTAAGGGGCTGGTTTTGCCTGTAATGATGTGTGTGGCTGTTCCGACGTCCTGATATTTCTCTTTACTGAAAAATCGATATTTATCTATTGCTCGGGAAATTGAGTGATTTACTCAATACGTAACAATAAGATACGAGAAATTTATTTATATTTTTATTGTTATTCTCCGGCGAGTGAATTTTTCTGTATTGCCTCGTTATTTTGCGGCTGTCTATACTCCGCCTCGAAAAAGGGGCTCCCCTTTTTATACACGTGGATTCTTTTTTGAAGGACTAAATAAATGAACAAACTGAACGCTATCGTTCTGGGCTCCCTGTTGTCTGTTTCTGCCCTGAGCGCAGTTAATGCAGCAGAAACGACGGCTTCTGCCACCTGGCAGGCAACCGCGACCAAAGACAGCGAATCCGACCTGGTTGTTACGCCAACGCGTGCTTTGAACTTCGTTTACAGCGCCAATACCAAATCTTTCAACACCGATACCGGTCTGTTTGATGTGGCTATCCGTGGCGATCACTCTACGGCGACCAGCTTCAAACTCGAAGCTATCCTCGACGATTCAAACAACACGCTGTTCAGCGTGGGCGGTGAAGCGACCAAGCTGAAAGTGGGTGCGCGTTGGGGCGGTAACGACCTGGGCTCTATTGGTGGCACCGTGGGGGCGAAATCAACCGCATGGACCACGCTGGTTGATTCTTCTTCTAACACCGGCGTCTCTTCTGGCCTGTGGAACCTGACCACCAGCGCAGGCGCGGCGGCAGATACCGAAATTACCGGCCAGGACAAATTCGTCTTCTACGTTGACTCCGCTCAGGACAACGCGGGTACTGCGAAAGAGTTCAAAGACCTGACCAACAGCCTGTGGGAAGGGACCGTATCTGTTGCGTTCCGCGCAACCTGGGGCTAAGGCCTGATCGATCCAGGGGCGCAAGCCCCTGTTTAGGGAAATAGCATGTTTAACCTCAAATCCGCCTTCTTATTTTTATTATTTATCTCTTCCTCCGCGCTGGCCATTAATGTGGGAAAAGTCACCACCATTATTCCTGCGGATGCTGACTCCACCGCCAAGGAAATAAAAAACGAAGCAGACAGCGTGCGTATTGTTTCTGTTCGCGCACAGCGGATCAGTAGCCCAATGGATGAAGGGATCGTCATTAATCCGGAGAAAGTGGACGAGCTGTTGCTGACGCCCACGCGCATGGTAATGCCCGCCGGTACCAGCAATATTGTCAAATTTTACTATCACGGGAACGCCGATAACAAAGAGCGTTACTACCGCATTACCTTCACTGATGAAGGGGTGAGCGAAGAGGTGGACAGCGGTTCACCAAAAAACGGTACCGGGATGACGCGCGCGGTGGTGAGCACCATTCTGGTGGTTCAGCCCCGTGATAAGAAGATCGACTTCGTCTATGTGGCGGGAAAAATAACCAATAAAGGGAACACCGCTTTTCGCGTCAATGCGACCGGAACCTGCCTGAAGCCGAATCCGGAATCACCGACTACGCCGTGTACCAAAAACTTCTACCTGATGCCGGATACCTCGCGCGCTATCGAGGATATCAACGTTACGGATAACCATTTTCATCTCGGAATATGGGACCTGAAACAGTTCATACCTGTTAAGTAAGGATGCATGGTGAAAAATAAATTAGTGTTGCCGGTGATGATGGCTTGCGCATCCGGCACGCTGCCCGCGCTTGCGCATGCAGCCTCAAGCTCCGTGGTTATCGCTAATTACCGTTTTCCCGACTCGCTTTATGCACTGCTGGAGCAGGGGATCAAAATTCCCGTCTATCTGGTGAATACGCGTCCACACTCAGCACAACAAGGGAACCACGAAGGCACGGCGAGCGAATATGTTCGTATCGGTGACGTGACGCTCTTTGCAAAAGATCTGAAGCTGGGGCTGAGGGACGTTCAGGTCCAGGAGTCTGATAACGGCATTCGTCTGTCAAAAGAGATGAGAACGTTATTGCAAAGCATTAACGACAAGCAGTTTGATGACCAGATGCGCATTCCGGTAAGTACGGGGTCCGCGTTCGAGCTGGATCAGAAAAAAATGCGCCTGTTGCTGAATCTGTCGCAGAGCGACTACGGGGTGAATATTCGCCCGCGTGAGGTGGACATTGATGCGCCGGAGTCTGACGACCTGAGCGGCACGTTCTCCTACAACCTCGGGGCGTATCACACCGAGAGCGGCTACGGTGATAGCTGGTCGTCGGGCTATCTGAACGCAAGAAACTGGATCTCAATGGGCGTTGATCATGTGCTGATCGACGGCTCTGGCTACGTCAACGAGAGCAGCAGCGATACCCAGATGAACGCGGTTATGTGGGAGCGCGACTATCAGGGGATGCGCTACGCCGCGGGCATGCTGAACGGCTGGGCGATGCAGTCTCTGGCGAGCGTCAGCGGGATTTCCGGCGGTGAAGTCTACGGCGTTTCCATGGGCAACCAGGCCAACTCCCGTAAGCGCGATAACACGCTCTCTCTGACGCCTGTGGTGGTCTATTTCCCCACGGCGGGCGAGGCCCGTATTCGTCGTGACGGGCAGCTTATCGGGATTCAGCGCTTTGACGTCGGCAACCATGAAATTGACACCAGCAGCCTGCCCTACGGGATCTACAGCATCGAAGTTGAGGTGGTGAGCGGAAGCCGCACCGTGTCGCGTAGCATGTACACCGTGAATAAGCCGTTCTCCAGCAACGTGTCGGAAACACTGCGCTGGCAGATGTGGGGCGGGATGTATAGCCGCGATAAATCCGTCGTCAATTATAAAAAATACGCGAAACACAAAAACGAGCAGGACAACACCTACTACTACGATTACGACACCAAACATAAAGACACCATGTCGCTGGTGGGGGCCTCGTTCAGCAAGCGCAGCGGGATGGTCGACTGGAACGCCTCCACCTACATGATGCGGGAACACATCGTCAGCGAGCTGTGGGCCTCCCTGAACCTGACGGGCTATTTCTCGGTGAATACCCAGACCATGGCCGCCTCCGACGGAACGTACCGCGCCAACTACGGCGCGAATCTCAGCCTGCCGTGGCAGATGGGTTCGGTCTGGTACTCCCATGAACAGCTCTCCAGCGGCAAGTTCCTCGATATCTATGAGAGCAAGGGCAACACCTGGGGCGCCTCCTTTAGCCTGCCGTCGTTCGGCCTGCCCTCAGCGGGCAACCTGAGTCTGATGCGTCAGGAGGACGACCTCTATCGCTATAAACGCTATCAGCTGGACTACTCCCAGGGGTTATACGCCGGTCGCTACGGTACAGCGCGCCTGCGGGTGGGGATGTCGCGCAACAAATACGACGGGTATTACGAAGAGAAAGATCGCTACGTGATGCTCGATTTCGCCATACCGCTCGGAAATACCGTGTCGGTTGGCGTTTCCCACAATCGCGATACCGGCACGGCGCTGAACGTCAGCGCCAGCCGCCAGTTTGAAGGCGATTACCTGAAATCGGCCACCGCCAACGTCTCGAAAGCCTTTAACAGCCGCCAGGATCGCAGCGTAAGCGGCGGCGGCAGCGTGAACTTCGACACGCCGTGGAACAGCAACATCCTCAGCGTCCAGAGCGGCATGAGTAAAGGATGGAACTCCACGCTGACCAGTGACGGCAGCGTGGGCTGGTCCAAAGAGGCCATCGCCGCCGGGAAAGGCACCGAAAGCGCAGGGGTGATTGTCAGTACCGGTCTCAAATCTGATGAAGCGCTGACCCTGAAGCTTAACGGCCGGGCAGAACGCATCAAAGGGGATAAAACCTGGCTGTCGCTGCCGGCATACCAGGCTTATGACCTGGAAGTGATGAACAGTGAAACCGGTACGGAAAGCTATGAGATTGGCGCGAATGCGCGTCGCCATATCACGGTTTATCCGGGCAATACCGTGGTGATGAAGCCGCAGGTGAAGAAAATCGTCACCCTGTTTGGCCGCCTTGTGGATGCAAACGGCAATCCGATTGGCGCCACGCAGATCAAAAACCACGTTGGGCTGACCCGGACGGAGAACGACGGACGCTTCGTGATCGACGTTGATAAGAACAACCCTGTCCTGAGTATCGCCACGCCGGACGACAGCGTCTGCGAAGTGCGCCTGGACATTGAGTCTAACCGCGGTGCGCTGTGGCTCGGGGACATCTCCTGCGACAAAGGCGATTTCGTCTGGCAGGAAGCAAAAGGAACGCAGGAACGTGACGATGAAAAAGATATTCGCTCTTAATTTGCTGCTGATGAGCGCGGTGGCCCATGCGCAGGAGCTGCCCTATTTCGCCATTAATAATCCGGACAATAACGGTACGGGAAACAGCGCGGGGCTGTTTAGTCTGAACAGCACCTCGACCGCGTTTTTACACGGTTCGCGTGAGTGGCCGACGCTGAGCGCGAAAACGAATAACGGTATCGCCACTTACATCCCGGACAACAGCTACAGCGGTCCGGCAGGCAGCGCGCTGACCATCGACTTTTCGGTGACCGGTTCCAGCGCCTCTCCGTTCTTTAAAGGGACGGCGTGTTCCTCGTCCTGCGGCAACACGGGGTACACCCCGACGACCCGCTATACCGATACGTCGATGGTGGTTAAGCCGCCGGTGATGGAGCCCGGCACGTCATACGGGCGCTGGGTCCTGGGCGATCCGTTCTTTAACTATCTGCTCAACGCCGCGCCAGGGGATGAAGTGACCATTACCTCCACGCCGCAAATCAGCTCCATCAACAAAGTGACCACCACCAATACGCTTCACAAGGTGGGCACGCTGACCATGACCAACTCCAGGGCGCTCAACCTGGGGATTGACCCGATCAGCGGCGAGGTGACGATTGTCGATGGATCAACAGGGGCCACCTGCACCAAATACACCCGCAACACGATCTCTGGCGTGCTGTGCGACCTGCTTGAATACACGTTTGTTGGGGAAGATATCTCCGGTTACAACGGGGGGCTGGCGCTCACCTCTTCCCGCGTCAACAGCGTGCTGCAATCGCACATGAACGGCGGCACCGGGCTTGCCGCCGAGCTGACCTTCGATGAAAACACCTGGTACAGTATCTCCGGCGGTATCCTGAGTGATACGCGTGTCCTGGCAAACACCTTCCTCGCGGCGCCGCAGAAAAACGGCGGCAAAGCGTACCTTAAAATATTTTTGCCGAAAGCGTTAATTCTGAGCGTGGCGCAAGCGGGGGACGGCAGCAGCATTGGCAATATCGTCAGCCTGTGCCTGACGCCCGGCAACAGCTCGCTGGCGGCGGATTTCTGCTTCCAGCCGGGGGGCGGCCTGGTGATTAACCCTATTCAGCCGGGGCTGGAGATTACGCCCGACAACCCGGATTACGCCCTCGATCCTGACGGTCTGGGCGGCTCCGGGAAAGGCGCCATCGGCGAAACACCCATTGAGATCCCCTACACCATCACCTACAGCGGGGCGCAAAAAGATGCGGCGATTGCGGTCACGGTAAAAGTCACCGGGCCTACTCAAAGCCTGAATGGGGTGGACTACTGCGCCTTCAGCGGCAACGGCTTTACGGTTCCCATTCCGGGCAACGTGCTGGTGGGGAAAAGCCAGACGCGCATGGCGCATAACTGTAAAGGCGAGGTACTGTCGATCCCGGCGCCAGCCACCCATGCGGAAGAGTGGGACAAAATGAGTTCCGGCGTGACCGATATGTGGCTCTGGAAAACACCGCTGATCCTCCAGTTCGTTATGGATAATCCGGTATCGAAGACCACCTATGACGGAAATAGCTGGTTTGGCGAAGTGACCGCGCAGGGAAGAATAGATGTTAGCGCATCCTGGAATTAATCAACCATGACTGGAAAATTCCTGGCTATTTTTGCAATAAATTGCTTCATTTCCACAGGGGCAAATGCTTTAATTATCGAAAGTCTGAATATTGATTTTCTTCCCGAAAGAGAAGTTGTTTTTCAGCCGATAAAAAACGATACCAGCGAACGTCAGAATTATACCGTTTCGCTTATTCAGGTAGACGTTCCTAAAGAGAAGGGAAAAGAAACCGAAATAAAAGACGGCGAAGTCATGTATTCGCCTAAGCAATTAACGCTGGGGAGCGGTGAGCGCGCGGGTTTTAAATTTTACTATACCGGCCCGCATGACAACAAAGAGCGATACTATCGCGTAAAATTCACCGAGACGCCGCTCCAGGCAAAGGTCATCACGCGCAAAGGCCAGCGCATCCAGTCGGATGTGGTGGTCTCGCTTGAGGCTATTTTGATTGTCCGTCCATGGACACGACATTTTGATTATGCGTTTAGCAACGGGGTGGTGAGTAATACCGGGAATACCTATTTTAAATATGTTTCCTCGGTCGGGTGCAGTACGCAATACAATAATTCAAAATATATTCCTCCGGGGCAACGGCTGGAAATAGATAATGCCGGGCAGGCTGCAAGACGAATGATTATTTATGGCAATAAAATCATTCCGCTGACCACCTGCCCGTAGCAACCGCTTTCCTTCATAAAAGGAAATTAGCCTTTAGCATCATGCTAAAGATCCATCACTACAGGAGATAAAAATGAAAGCGATTTCATTCGTAGAAGCGAAAGACATTATTGGCGGCGCGTTAAACCCGTTCGCTGGTCTGGTTAAAGGTGCACAGCTGGGTTACGACACTGGCGCCAGCATCATGGGCATGGTTGGCGGTGTGGTTGGCGGAGTTCTGGGTGGCGCAATGGGCTTCCTGGGCGCGCTGGTTGGTAGCTACAACTAATTCACGTTTACAGGAAAAGTATCATGCAAGTTATCGATTTCAAAAAAGCACAGGCCATCATCGGTGGTTGGGATCCGTTTGCTGCCGCTATTCAGGGCGCAAGCGCGGGCTATAACGCGGGCAGCCAGATGTTAGGCGCGCTGGGCGGCACCATCGGCGGCGTATTCGGCCTGGTGGGCGGCTTCATCGGCGGTTTCTTCAGCGCTTAAGCGAGAAGCACGTTGTACGCATGGCCCGCATTGCCGGGCCATTTTTTTATTTCAGCCACGGATCATTATGTTTTCGCTCTTTCAGTATAAAAAACAGGGTAAGACCCCTGTTATTCGCCAGCATGAATTTACCGAATGTGGACTGGCCTGCCTGGCGATGGTGTTGGGGCACTATGACCACCATGTCTCCGTCAGCCAGCTGCGCCGGGAGATTTCCGTTTCCGCCGATGCGGGAACCTCAATGGCGGAATTGTTGACCCTTGCCAGCGATAAAAATATGTCTGGCCGGGTGCTTAAAGGCGAAATCACTGAAATAGAAACGTCTGAGCTGCCGCTCATCGCCTTCTGGCGCGGCAACCATTTCGTGGTCATCGTGAAGATCGACAGCCGCAGCGTGACCGTTCACGACCCGGCCAGCGGCGTGCGTCGTTACCGCCTGAAAGAGGCAGAAAAACTGTTTTCCGGGTATGTGCTTGAGCTTAAGCCCACGCCGTGTTTCGAAAAGAAATCCCCGGATGAAAAGCTCACGCTTGGCCGGTTAGCCAATAAATCTCCGAGCCTGTTCCAGCGCCAGCTGCTGCTGTTTGTGCTCTGTATTTTTACTCTCATCACCATGCTGGCGAGCCCCACCTACGTGCAGCTGATTATGGATGAGGCCATTTCCCGCAGCGACAGCGATCTGGTGATCCTGCTCACCGCGATCTTCGCTATCGTCTTTATCTTTGAAGTCATCGGTAAATTCCTCAAGCAGCTGCTTGAGATCCTGATGCGTAACATTGCCTATGACGATTTAAGCCAGTCCGTGCGCCACTACATGCTGCGCACCCAGACCAGCTGGTTCCGCTCGCGCCCGCCGGGCATCGTGCTGGCTATTGAAAAATCGCTCCACGCCTGCGCGGAGTTCATCAGCAATGGTTACGTGCAAATTCTCTTTTCCAGCCTGATCGCCGTCACCAGCCTGCTGTTTATGCTGCTGTATAACGTCAAAATTGCGCTGCTGACGATGCTGCTGATGGGTGTGTTTTTCCTGATCCGCTTTTCGCTGATCGGCCCCTATCAACGCGCGGTGGATGACTCCATCGAGCGTACCGCCCAGTATGAATCTCTGCTGGTAGAGACACAGAAAGGGATCATTACGCTCAAGGCGAACAATATGGAGCAGGCCCGGGATGCGGTGATGGACAAATCCCAGCGCGAACACATCGCCGGGCTGATGCGTAAAGAGCGGCTGCTGGCCCGCTTTGACGTGGCTTCGCTGCTGGTGATCAATGCCGAGCAGCTGCTGGTGGTCTGCTTTGGCGCGTGGCTGATCCTGGAAGGGCAGATGAGTATCGGGATGCTGTACGCCTATATCAGCTATAAGCGCTATTTTTCCGATGCCATGGTGCAGGTGGCGCAGAAGCTGCTGGACAAAAATGCCCTTAAGGGGCCGCTGGATCGCGTGGGCGACCTGCTGTTTGCCCCCTCTGAAACCAGCCAGTTTGGGAAGCGGATTGTCACCTCGCCGGTCTGTCTGCAATTTGAGGATGTCTCATTTGCTTATCCAGGCCGGGAGGCCACGCTACAGCATATCAACATGACCCTGAAGCAGGGCGAAGAGGCGGTGATTGTGGGCCAGAGCGGGTCGGGAAAAACCACGCTGCTGCGTCTGATCTCCGGCATGTTGCTGTCATCGTCTGGCACGCTGCGGATCAATAAGATCCCCATTGAAGAGTGCGATCTTTCCTCGCTGCGCCAGCACATCCGCATTGTCCATGCAGACGATATTCTCTTCACCGGCTCGATTCTGGACAACATCGCCTGCTTTGACAGCGCGCCGGATAAAGAGCAGGTCATCGCCGCGTGTCGGCTGGCGGAAGTGGACCACGTCGTCGCCCGTCTGCCGCACGGTTACGAAACGGAGATGCTGCCGGGGAACACCTTTTTCTCGGCCGGGGAGATGCAGCGTCTGGTCCTGGCGCGCGCCCTGTACAGCCAGCCTAAGCTACTGCTCTGCGACGAAGTGACGGCGAACCTTGATAAGACCACCGCGCAAAAGGTGCTGGCGAACCTGCGTAGCCTGGGGATTGGCCTGGTATTTGTTACCCACTCGCCGGACGTGGTGGGCTGCCAGGGGCGTCTCTATACCATGGAAAACGGCACCCTGCGGGAGAGCGAGCAATGATGTTTCTGCCGCGTCTCTATGCCCGACTCTGCGCGCGCCAGGCAGGACGCACCTTAATGGCAAACCGGATTGCGCAAAACTACAGCCAGTTTATGCCCTGCCCGGAGGCCGATGTGCCGGCTGATTTTCTGCATCAGAACGCCCATGAGCTGAGCGGGTTTAACTTCGTGGAGCAGATCTTCCCGCCCGCGCTGTGGGCGCGCAACGTTCGCTTCGATCTGCATGCGTACGTGGCGCAGTGGACGCAGGATCAGGGGTTTCACAGTTCGCCTCGCACCCTGCTTCTGGGCATGCGCTGGGCGGGCTTTGGCCTGATTATGGATGCGCTGCTCGCCACCGCGCCAGATGATGTGCGCTTTCAGTTTATTACCTGTCACCCTGCGCTGCACAAGCTGATGGCCGCACACGACGGACGGCGCGCCGGCTCGTTTTTCGCCCCTCAGCGCCTGGTGACGGTGCTGCTGATGGATGAACGCCTGCCGGATGCGCCACTGTTCCCAATTCAGGCAGGCGATCGCAAGGCGTGGTTAACGGACGTCTCCACGCGGTTTTTATCGCGTTATGGCTACAGCGTCCGAACGCTGCTGCCGGTCTGTTCGCTGCACGCGGCAGAGTTTGGGCTGGAGAGCCAGGCGTATGCGCCAGAGGATTACCGTCTGGCCGCCGCCGACACGCTGAACGCGCTGCGCAAAACCCCCACGCTCTGGAGTGGATGGGACGATCTTTCAGTGATTTATCATGGATGACATATCGTGAAATTAAAAAACCGAAGCCGACAGCGTCGGGCGCTAATCCCGCACCACTTCTCAAAAAGCTATCAAATCAACGCGCCGCGGCTGAAAACCGTGCTGACGCTGTTCATCGCCTTTTTTCTCTGCCTGCTGGTCTTTGCGATTGCTTTCAACTTTTCGGAAACCACGCTGGCACGCGGGGTGCTGATCCCGGCGCAGGGCGATGTGGAGGTGCGCGCCAGAGAGTCCGGAACCCTTGTTGATTTTGCCGTCCGGCCCGGCCAGTACGTGAAGGAAAACGATCCGCTGTTCACCGTGTCGCAGGACTATGGCGGCAAGCAGGGCTCGGTGGTGCAGTTTGACCGCCAGCAGATGGAAGCGGAGAAAAAGCGCAGCGAGCAGCGCATCCAGGCCATTGAGGACTCGATAGCATCGTATCGCAAAAATCTGGCGCAGCAGCTGGCTCTCACTGACAAGCAGATCGCCGTTTCCCGCGATAAGGTGAAGAAGCTGCGCGCGCTGTTAAAAAACAGCACCGACACCTACGAGGCGTGGAAATCCGTCTCCGGGAAGGGCTATGTCTCCAAAGTGGATCTCGATAAAAGCCATAACGATGTGCTCAACGCCCAGCTCAACCTGACGCTGGAGGAGAGCACTATTCTTGAGCTTGAGGCGCGCAAAACCAGCCTGACCGACAGCACCCAGTCGCAAATTGATTCGCTGAGCGAAGAGCAGCTGTACGTGAAAAACCGCATCAGCGAAATCGATCGCAACCTGTCCAGCCGGGGGAGTTCCACCATGGCGATGCTGGCCCCTTCAGATGGCTACGTGGTGGCGATTAACTTCCCGCCAGGCCGGGCCATTACGCAAAACAGCGAGGTGGTGGTGGTGATCCGTAAAAATACCGCGGCGACGATGGAGGGGTACCTGTATGTTCCGGCAACGGGGGTGGGGCGCGTGGCGAAAGGCGATAAGGTTAAGCTGCGCTTCGACTCCTGGCCCGTGGACAAATACGGTTCCGTGGAGGCGACGCTGTCCGATTTCTATGAGGTAAACATTGATGCCCATTCGGCGCTGATCCCGCTCCAGGAAGGGCAGAACTACTACCTGGCTAAAGTGCGCGTCCCCTCCTGGTTTACCGACCCGGACAAGAAAAAGCGCATGCTGATGGGCGGGATGACGGTGAACGCCGATATCGTTATCGATCGTAAACCGCTTATCAATCTGCTGATTGCGCCGCTGGAAAGGGTGCGCAAGCGGTTTATCGATTGACCCGATTTCATCGATCATCGCCCTTTAGCCCACATTCTTAACGGCACCCTGGGGCTATTCTCCTTCTCATACCAACCGGAGGATAGCCCATGAACATTACGCAAATTCGCAATGCCACCCAGCTGATCACTTACGCGGGAAAACGCTTTTTAATCGACCCAATGCTGGCGCCAAAAGGTGCTTATCCGGGTTTTCCCGGCACCGCGCGGGCCGATATTCGCAACCCGATGGTCGAGCTTCCCGTTGACGTTCAAACGCTGCTGGACACCGATGCGGTGATCGTCACCCATACCCATGACGATCACTGGGATCAGTATGCCGTTGAGCTGATCGCCAAAGACAAGCCGATCTACGTGCAAAATGATAGCGATGCCGCGCTGCTGCGCGGACAGGGCTTTCACAACCTGACGGTCATGACCGACGAAACGACGTTCGGAGATATCCGGATTGCGAAAACTTATGGCGGCCAGCACGGCACTGACCGCGCTTATGCCGTGCCGGAGCTGGCAGAGCGTCTGGGTGAAGCCTGCGGCGTGGTCTTCCGTCATTCCGATGAGAAGACGCTTTATATCGCAGGGGATACCATCTGGCGCGACGCGGTTGCGGCCGATCTACAAAAGCATCAGCCGGACGTTGTCGTGCTCAACGCTGGTTACGCCCACGTCATCGGGTTTGGGCCAATTATCATGGGGGAAGAAGATCTGCTTAACGTGCATTTCCTGTTGCCGCAGGCGAAAATCGTGGCGACCCATATGGAAGCTATCAACCACTGCCTGCTGACCCGCCGCGCGCTGCGCGAGTTTGTTGACGCCAACGAGATAAGTGACGCGGTGAGCATTCCTCAGGACGGCGAAACCGTTATATTCTGAGTGTTAAAGGGGAAAGGAGAGACAGATGCCGCTTGTTAACGTTGCTATTGTCGCGGTGGACGGGTTTAGCCCGTTCCACTACTCCGTCCCCTGCATTCTGTTTGGCGATACGGTATCCGGGGAAAAGCGCTTTAACGTCACGATCTGCGCTGAAAAACCGGGATTCCTGACCTCGAAAGACGGTTTTGCCCTGCATGCGACGCAGGATTTTTCCGCGATCGCATCGGCTGAAATTGTGGTTGTACCCTACTGGCAGCACGTACTGGAGCGCCCGCCTCAGACGCTGCTCGACAGCCTGGTTCAGGCCAGAGACAACGGGGCGGAAATTGTTGGGCTGTGTCTGGGATCGTTTGTGCTGGGCTATGCCGGCATACTCAGCGGCAAACGGGCCGCCACCCACTGGGAGTTTGAACACCAGTTTCAGACGCTGTTTCCGGACGTTCGACTGGACATCAACGCGCTCTACGTGGACGACGGCAATGTGATCACCTCGGCAGGTACCGCCGCCGCGCTCGACTGCTGTTTGTATATCATCCGCCAGCGCTTTGGCAGCGTCGTCGCCAATCAGATTGCCCGCCGGATGATCGTCCCGCCGCACCGCGAGGGCGGGCAGGCGCAGTTTATTGCGCAGCCTGTGCCGAAAGATACCCGCGACGGGCGGATTAACTGTCTCATAGACTACCTTCAGCAGCACATTTCCGAGCCGCATAACCTGGATTCGCTGGCGGACGTGGTGTCGATGAGCCGACGCACGCTGACCCGCCATTTTATCAAGGCGACGGGCATGAGCGTTGCCGACTGGCTTACCGCCGAGCGACTGCGGCGCAGCCAGATCCTGCTGGAGTCCGGCAGTCTGCCAATCGAAAGCGTCGCTGAGCAGGTGGGGTTTTTATCAGCGGTGACGTATCGGCAGCAGTTTAAGGCGCGCTTTGGCGTCAGTCCGGCGGAGTGGCGTAAGACGTTTCGCGTTAAGCCGTTTGCAGCGAAAAATAATGCTGGCGAGATGGAATAAAAAGACGTGGGCGACTTCTTTGCCTTTAAAGCGGGCGGTAATGGGTATGCATCAGACGGGTTACAAGCACTTCTCTTCCGGTTAAGATAATCCACGTTACTTTCCAGAAGAAAAGGTAGTGGCATGAACAATATTGAAACGCAGTTACTTGAATCAGGTTTCACCGTAAAGGAATTAGCGTATCTGAACCGAAACGTTAGCCGTTATGGTTCATCCCTGCTCGAGGTGGTGCTTGAGTTGGGCAAGCGTTTCATCATGGTACTGTGTATTACTGCGGCTGTGGCTCTGATTTTCCTGGCGCTTCTTTTTTTCGCTGAACATTACAATATTGTTTCCGGCGGTATTTCTCTTTTCATCGTATTGATTATTGCCTGGTTTTTTCAACCCCCAATCATTGCTTACAAAGCCTGGCGCTTCAGAAAGAAATACATTAGTTCTGGCCAGACGCATTAGAAATTAAATCAAACGAGACTTTTGCAGAGACACCCCAGCCGACAATTTTCATAGTGAGCGCTGCGCGATTCATTCCGTCGACTTTGCGGTAGAAATCCAGCGGGAGATAACGAAACAGACGCCATGATTCGGGTTTCCGGATGGCGCCAAATACCGTATAGACGCTTGCTGCCAGGCTTACGCTATTGAATACCCCAAGTGCTGATTCACGTTTAAATCCCATAAACTGAGCGATATCCATGACGCCATCTGCCAGCATACCTTCGGAGTTTGGTTGATGTTGAAGCGTTCTGTTAATTTCTTTTGAAATGGCATTTGCACCATCCATAACCAGAATCGCTCCTGCAAGCGCACCCACTGGATTCATTGTCATCATTGCACCAACACCTGCAACAATCTGTAACCCTGAAAGCACAACCTTAATCGATGAGATAACGTAACCGACGACTTTGTTATTTTCTTTAACCAGTTCAATCTGAGCAAAAAGCTGAGCTGTACGGGAGCGAAGCATTCTGCTTTGCTCAAGAAGACTTTCGTTCTCAGCCCGGATGTTTTTCAGGCATTCCATGCACTCCTCATCACTTCTGGCTGCCCGGGTAGCACTAAATTGTTGCATCACAAACTGCCGAATATCATCCATAAATTTAATCCGTGCGAGTCCGTCGCTGAGATGTTGCCCTCCGACAATATTCGCAGTATTGATGAGCTTGCGGGCTTCAAGATTTATCATTGTTTCAGCCCATGCGCGGGCGTTCTGACCAGGGAAAAGTACAATATCCATTTTAATTTTCTCATCTGATAACCAACGTTTACAGATTATCCTGGCATCAGAAACTGGCAACAATAAATTTGATAATCTGTCGCGAGCGCAGAATTCGCCGAAGGTATATACCGACGGAAATCATCTTCGTCGTTGATGGCGACCTTGAAAGTGGTGACTGCATAAAAGAAATGCATTACCCCAGCCGCTCCATCCGCGTCTCCCCCTCCACCATCGACAGCTGATACAGCGAAAACGATCGGTGCTTCTCAATCAACTGCGCCAGCTCCGGCGAGTGGCTGGTGAGCCAGATCTGCGAGTAGCGGCTGGCCTCGGCAATGAGGCTTGCCAGAGCGGGCAGCATCTGCGGATGCAGGCTGTTTTCCGGTTCGTTGAGGGCGATAAATGCGGGAGGGCGCGGGCTTAACAGCGCCACCGCCAGGCACAGAAAACGCAGCGTGCCGTCGGAGAACTCTGCCGGTTCCAGCGGTCTGCTTAGCCCCTCGCGCTGCATCATCATGCGGAAGCGCCCGCCGGTGTTGTCGCTGTAAAACACGCAGCCGGGGAAGGCCTGGTCGAGAATGCGCATCAGCAGCAGCTCGTCGCCAATTTCGACAATGGTCTGAAACGCGGCGGCCAGGTTCGCACCGTCGCTGGCCAGCACCGGGGAACGAAAACCCACCTGCGGCGCACGGATCGCCGAGCCGGATGAGACGGAAAACTCATGATAAAAGCGCCAGTTACGCAGGGACTCGCGCATCTGCGACACTTCGGGATAGAGGTGCGGTTCGCCGAGCTGCCCGAACACCGACTCGTTCTCATACAGCGTACCGCTGTGGGTCACTTTTTCGTGATGCACGTTGTTCAGGAAAACCGCCTGATTCTTACGCTTCATCAGCTGTGACGACGGACGACGGTGCTGGCCGCTCAGCCAGATAGCTTCCTCTTTGATCACCGGATCGAGCTGAAACTGTGAGGGATAGGGCAGCTTTTCCACGAACCCGACCTGAAGCTCATATTCATAGGTTTCCGTTTCCACCGCCAGGTTCATGCGCCGCAGCTGATCGCTGCGGGTTTTGCCCGCCCAGAACACTTTCAAAATCCCCCCCTCGTTTGCCAGCGCCTGGGAGAATTGCCCCTGCGCCGCGCTGTGCATCAGGTAAATCGCTTTATAAATATTGGATTTTCCGGTGCCGTTGGGGCCGAACACGATGTTGAGCTGTTCCAGCTCAAGCGACATATCGCGAATTGAGCGGTAGTTCTGAATATGCAGATTTTTGATCATCGGGGTACTCCGCTGTGCATGCTTGACCTGTACAGAATTACAGTATTTTACGCTGAGCGCAAAAAAAAGACGACAGTGAGGGTGTCGTCTAAACGGGGTACAGCTTTGGGCCTCTGTGGGTCAATGGGCCTTCGCTTCTTTCTTATCAGGTAACGGCCAGACGCAGACCCAAATCATCAGGATAGGGATCAAAGTAGTTTTGCGTCATCAGATACCGGTCAGGGTATTCAGCCAGATAATGCTTAAGCAGCGTCAGCGGCGCGAGTATCGGCAGCAGTCCGTCCCGGTAATGCAGGATCACATCACGCAGTTCTCCGCGCTGGCGGCTGTTCAGCTGGTTACGGAAATAGCCCTGGATGTGCATCAGCACGTTAGTGTGATTCTTCCGCGAAGCGGGTTTTTTCAGGATATTCATCAGTTTGTCGCGATAGGCCACGAAAAACGCGTCCAGATCGTCCCACTCATGCAGTGATGCCACAAACGGACCAATTTCACGGTAGCCTGCCTGATGGTGCGCCAGAAGCTGAAGCTTATAGCGGCTGTGAAAGTCCAGCAGGGCACGGCGCGTCAGGCCATTTTTACGCATTACGTTCAGTTCGTGGAGAGCAAAAACGCGCTCAACAAAGTTTTCCCGCAGTACCGGATCGTGCAGGCGACCGTCTTCTTCGACGGGCAGCCAGGGGAAAGTTTCAAGGAGGGCGGCGGTGAACAGCCCGACACCCTCCTTGCGGCCCCGGTTGCCGTTTTCGTCGTACAGCCGCACGCGCTCCATGCCGCAGCTAGGGGATTTTGCACAGACGATAAACCCTGACAGATCGCCGATTTTCGGCAGATAATCTGCCGTAAATGCGGCCATCTTCTGCGTGACGTCATCTTGCGGCGCTTTGCTGAATCGCATTTCTGTCTCGCCGCCGGTGGTCATCACCAGGCGCAGCGCCGGACGGGGCGTGGGCAGGCCGATAGCCATTTCAGGGCATACCGGGCGGAAAGCGACCCACTGCGCCAGCTCATCCATCACAAAGCCCATACGCTTATGTCCGCCGTCAAAGCGAACGGCGGAACCGGTCAAACATCCGCTAATACCCAGCACAGGTTTTGTTGTCATGATGTGCACCTCCCGATCTCATATCTAAAAGTTACACAACAATGCGTATTTGTCCAAGTATTGACGGGATTATTTTTTAATCGTCTTTAAAATCAAGAGCAATCAGCTGCCCTTGTAAGTTGAGTAACCGTACTGGCTGAGCAGAAGCGGGATGTGCAGTTTTTCATTGGTGCGGGTGACGGTGAACAGCACCGGCACTTCCGGGAAGAAGGAGTCCAGCTTTTTGCCGTGGAAGTAATCTGCGGTTTTGAAGGTCACTTTATACACGCCTGGCGCCATATCCTGATCCTGCGGATAGAGCGATTTGATGCGCCCGTCGTGGTCAGTTTTACCGCTGGCAATCGGGGTCCACTTGTTCTGCTCCTGCTTTTCCAGCGTGACGGCCACATCTGCTGGCGGCATACCGGTTTGCTGGTCCAGAACGTGGACGCTCAGGGTGCCTGCCGGGGCGCTGAACGCGGCAGGGGCGAAAGCCATTGTAGCCAGTATCATCAGAGGGAGTGTCTTTTTCATCGTGTTTTCCTGTTGAGTTGTCGGTGACAGGAAAACGTTAGCACTCGCTGCGCGAAAAAATATTCAACTTTTCGTGAAGTTTGCCACAGCAGAAAATAATCAGAGGATAATTACCTCAAGGGAAACCTGCTGCTGCCACTGCGCAACCTGCTTTTTCCGCGCGGCGGTAAGTTTACCGCTGGTAACCAGCAGCCATTTGCGATCCGGAAAAATTTCCGGGGCCAGCGCGGCAGGGGGAACCGGCAGTATGTCGATGCGGTGGCCCTGGCCGGTGCGCGTCAGAGCTTCAAGCCAGATCTCACACGGGTCGTTCAGATGCCAGCCGCTGATGAGGATATTATCGCCCGGCGCTTTTTTATCGCCCTCAAGGCAAAACGAGGTGTAGGCGATGAGGATGCCGTCGAGGATCTCACGCAGCGTCATGGCGGCGGCGACGTTGGCCGATATCTGGCTGCGCAACGGACGCAGCACGTTAGTGACCAGCTCTGGCCTTGGATATTCGCGTCCGGCGTCGTAAATCATCTGACGCAGGGATTCAATTTTCCCCTCCTGCAACTTTTGCAGCATGGCCTGTTGCAGGGTTTGCCAGTTATTGGCGCGGCGCGGCACAGGGCGTTCCAGCAGTGATTTTACCTGGCCGATGGGTACGCCTTTTTTAACCCAGTCGAGGATTTTCAGCGCCTGCTGAACGTCCTCATCGCTGTACAGGCGGTGACCGCCGTCCGTACGCTCGGGTTTGAGTAATCCATAGCGTCGCTGCCACGCCCGCAGCGTGGTGGCGGTGATGCCGCTGAGTCTGGCGAATTCGCCGATGGAGTAAGCCATGTCTGCATCCGAAGAGAAGGAGTAGTCTCAATATACTACGAATATTCCCCGACGGGATGAAGCGCCGCACGGGTGCGCTACACTTAACGTCCAACCGCGTAAATGAAAGGAGTTCTCATGAGGCTATGGCCTGTCGTTACCGGTGTCGCCATTGCGCTGACGCTGGTTGCCTGTAAATCTCCCACGCCGCCGAAAGGCGTGCAGCCCATTACCGGCTTTGATGCCAGCCGCTATCTCGGCAAATGGTATGAAGTCGCCCGACTGGAAAATCGCTTCGAGCGCGGTCTGGAACAGGTGACCGCGACGTACGGCAAGCGCAGCGATGGCGGTATCAGCGTACTGAATCGTGGCTATGATCCGGTGAAGAACAAGTGGAATGAGAGCGAAGGAAAGGCGTACTTTACCGGCGAACCGACTACGGCTGCGCTGAAGGTATCGTTCTTCGGCCCGTTCTACGGCGGCTATAACGTGATCAAGCTGGACGATAAGTACCAGTACGCGCTGGTCAGCGGCCCGAACCGCGACTACCTGTGGATTTTATCGCGCACCCCGACCATTCCGGAGGCGGTAAAACAGGACTACCTGAATACCGCACGCGATCTGGGATTCCGGGTCGATCAGCTGGTGTGGGTTAAACACTGACCTACTGATACGAAAACGTAATGCTCGCCAGGGCGTTAGCCGAGCCGGGGACCAGCTCTCCGGTTCGGATGTACTGCGCCTGGAACGGCAGCGATAGCGTTTGTGCTGCGCTGGTGGTCTGGATGAAAAACTGTCCCGTCGTGCCTGCGGCCGAGCTGTCTGGCCCCATCATCAGCGGCCCGGTACCGTTATAGAAAAACTGCACGCCAATGCCGGAGGCCGTGGAGTCCCCGGTCAGCGTCACGACCGACGAGGTATTTGACGGCGTGGTCTGATCGGTCATTACTGCGTTAACCGCCACGTTCTCATCGCAGGTCAGGCTGACGTTAAACGCCTCCGATGGCGAGGTGCTGCCTACGCTGGGTAGCGTGTGAACATCAATGGTGCCCAGGTCGACGTTGGCGCTTTTCGTGCCTACCGTGCAGCCGCTTGCCGTCACCGTGATGGTGGTCGGGTTGATGATCACCTGCGCAGTTTTCACTTCGTTGTTATAGGCCGTCAGGATCGCCGCGTTAATGGTGGGGGTCTGGTATACGCCGGATTTCAGCGGAACGCCGGTCTTGATAAACGTCACTTTTGCCGACCAGCCCAGTGTGGAGGCGTAACCGTTAGTCCCGTCGGCCGGATAACTCTGCGTAATGCCCGTCTGCATCGGGACATAGGTGGTGCCATTATAATCTTTAAGCCCAAGAATGAAGCCGATGCCGGGCACGCCCGTTTCAAATACCATGTAATTTGCACCATCAAGAATAACCGTGATGCCGGTGGCCGTTACGCTGCTGCTCGGCTCCAGCGTCCCTTTGGAGCAGGTAAAAACCAGGCCGCACCAGAACACTTCCGAGACGCTCGCAGTGGCGCTCCATTCAGAGCCGATCGTATTTCCGGGCACGATGGAGTCTGCCGGGCCGGACCATGACATGGGTGTTGGCGAAAGGGTGATATCCGATGTCCAGGAGAGGGCAAGCGCCTGAGAGGTCATGAAAAACAGGCCTAAAAACAGTAAACGCATTATTGATACTCCGTCGTCCAGGTCGCCACTGCCGAAACGTCTCCGGCATTGACCGGCGCACCCGTGGCGGCCAGTCGCGCATAGAAGGTCATTTTTACGCTGTCATCCCCCGCCGCGCCGTAAGCAGTGGTTTGGGTGTCCAGCGGGATAAGTACGCTGTCTTTATCCAGAATCTGCACCGCCACGCCGGTCGCGCCGCCGTCAGCGACTTTCAGAAGCTGCGGGTTTTCGTCATCCGGCGTACCGCTGAAGCGGATTTTCACGCCAGCAAAGGTAGGGCCGCACGCTTCAAGGGTGAGCGTGAAGGGCGTTTTGATATTGCTGACTGCCCCCGCCTCGCTAAATTGCTTCACGCCGAGGGTGCCCAGCGGCACGTTTTGCTCCTTCGAATCTTCCGAGACAATACAGGTATTGCCGATCACGTTGCCGGTCACGGAAACCAGCACGTCATAGCCGCGTACGGGGACGGTGATGAACATCAGCAGGATCAGGGGGAGAAACCGGACGGTTACTGACATATGACCTCCTGGGAATACAGCCCGGTGCGGGCCTGATAATTTTTCGGGTTCAACGCATAGCGGATCGTGCAGCGCTGGGCGCTGTCGCGTCCCCATACGGCATGCAATGTTCCCTTCGCTGACAGGCCGGTCAGATACACGCTGCCGCCATCGCCGACGATACCGCTGGCGTTGTCATCCTCTGACGAGACCAGCGTGCCGAAGGGGAGCACGTCTTTAGCGTGACGCACGATAAACATCGCTTTTGCCCCCTGACGCGTGGTGAGGGTGGCGCGAACCAGTGCCCCGTCGGTGGGGATTTTATTGGCGATGGCGTTCTCAAGCTCCACGTCATTGCCCACGGTGGTGACATCCAGCGCAACCTGATTAACGCGATACGGCGTGGCGTACGGGATCACCGCATAGCCCCGGCTGTCGGTTTTGATGCCCCTGTGGTTGAGCACGGCGACATGGCTGGCGCCTGGGGCTTTCACCAGGATATTGGTGTTCCCGAGCGGCTGGCTCAGCGTCAGGCCATCCTCATGCAGCACCGCACCGCCGCTCATCCCGTAGCTGAGGTTGCGGGAGTCACCGGCGTAGCTGTAGCCCAGGTTATAGTCTCCCCACGCGCCCTCGTATTGCAGCGCGGCATCGCCGCCGTAGTGCTGCTGCGCGCTGTAGCGCTGGTTGACGCTATAGAAAAGATTCTCCTGTCCTGGCAGATAACCACTGACACCGGTACTCGCGGTGGTGCCAGCGGGATCCGCATGGGTAGCGGTAAAACGGAGACGGGTCGACAGCGCCGGGTTACCCAGCGGCACCGACAGGGACAACGCAAGGATATTGTCTTTCTTGTTGTCGTACAGGCTAGAGCTACGCTGGGCGCTGATGCCAAGCGACAGATTACGAAACGTTGCGTTCCACGCGAACTGCAAACTTTGCGTGGTTTTTGACGTATTCCAGTAGGTTTGTTGATCCCAGGACAGAGACAGCGCGCCGTATTCGCCCATCGGCTGCGACAACAGCAGCTGATTTTTTGCTTTACGCGACATATGCAGGTTGTAAACCGTGTCGTAGTGAGTGGTGACGGTGCCATCGTCTTCCACGGTCTGTTCTGGCGCTCCGCCCGCCATGCCTTTGTAAGTGGTATCGCTGAGAGTATAAAACCCTGCCGTTGAGTAACGCAGCGAGAAGAAATTGACCCGCGTACCGATATCGTTCAGCAGCTTGCTGTACCGCAGGCGCACCGAATCCCCGGTGTAGTGCTGATTATCAGCCAGCTGGCTGCGGGCATGGGTGAGGTCGAGGGAGTAGGCGCCAAAGCGGCCGAGATTCTGCCCGATACCGAAGGCCAGGCCGTTGTAGCGATCGGAAAACTGCGCCCCGCCATAAAACGTGAGACCGTATCGCCAGCCCAGGAACAGCTCGCCCTGCGCGAAGGAGGACGAGATCTGATTGCCCGCAGGGCGGTATTTCCCGGCCCCCAGAGCATATTTCACCTGACCGTTACGCACCAGATTCGGCACGCTGGCAAAGGGCAGGGTGTATTGCGTCTGGCTGCCGTCGCTCTCCTGAATGGTGACCGCGAGATCGCCGCCGGAAGAGGTTGGATAGAGATCTTTCAGCACAAACGCCCCCGGCGGAACCGAGGTTTGATAGATAACGTTACCGTTCTGGCGAACCGTCACCGTGGCATTGCTGCGCGCGATGCCGCGCACTTCAGGCGCGTAACCGCTCAGGCTGGCGGGCAACATATTGTCATCGGTCTTCAGGGCAATCCCACGCAGGCCAACGGCGTCAAACACCTGCGATGAGGTGAACGTTTCACCGGCATAAACCTGGGCACGCAGGGCGCGGATATCCCGCTGTAGCCAGGTCTGGACGTGGGTGAGCTCGTTACTCTCTTTGGTCCACGTGGTGAAATCACGCAGCCGCCATGCGCCCAGGTTGGCGCCGCTGTTCAGGCTCACAAACAGCTGTTGTTCCCGCGTGCGCGTCTCGCCCCGGTAGTCATTATTCGCGCCATTGACCACATAGTTCAGCCACGCGGCAGGGATGCCGGATTCCCAGCTCTCCGGGCTGACGTACCCGCGCGGCAGAGCGCGCATCGCGCTTTGCGGTACGGTGAAGTTGAGGGTAAGCGTCCTCTGGTCAAAATCAAACCGGGTATCGGCGAACGACCGGGTTAAAAAAATGCAGCGCTGCGCAGGCGACAGCTCACCCCCTTTCGCCTGACGGCTGTCGATGCCAAGTGCGGCGAATTGCGCAGGCGTAAGGCACGGCAGGGCTTCACCGGCGGTGTTTTCAGCGACGCGAAACGTGACGTTACCTGTGAACGCGAACTGGGTGTTGATATACACGTTAAGATTGTACTCGCCCGGCGGCAACGCGCTCCCGGCGTTGACCCAGGCGAGATCGGCACTGTTGGCGCGCTCGCCGTTGAGAAACGCAGGATTAAAGTGCAGCTCGCTTTCGGCAGCCACGGCTTGCCGAATCACCAGGGCGATCGCCGTGGCGCACAGGATTTTAATTTTCATGTGGTCACGCCTTACTGTTTTTATTATTGGGACAATGACGTGCGGGTGACGGGCGTCCAGGCCCCATAATCGTTAATCGTCTGGTAGCTCATGCTGCTCGCATGGCTGAAGGTGTCTGCCAGCGTCACGCTGGTTTTCGGCGGCACCATGACGGGCGACACCGGCCTGCCATCAATTTTCAGGTTAATGGTGGTGAGGTAATACGGCGTTGGGTTGGTCAGCGTGACCTTGCCCGCGCGGTAGGCGCCGGCAAGGTTTTTCCATGCCTCTCCTGCGCCTTCCCGAAGCGACTCAGGGCGATAAAAGACCTTGATGCGGTTGGCAGAGGCGAATTGCAGCGAATTGCCGGAACCGTTTTTAACCTGCTGTGGGATAGCTTTGACCGTCATCCAGTACAGCGTTTCGCGATCGGCTGGCAGGGCGTTGCCGCTGAACATGATTTTCACCGCGCTTTCGCTGGCGGGCTTCATGACGTACAGCGGCGGCGTGATGACGAAGTCGTTGGTACGGCTCCCTTTCTCGTCTTCCATCCATGACTGGATCAGGAACGTGGCATCAGGGTGGGTATTTCTTACCTGCATCATCGTCTGTGTCGTCGCGCCTGCGTAGACCAGCCGCGTTGCACCCAACCCCACGCCGCCTGCATACACGGCGGATGAACATAACGTGCCAGCCAGACAAATCCATGTGTTTACGCGCATTGTGCGTCTCCTGAAAGCTGAGTCAGACCCGGCCAGCAGACCGGGCCTGAAGATTACGAATAGGTCACGGTGTAGGTTGCGACCGCGCTGGCATCACCCGCCGTGGCGTTGCCCAGTGGGGAGTAATATTTCGCGCTGAAGTTCAGGGTGTTCGCCCCCGCACGCAGGGGGATCGCTGCTGCCGGCTCACCCAGCCTGACGACGTTGCCCTGTTCATCATAAAGACGGATAGCGACATGCTGCGCCGAGCCCGCGCCGCCGTTTACTCCCGCGGCCAGGCTATTCACATCGGTACTGTCCGGCGTACCGGTGAAGGTGATAGCCACAGTCGTTGCGGCAATGGGGTTATCTTCCGTGGACGCGGAGGTATCGGCGATTTCGCAATCTTCCAGCGTGATGGAGAAGGCTTTTGCGGTACTGGCTTCACTGCCTGCGGCAGCCAGCGTGGCGGTACGCACTTCACCCATGTCGACGTCGATATTCGCGCTACCGGCGCTGATGGCACAGGCGGAGGTCACCACTTTACCGCTAAAGTTAACCGTGCCGCCGCTGGTGGTGGCGGCCAGTGCTGAGCCCGCTGGCAGCAGGGCGGCAATGCTTAATGCCAGCAGAGAATGACAAGTAAGGCGTGCTTTCATTTCATGGTTCCTTGGTTTTTTTATTACGAGATTTGCTCTGAAAGCGGCAGGTCTAACTGGTTAAAAAGACCAGCAAATCTGTCTTATTCCTGAGCCCGAGTTTTCTTATCGCTGAGCTTTTTAAAGCGCTCACGCGGCGATAAGAAAGTTTCTCCAGTTCTGCGATGTAACGTATATCCAGTCCGTTCCTGAGTTCCTTTAATACCCTCCTTTCTCCAGGCGTCAGCGATAACGCCGCTGGCTGCTTTTGGGGCCGATAATGGCTATCGACCATTTTTGCTAGCTTTATCCGCCACTGATAAACCGTGTTCTGTAGCGAGATATAGGCATCAATATCTTCCCTGGCCCATAACAGGGAATGGGCAGAGGTTGAGTACAGGCAGATAATCACCTCAGGATGCGTGGCTTTGATTTTTTTTAAATATTTCAGTGAGCCATACCCTGTATGGTATTTCTCTGTGCCGGATATAAATAAGATATCGATACGAATCGATGAGAGCGCCTTATCCAGTTCCTGATAACCTCCTTCGATGATAATGATGTGAAGGTCGTCGCGGATGCTGCGTAATAACGTTTTAATGCCGTTTCTTGCATAATGATCGCCGCCCATCAATGCAACAGTAATTTGCTGTGTTATTTGGTTATTGTTCGTCATGTTATTCCTCGATTTATAATAGTAATCAGGCGAATTATTTATAAGGGTATCGCCAGTATTCTCGAAGCAATGACGTATTGCATAGTGTAGGCCTACTATACGTCGGCCAATAAAGAGGTAATCTGAATTAATCTAAAATTGTATTAATTACTAAGATCGAGACCGGTTACGACGCTTCCCTCTGATTGGTCTTATTCCGCTTCGCTTTCTGTAAATTATGATAGCCGCTATTTTTAATGAAAATTTAGCTTTGATAAATGTTTTGTAAGGAGTTTGTCGTCTGGTGTCAGTGCGGGTGTGAAGTTGCTGACGGGGAATAACAATTTACGAATGTTATCATCGATAAAAACTGATAGAGAGGTGGGTGAAAAGCATACAAAAACCATGTAACTTATTGATATTTGTAAGGTTGAGAAAGCTTAAGGCTTAAGAGTACTGAATATTTCAGACACGCATGTCCGTGGCGTACAATGTTTTTTTATGTAGATATTTGTCAATGTCAAGAGGCGAGGAGTGCGCCAAAAGGAGAGGCTCAGATAAAAGAGATGCTGTCGATAGTCAGATACTTCTGTGGAGCGGAAATTCACTTCACAAAACATCATAATGAGGATGATCGCGGATGAATCGGCTCTGCAAGCCGCATTCTACAAGGGTTGAGTTCTTATGCAGGTTCAGTGAAGCTTAAGGGATGAAATATAAATTAAGATTTTTCGCCAATGGCGAAGATATACAGCATGCTGTTAATCAGTCACATTAATCCCGACGCGAATGTCATCACATACATGCGGTGACTCAGGTTCAACATCTGTTAACCGGAGAATTCATACTGCCCCTATGCATAAGCATTACATTATAAATAATATCGTCGAATTTCATCCTGCGGCCAGCACGTTACGTGATATCAACAATCCTGACCGTGTGGTTGTGTTAAATTCGCCAGCAGGCCGATGCCTGTTGTTATTAATCGACAGAGCGGGGTCGATTGTCACTCAGCAAGAGTTCCTTGATATTGTCTGGCAAAGCCGCGGCATGCTTGTCTCCTCCAATACCTATTACCAGAACATCTCCATTCTGCGCAAAGGGCTCAAAAAGATTGGTTTTGAAACTGACCCTATCGTTACCATTCCCCGGATTGGGCTGACGCTGGCAAGCGACACGCAAATAACTGTCAGAGAGTCTTCACCCGTCGCGCCTCAACCCGCAGAGGGACAATGTATGGAGGCGCCAGCGATCGAGGAGGTCTCTGCATCCTCCGCGCCAGCAGCGCCCGTTGCCAGGAAGCCCACGCGCTGGCTGGCTGTCGTCATGGGGCTATTGGTCATCCTGGCCGGGGCAGGCGTGACGGGATATATGAGCGCCAGGGAAAACCGTTTTGTTGAGGATTACCGTTTTGCGGCATCCGTCGGGGCCTGTCGCGTTTATCTTGCGAACGACATTCAGACTCACGCTGAACGCGCTTCCGCGCTGACCTATGTAGAACAATTCAAGGCTGAATGCGCGCAATATCCCTGGGTTTACATCAGCTGGTACGCCCTGCTTCCTCGTGCGTCGGTTATTCGCTGCGACCGGCCAATGAAAGAACCGAACCGCTGTATATCTGATTATTTCCTGAAGGATAGCTAGCATGACTCGTTTTCGGCAGATGCTGTATGTCATCGTGACGGGCCTCGTCACGGCAGGCGTGCTGACGGGCTATTACCTGTGGCACCGATCTTACGTTCAGCCTTTTTCATGCCAGGCTAATCTGGTACAGCACCATCCGGATGAGACGCTGACGGTCTGGCTGAATTACACCTTCGACGGGAAATTCGGCACCCTGAGCATGAATGGCCGGGCAAAGAGCGATCCGGGTAAAACCATCGACAGGAAAATTTCCTTTCGGGTGGAGAGAAAAGATCGCCTCTATTTGCTGACGTCAGAAAAAAATATGACGTTCCCGGACGATAATGTTGAAGACAGCTGGCTGGAAAAATATGAACCGCAATTTTTTGTCTATCCGGGCAAGAGTATTTATATGCGTATCAATGAACAACATAATGGTAACTATATCTTTACCTTAGGAACATTACCGACATATGTGTGTCGTGGTTCAAAAAAAGAATGATGTAAACGAGAAAAGCATTATATTTTCCTCCCGTCTCATTTATGCTTGATTTAAAATATCAGGATTATCTTAGAAATATAAAGTGCGACAGATCATGTTGCGATAATGTAATTAATTTTAAATTTGGCAAGTAAATGAAAAGTGTATTTGACTCCTCCGATGGGGGGAAATCAGTACCGGAAAAGTGTCTGCATATTGGGTTGATATTATGGCCCCGTTATTCACTCCTGGCCGTCTCTGGGTTGCTGGAGGCGCTGCGTTATGCAGCGAAAGCGCAGGATAAATTAGCATTTAAAATCAGCCTGATAAGTGAGTTTCCTGATATCCCGATTATCAGCAATGCGGGAATAATCATGAGACCGGATTCCCCCCATGCCCCGCCGGAAAGTTTTAACTACCTTGCTGTTATCGGCGGTGAATTGCAGTATCTGGACTTAGGATATCAGGGGGATAAAGCGTATCTGGCACATGCCCACCATGCCGGGGTTCCGCTCATTGGCATTGGCACCGGCAGTTTTGTCCTCGCACAGGAAGGATTGCTGAATGAACGACGAGCGTCCATCCATCCTTTCCACCTTGATGCATTTCGGCAGGCTTTCCCGCTGGTTTATGCTGAGCAAGGGTATGATTTCATCGACGATGGCGATGTGCTGACCTGCCCGGGCGGTATTTCCACCCTGACGCTGGCAACTGAGCTTATCCGCGCCCATGCCGGGGATGATATCGCCAGCACCACCTGTCAGCGTTTGTCGCTCGTTCCGCATGAAATTGCCACCCCACGTCCGGCGAATCTTGCGCTTATCCCTGACTCGCGGTTGCGCCGCGCCGTCATGCTGATAGAACAGTTCCTGACCCGGCCGCTCACCACCGCCGGGCTTGCGCGAGAAGTGGCATTGAGTGAACGCCAGCTCAACCGTCTGTTCCACGCAGAATTCGGCAAAACGGCCCGCGAATTTATCCGCAGCGCCAGACTGCGCTATGCTTGCTGGCTGCTGAAGAACTCGCAGCAAAGCGTGACGGATATTGCGCAGCGGATGGGGTTCAGCGACTGCGCGCACTTTATTCGTCATTTTCAGACGGAGTATGGTTGTACGCCTGGGGTGTGGCGCACGTCGCAGAATTAATTTTCTGAGGTGGATGTAAAATGCGGCTTCTATAGTTGCGCCATCAACTACAGATACAATCGCGCTAGAGATGAAACGCAACCTGCTTGCCAGTGGGTAGTTCCACGTTAATGCTAAGTTTTCCGCCCATCGCTTCGATGTAACGCTTAAGCGTAGCAATCTTCAGATCGTTTCCACGCTGCTCCAGCTGTGTTACCGCAGGTTGACTTACGCCCATAAGATCGGCGACATGTTTTTGCGAAAGCTGGAGCTCTTCACGCAGAAGTTGCAGACCGGTTTCGAGGAACATTTCCTCTGCCATCTCCTGAATGCGCTGTTGGCTTTCCGGTGAGCGTGACGCAATCACTTCATTTAAGGTTTTCACTTGGCTGCCTCGCTGGCAGTTGTTCGATAAAACCGAACAACTGCATTTTCGACCCGTCCACCCTTATCAGAAATGCTTCATAAGGATAATGTCTGTAAGCTCGTAGTATGCCAGAAACAGCCGCTAAGCCAGGTGGTTTGTATTTGATTTTGCGAGGCGCTTTCCAGCATGTGGAATTTGGATCGCTGCAAGCGCGTCCTCTATCTCAATAAGCTTTGCTTTCGTCCGTTTATAATCGTCCTGCAAACGCTGCTCCTGCTCGTTATACGCCACCAGAACGATGCATCCTTTCATGACCTTTACCGTGACCTGCTGTCCAGTATCAAACCCCGCCGCGCGCAGCCACTTGCCGGAAAGGATGATTCTCGGCGTAGATTTGTCGTAAACATTCGGGCGGTATCCCACAATTAACGAATGCTCGGTTCCGGATTGGTCGGTGTCTGGGGTAGAATGCGAATCAGCCATAATCAACTCCTTGATAGTTGGTGAGGTTAGACGCCCTTTAGTGCTCCAACACTGCGGGGCGTTGCAGAATTCCGAATCCATGTGGTAGGTACCACATGAAGATAAATTAACCGAAGTGGTACCTACCATGCAAGAAAAAAAGAAACCAAATTTTGACCGTACCAAAAGCACGATGAAGAACATCCGTTTTGAGGATGAGCTTTTGGAACAGATTGAGAAGGCTGCGGGTAAAGGGAATTTTAGTAAGTGGGTGAAAGAGGCTTGTAGGCTTAGGTTAACTAAAAATTACTAAGTTCTTATCAAGATAACCTCAATGGAGAATAGTATGTTAATACAATCAGAGGCATTAAAACTGCTTGAGTCAACTTTAAATGATTTAGAGTCCCCCAAAGGAACAATTTTTTCGGCAATTCAAAAATTATATAGAGCCGCTGATTTAGTTGAAGATGAAGATATTAAAAAGTGGTGTGCAATACAATTGGCTGATCAAAAATACACTGATCCTTTAGGGAGGCTTTTAAATCTTTATAGGGAAATACATGGTAAGAAAAAAGGAACAAAAATCTATGATGAACTTTCTACTAAAATAACCGCTCAATATGAAGATTTGAAGAAATTAGGTCTTAATAAGAAACATTTCAACACTGAAGAATTAAATTCAAAATATAATGAATCTGGGGGTGGTTATGTTGGAATAGGTTTTTTAGAAGAAAGATATTTTGATCTGGTAAGGCTTAAAGATGGAAATGATGGAACTTATTATAAAAATGATCTCTATAAACATTTAAGCTATGTTAGGAAACTTGCACATGAATATGCTAAAGAGTTATTCAAAAGATTAAAGTTTTCAGGAACAGTTAAAAGTTGTTTTGATACTCTAAAAGATGCTGTAGATGATAGATTACTTGAAATAAAAGAAGAGCTAGGTGAGCAGTTAATGCTAGCCTTCAAAGCTCTTTCTTCAGATAAACCAGAAGAATGGTCACATGCTTTGACATCTTGTCGCCGCTTAATAGAAGGTTTAGCTGATGAGTTATATCCGCCCAGCGAGGAGAAAAGAAATGGGAGAGCTTTGGGTAAAGGGCAGTATATAAATAGATTGTGGGCTTTTATGGATGATTCAATAACATCTTCCAGTAATAAAGATTTGGCTAAGTCTCATGTTGATTACTTAGGTGCATGGCTGCAAGGTTCTTATAAGCTAACAAATAAAGGGGTTCATTCAGAGTTAACTCAAATAGAAGCTACAAAAGCCGTATTTCATACATATTTAATGATTTCTGATATCCTTGAGTATATAAACTTAGAAAAACATAGGAATGGGAAGAAAAACATTAACGAAGCGTCTATTGATGAATTGGAGGTTATACTTGATGTTAAAAGGGGGATTGCCAAAAATATAGTGAAAAAAAGAATAGAAAATGGGATGTTAACTCTTGAAATGATAAAAGATGTCCCCGGAGTGGGACCAAAAATTTTGTCAAAAATTCAAGCTGAATTTGATATTTAAAATTTTGCATAAGAATACACACCAAAATTATTGGCGGAAGATCACAGGAGTCGAACCTGCCCGGGAACGCTGGCGCCCCCAACTGGATTTGAAGTCCAGCCACCTCACCGGAGATGACGATCTTCCGCGCCTGCATTGCTACATGGAGGCGGGGCGCATTATAGCTACTTTCAGGCATTTACCACATACCCCACACCACTTTTTTCACCTCTCTTTTGACCTGAATCCCCCTGTTTCAGCTAATTCTTAAGAAAATCCTCAGGTTAGCATTTCGTGCTCATCAACTTTTATCCCGATCACAAAAAACAAGAAACGTAATCTCTTAACCAGAAAACGCAATACCCGCTCCTGAAACAATGGTTTAAAACCAATGCAACCGGTCTCAGCGCCCCCTACAGCGTGAAGGATAAAAATATGAGCGAAGTACTGTCAGTAAAAGAGAAGATTGGCTACGGCATGGGAGACGCCGCCAGCCATATCATTTTTGATAACGTCATGCTTTACATGATGTTTTTCTACACCGATATTTTTGGTATTCCCGCCGGGTTTGTCGGCACTATGTTCCTGCTGGCGCGCGCGCTGGATGCGATCTCCGACCCGTGCATGGGGCTGATTGCCGACCGCACCCGCAGCCGCTGGGGCAAGTTCCGTCCGTGGATTTTGTTCGGCGCCATTCCGTTCGGCATCGTCTGCGTGCTGGCCTACACCACGCCGGACCTCAGCCTCAACGGCAAAATGGTTTACGCCGCTATCACCTACACGCTGCTGACCCTGCTTTATACCGTGGTCAACATCCCGTACTGCGCGCTGGGCGGGGTGATCACCAACGACCCGACACAGCGTATCTCCCTTCAGTCCTGGCGCTTTGTGCTGGCGACGGCGGGCGGCATGCTCTCCACGGTGCTGATGATGCCGCTGGTGAACCTGATCGGCGGCGACGATAAGGCGTTCGGCTTCCAGGGCGGGATCGCCGTGCTGTCGGTGGTCGCGTTCCTGATGCTGGCGTTCTGCTTCTTCACCACCAAAGAGCGCATCCAGGTGCCGCCGAGCACCACCTCCATGCGTGAAGATCTGCGTGATATCTGGCAAAACGACCAGTGGCGCATCGTCGGCGTGCTCACCATCCTCAACATTCTCGCCGTCTGCGTGCGCGGCGGGGCGATGATGTACTACTGCACCTGGATCATGGGCTCGCCGGAGGTGTTCGTCGCGTTCCTGACCACCTACTGCGTCGGCAACCTGATTGGCTCGGCGCTGGCGAAACCGCTCACCGACTGGAAGTGTAAGGTCAGCATCTTCTGGTGGACCAACGCCGCGCTGGCGGTGGTCAGCGTGGCGATGTTCTTCGTGCCGATGCATGCCACCGTGCTGATGTTCGGCTTTATCTTTGTTATCGGCGTGCTGCACCAGCTGGTGACGCCGATTCAGTGGGTAATGATGTCCGATACCGTCGACTACGGCGAATGGACCAACGGCAAACGTCTGACCGGCATCAGCTTTGCGGGTACGCTGTTCGTGCTGAAACTCGGCCTGGCGCTGGGCGGGGCGATGATCGGCTGGATGCTGGCAGGCGGCGGCTACGACGCGGCAGCCAAAACCCAGAACAGCGCGACCATCAGCATCATTATCGGTCTGTTTACGCTGGCTCCGGCGATCTGCTACGTGCTGAGCGCCATTATCGCCAAACGCTACTACACGCTGAAAACCCCCTTCCTGACCAAAATCCTGCGCGAGCTGGCGCAGGGTGCGCGCCGCAATCAGCAGGAGTTTGAAAACCTGCCGGTCAGTAAAGAATTGCAGAACTAAGAGGACGTAAGCATGAAAATCAGTGATGGAAACTGGCTTATCCAACCGGGCCTTAACGTGACGTATCCGGTACAGGTGTTCGACGTGGAGCAGCAGGGCAATGACCTGGTGGTGTATGTGGCGCCGCGTGACGTGCGCGAACGCACCTGGCAGCTCGACACGTTGATGTTCACGGTGCGCCTGTTTGCTCCGCAGGAAGGGATTATCGGGGTGCGCATTGAGCACTTCCAGGGTGCGCTGAACAACGGCCCGCACTATCCGCTGAACGTTCTGAAGGATGTAAAAGTTGAGATTGAAAACAACGCCGAATTTGCCGAGCTGAAAAGCGGCAGCGTCAGCGTGCGCGTCACCAAAGGCGAGTTCTGGGCGCTGGATTTCCTGCGCAACGGCCAGCGCATTACCGGCAGCCAGCTGAAAAACAACGGCTACGTGCAGGATACCAACACCGATCGCAACTATGTGTTTGAACGTCTGGATCTGGGCGTGGGGGAAACGGTCTACGGTCTGGGCGAGCGCTTTACCGCCCTGGTGCGCAACGGTCAGACGGTCGAAACCTGGAACCGCGACGGCGGCACCAGCACCGAGCAGTCCTACAAAAACATTCCGTTCTACCTGACCAACCGTGGTTATGGCGTGCTGGTGAATCACCCGGAAAATGTCTCGTTTGAAGTCGGCTCCGAGAAAGTGTCCAAAGTGCAGTTCAGCGTGGAAGGGGAGTATCTGGAGTACTTCGTGATCGACGGCCCGACGCCAAAAGAGGTATTAAACCGCTATACGCAGTTCACCGGCCGTCCGGCGCTGCCGCCGGCGTGGTCGTTCGGCCTGTGGCTGACCACCTCCTTCACCACTAACTACGACGAAGCGACGGTCAACAGCTTTATCGACGGCATGGCCGAGCGCGACCTGCCGCTGCACGTGTTCCACTTCGACTGCTTCTGGATGAAAGCCTTCCAGTGGTGCGATTTTGAGTGGGACCCGGTGACCTTCCCCGACCCGGAAGGGATGATCCGCCGCCTGAAAGAGAAAGGGCTGAAGGTCTGCGTGTGGATCAACCCGTACATCGGCCAGAAATCGCCGATCTTCCGTGAGCTGAAAGAGAAGGGCTACCTGCTGAAGCGCCCGGACGGCTCCCTGTGGCAGTGGGACAAATGGCAGCCGGGGCTGGCGATCTACGACTTCACCAACCCGGACGCGTGCCGGTGGTACGCCGACAAGCTGAAAGGCCTGGTGGAGATCGGCGTCGACTGCTTCAAGACCGACTTCGGCGAGCGTATCCCGACGGACGTCCAGTGGTTTGACGGTTCCGATCCGCAGAAGATGCACAACCATTACGCCTACATCTACAACGAACTGGTGTGGAACGTGCTGAAAGAGATGGTGGGAGAAGAAGAGGCGGTGCTGTTTGCCCGTTCTGCCTCCGTGGGTGCGCAACAGTTCCCGGTGCACTGGGGCGGCGACTGCTACGCCAACTATGAATCGATGGCGGAAAGCCTGCGCGGCGGGCTGTCGATTGGCCTGTCCGGCTTCGGATTCTGGAGCCACGATATCGGCGGGTTTGAAAACACCGCTCCGGCGCACGTCTATAAGCGCTGGTGCGCTTTCGGGCTGTTCTCCAGCCACAGCCGCCTGCACGGCAGCAAATCCTACCGCGTGCCGTGGGCGTACGATGATGAGTCCTGCGACGTGGTGCGCCACTTCACCCAGCTGAAATGCCAGCTGATGCCGTACCTGTATCGTCAGGCTGCGCTGGCCCGCGAGTTCGGCACGCCGATGCTGCGGGCGATGATGCTGGAGTTCCCGGACGACCCGGCGTGCGATTACCTCGACCGCCAGTACATGCTGGGGGATTCGATGATGGTGGCGCCGGTGTTCTCCGAGGCGGGCGACGTGCAGTTCTGGCTGCCGGAAGGGCGCTGGACGCACCTGTGGCACAACGATGAAATCGAGGGCAGCCGCTGGCATAAGCAGCAGCACGATTTCCAGAGCCTGCCGGTCTATGTGCGCGACAACACGCTGCTGGCGCTCGGCAATAATAACCAGAAGCCGGACTATGCGTGGCACGAGGGGACAACCTTCCAGCTCTTCAACCTGAGCGATGGCGCAACGGCGGTGAGTGAAGTGCCTGCGGCGGACGGTTCCGTGTTGTTTACGCTGAAGGCGTCACGTCAGGGCGACGTCGTGACCTTTACCGGCACGGGAGATGCGCAAAACTGGTCGGTGTGCTTGCGCAACGTGCAGAAGGTCGGCGGCGTAAAAGGCGGTTCACATGCGGGCAGCGAATGGGGTGTGGTGGTGAAAGCCGAGGGGGATGAGGTGGTGATCCACCTCTGAGCTGGAAAAATGCCCGGTGGCGCTTCGCTTACCGGGCCTACGGTAATTATGCGGTCTGATGCCCTCACCCACGGGGAGAGGGAACCAAAACCTCGTAGGCCGGGTAAGGCGAAGCCGCCACCCGGCTTTTTACTGTGCCGGAGCCACCGCCGACACCATCCCGCCGGTCATCGTCTGCTGCACCTGCTGTTTATCCATATTTACCGCGCTCAGCTTCCCGTTCACCGTCGGCTTCAGCGGCGCATTCGCCTGCACGCTGCCGCTGGCGGTGAGCTGAATATTGCCGTCGCCCGCAATCGGCAGCGCTGGCCAGCCCCACTGCTGCAAGACGTTGAGCGGTACACCGCGCCCGTTCAGGCTCACGGTGGTTTGTCGCTGTGGCAGCTGTGACACGGTGGCGGTCGCTTCCAGGATCCCTTTCTCGGTAAAGGCGCTCAGGTCGGTAATGTTTACCGTTGCGGCGTTGGCATTCAGCGCCAGCGACGGGCGTCGCACGTCGACGCGGTTAAAGGTTGCTGCCGCCCCGTTCAGGGTTGCGTTACCGCCCCACACGCCCCACTTGTGGTCTTGCGCCAGACGCAGATTAGCGCCATAACCGTCGAGGGAGGTGATCTGCCATGGGAACGCCGGATCGATGTCGATCGCCAGGTTGCGGCTCAGGCCGAATTTTTTCAGCGTCACGCTGTTCAGCCATGCCGGAAGCGGATCCATCCACAGCGTTTTCCAGTTTTCCGGAAGCGTATATTCCAGCCCGGCAATGGCAACGTCGTCCAGCACCAGCGCGTTCCCGTCGCGCAGCCAGTTGCCGGAGGTGCGCACCATGCCCCCTTCCCAGCGGGAAGTGAACTGACGCAGCGCAATGCCCTGCGGGGAGAATTCCGCGTTCAGGATAGGGTCAAAAAGATGCAGCGAGCCGTAGATAAATTCGCTGGCGTTCATGGATAACCGTCCCTCCTGGCTTTGCCAGTCACCTTTAGTCAGGGTGAGGTTACGCAGGCTAAGATCAAGGTCGGTTACCGCCCAGTCTGGCCCCTGTAGACGGGCATCGGTCACTTCCAGCCGCCCAATCTGTAACGAAGGCAGGGTGGAGAGAGGGGCGAAGAAATCCAGCAGCGATTTGTCGCTTTGCAGGCGGATCTCATTCAGACGCAGGGTGTCGATAACCCAGCCACCGTCGGCATTACGCTGAGCCGACCCCGTAAGCGAGCCGCGCGCCATATCGGCACCGATGGTATTGAGCACCACCTCTTTGCCGTTGAGTTGTCCCTGAATCAGCACGTTGTTGGCCGGTATGCCGTTGAGCGTGAGCGACCCGGCGCTCATCTGGATTTGCGCATTTTTCCCCAGTACGTTCCCCGCCTCGGGCTGCCACGGGCTGACGCCACCGGTCACCTTTTGCGCACTGAGATCCCACTCCGTATTCGGGCTGTTAAAGGCCATGTTATTCAGTTGCAGACGATCGGCCTGGAACGGCAGCGGCGCCGTCTGTGGAGATAAATTCAGCGTGCCATCGAACAGGGTGATGGCGTCCATATGCAGCGGGTCGGTGATCTGGCGGCTGCTTAAGCCAATATCCACTTTTTTAGCGACCAGCGTGGCCGGTTTGCCATCTCGTCCGAAGGTAACGTTTTCCAGAAGAATGTGAGAAGGGGATGAAAAGCGGTGATCCATCAGGTCAAAGTTGAGCTCGTAATCGGTATTCACCGTGATCCAGCTACTGACCTGCGATGCGCCCCAGCGGGTCTGGAGCAGAAAATAAAAGGCGAGCACTACAATGAGCAGGGCTACCAGAAGATAGATAAGCAGCTTTCCAATAAATTTCATGGTCTTCCTTCCCGCGAAACGCACATAAGGGTGTTATGCACGATTTATGCGCAATGCTCAAGGCGGGAATGGTGTAAAGAGATGTCACGGCAGGCATTGACAGCCTGCCGTGTGGGGATCAGTTCTTTTCAGGCGGGAAAATGAGATTCAGCACGATAGCGGTAATACCGCCCGCGGCGATGCCGGAAGAGAGCAGGTTTTTCACCCAGTCCGGGGCAAACTGCAAAATCATCGGCTGCTGGGAGACGCCAAGCCCTACGGCGAGAGACAGCGCAATAATCATGATTGCGCGGCGGTTCAGCGGCTCGCGGGAGACGATACGCACGCCGGAGGCCGCGATGGTACCGAACATGACCAGCGTCGCGCCGCCCAGGACCGGCTCAGGGATGTGCTGCACAAACCCGCTTACCGCCGGGAACAGGCCGAGGACCACCAGCATCAGCGCCACCACAAAGCCCACGTAGCGGCTGGCAACCCCGGTCAGCTGGATCACGCCATTGTTCTGGCCGAAGCAGGAGTTCGGGAATGTGTTGAACACCGCCGAGACAAACGAGTTCAGTCCGTTCGCCAGCACGCCGCCTTTCAGACGTTTCATGTACAGCGGGCCGGAGACCGGCTGCTCGGACACGTCGGAGGTGGCAGTGATATCGCCAATGGTTTCCAGCGAGGTGATCATAAAGACCAGCATCAGTGGCAGGAGCAGACTCCAGTCAATGCCCAGGCCGTAGTAGAGCGGCGTTGGCACGGTAATCAACGCGCTGTTGGTTGGGGTGGTGTTTTCCGGCAGCATGCCCAGCGCCCACGCCAGCAGGTAACCGGCCGCCATGGCGATCACCAGCGAAGCCACGCGCAGGTACGGGTTACGCTGGCGGTTAAGCAGAATAATGATCGCCAGCACCACGCCTGCCAGCAGCAGGTTTTTCGGCGCGCCGAAGGTATGGTCGCTCATTGCCGCGTAGCCGCCCCCGATGGAGGTCAGACCCACCTGAATCAGCGACAGGCCGATAATCATCACCACCACGCCGGAGACCAGCGGGGTGATCACCCGGCGCGCAAGGTGCAGAACGCGGGAGATGATCATCTCTGTGCAGCTTGCCAGCATCAGGGTGCCGAATAGCGCCGCCATCATCGTCGGGACATCTGCGCCGCCGGTTTTCAGTGCCGTACCGCCCATGATCAGCGGCGCCACAAAGTTAAAGCTGGTGCCCTGAATCGACAGCAACCCCGAACCCACCGGACCCCAGGCTTTAATTTGAATGATGGAGGCTACACCGGAAGCGAACAGAGACATACTGATGATGTGTTGCGTATCCTGCGCCGGTAACCCCAGCGCCTGACAAATCAGCAGAGCCGGCGTGATGACCGCAACGAACATCGCCAGCAGATGCTGGCAGGCGGCAAACAGGGTTTGAGGTAGCGGGGGACGATCTTCAAGGCGGTAAATCAGTTCACTGTTTTGCTTCTGCGCAATCGGTTGCGCATCAGCAGACTCCAGAGTGTTAACAGACATCGGCGGCAATCCCACGGTGGAAAAGCGGGCATTTTAGCTGACCACCTGGTAAAAGCAAACGATTGCCAGCAAAAAAAAGAGAGAAAATCTGCCGGTGTGAGCAGGTTTTCTACAACGAACAGGAAAAAAAAATTACACTTTTCGCGCCGGCGGCTCATGACGAGCATCACCCGGCCCAGGATAACGCCGCGTGTGTATGGAACACGCGCATAACAGGAGCCTTTTATGATTCATCTCGATACGTTGTCGACCCTTGTTGCCGCAACGCTGGTTCTTCTGCTTGGTCGCAAGCTGGTACACAGTGTTTCCTTTCTGAAAAAGTACACAATTCCTGAACCTGTAGCCGGTGGATTGCTGGTGGCGCTGGCCCTGCTGGTACTGAAAAAAAGCATGGGTTGGGAAATTGATTTTGATATGTCCCTGAAAGATCCGTTGATGCTGGCCTTCTTTGCCACTATCGGCCTGAACGCTAACCTCGCAAGCCTGCGTTCGGGTGGCAAGGTGCTGGGCGTGTTTTTGATTGTCGTGGTGGGCCTGCTGCTGATGCAAAACGCCATCGGCATCGGTATGGCGTCGCTGCTGGGGCTGGATCCGCTGATGGGTCTGCTGGCGGGGTCGATTACCCTGTCAGGTGGCCACGGAACGGGCGCGGCGTGGAGCAAGCTGTTCATCGAACGCTATGGCTTTGAAAACGCAACGGAAGTGGCAATGGCCTGCGCGACCTTTGGCCTGGTGCTTGGCGGGCTGATTGGCGGCCCGGTGGCGCGCTATCTGGTGAAACATTCCACTACGCCGGAAGGCAGACCAGACGATGAAATGGTGCCGACCGCGTTCGAAAAACCGGACGTTGGTCGCAGCATCACCTCGTTGGTGATGATTGAAACCATCGCCATGATTGCCATCTGCCTCACCGTGGGCAAAATCGTTGCGCAATGGCTGGCGGGAACGGCTTTCGAACTGCCAACCTTTGTCTGCGTGCTGTTTATCGGGGTGATCCTGAGCAACGGTCTGGCGCAGATGGGCTTCTACCGCGTCTTCGAACGCGCGGTGTCCGTGCTGGGTAACGTCAGCCTGTCGCTGTTCCTGGCGATGGCGCTTATGAGCCTCAAGCTGTGGGAGCTGGCCTCGCTGGCGCTGCCGATGGTGGCGATCCTGGCGGTACAGGCCGTGTTTATGGCGCTGTATGCCATCTTTGTTACCTGGCGCATGATGGGCAAAAACTATGATGCGGCAGTACTGGCTGCGGGCCACTGTGGGTTTGGTCTGGGAGCGACGCCAACGGCCATCGCGAATATGCAGGCGATCACCGAACGGTTCGGCCCGTCGCACATGGCGTTTCTGGTGGTGCCGATGGTGGGCGCATTCTTCATTGATATCGTCAACGCGCTGGTCATTAAGCTCTACCTGATGCTGCCGATGTTTGGCTGACCGTCAGGCGTTGGAATACCGCTCGGTTTCCGGCATCCAGCGTTCAATTAACGCTGCCGCCTGTTCGGGGTAGCGTTCATGAATATGACGCGCAAGGCGTTGTACTTCGGGGATCATGGCCTGATCGCGCAGCAAATCCGCCACTTTAAATTCGGCGTTACCCGTCTGACGCGTGCCCAGCAGTTCGCCCGGGCCGCGGATCTCCAGATCTTTTTGCGCAATGACGAAGCCGTCATTGCTGTCGCGTAATACCTGCAAACGCATCTGCGCGGTTTTCGACAGCGGGGCTTTGTAGAGCAGCACGCAGTGAGAGGCGATCGCACCACGGCCCACGCGGCCTCGTAGCTGGTGGAGCTGCGCCAGGCCCAGACGCTCCGGGTTCTCAATAATCATCAGGCTGGAGTTCGGCACATCCACGCCCACTTCGATAACCGTGGTCGCAACGAGTAAGTGCAGCTCGCCCTGTTTGAACGACTGCATCACCGCCTGCTTCTCGGCAGGCTTCATGCGCCCGTGAACCAGACCGACGTTCAGCTCTGGCAGGGCGAGCTTTAACTCTTCCCATGTGGCTTCGGCAGCCTGCGCTTCCAGCAGCTCAGACTCTTCAATCAGGGTGCAGACCCAGTACGCCTGACGCCCTTCCTGCGTACAGGCGTTGCGCACGCGGTCAATGATGTCGCTGCGCCGCGTGTCCGGTATGGCAACCGTGGTCACCGGCGTTCGGCCCGGCGGCAACTCGTCGATGGTGGAGGTATCCAGATCGGCATAGGCCGTCATCGCCAGGGTGCGCGGAATCGGCGTGGCGGTCATGATCAGCTGATGCGGGTGGAAGCCCTGTTGCAGACCTTTCTCCCACAGCGCCAGACGCTGATGAACACCAAAGCGGTGTTGTTCGTCGATAATGACCAGCGCCAGGCCGTTAAACTGCACCTGTTCCTGGAAAATGGCGTGCGTGCCGACAATCATCTGCACCTGCCCGCTGGCAATGGCTTCCTGCTGCGCAAGACGTGCTTTGCCCTTCTGCTTCCCGGCCAGCCAGCCCACTTCGATCCCCAGTGGGGCGAACCAGTTACGGAAATTGTTGGCGTGCTGCTCGGCCAGCAGTTCTGTCGGCGCCATCAGCGCCACCTGCTTGCCGTGGGCGATAGCGCGTAACGCGGCCAGCGCGGCAACCAGCGTTTTCCCGGAACCCACGTCGCCCTGCACCAGGCGCATCATCGGCACATTCAGCGCCATATCGCGTTCGATCTCGGCGGTGACCCGCGCCTGGGCGCCGGTGGGTTTAAACGGCAGTGTGGCCAGCAGCTTATCTTTGAGCTCATCATGCGGGCTTAATGGCTGCGCGTGGAAACGCTGCGCACCTGCGCGCAGGGCCAGCATGCTCAGGTTGTGAGCCAGTAATTCCTCAAGGATAAGACGCCGTTGGGCGGGATGTTTACCGCTTTCTAAATCAACGAGCTGAAGCGTTGGCGGTGGACGGTGCAGGGTGCGCAACGCCTCCGGCAGGCTCATCATGCCCTGCGCCAGCTCCGGCGGCAGCAGCTCGTTAATGGCGCAGGTATCGAGCAGCTCCAGCGCCTGGTCGGTGAGCTTGCGCAGCGTGGCCTGCTTAATGCCTTCGGTGGTTGGATAGACCGGCGTGAGCGTCTCCTGTAGCTCAGGTGAGCTGAGATCGCCCTGCACGCGGTATTCCGGGTGGATCATCTCCGCGCCGTATTTGCCCCGTTTGGCTTCACCGTACGCAAGTACGCGTCGTCCGGTGGCAAGGCTGTTTTTCATCGCCGCATTGAAGTTGAAAAAGCGCATGGTGAGAATGCCGGTGCCGTCGCTGATCTGGCAGGTCATCATCCTGCGTCCGCCAAAGGTGATGTTGCAGTTCAGCACTTCCCCTTCAACGGTGGCGTAAATAGCGGGCAGCAGATCGCCAATTTTATAAAGTTGAGTACGGTCTTCGTAACGCAGGGGGAGGTGGAGCAGGAGATCCTGCACGGTGTGCAGGCCAATCTTCGCCAGTTTACTGCTTTGTGCCGCGCCCACGCCCGTCAGGCTGTTGAGCGGTATGGCGTCCAGCAGGCGGCCTTCCATGATTTACCCTGCGTACTGCATGGTGGACCACCACTCGGCATCGGCTTCAATTTCGCCCTGCGCGTTGACGTGGGGGTAAGGCAATTTCTTCTGCTTCGCAACGCGAGCCAGCACCGGATAGCCACCTTCAAACAGCAGGCGCTGCTGCTCCTCTTCCGGCAGCATGCTGTTGCTGCGCTCGTACATTCCGGCATTCTGACGCTGGCGCTGCGCTTCATACAGGATCAGCGCTGAGGCGACCGACACGTTGAGTGACTGGACCATGCCGATCATCGGAATGATGATGTCCCGGTCAGCCAAATCCAGTGCTTCCTGCGTGATCCCCGTTTTCTCCTGGCCCATTAAAATGCAGGTCGGACGGGTGTAGTCGATCTCACGGAAATCCACGGCTTTAGCAGAGAGGTTGGTTGCCAGAACCTGCATGCCACGCCCTTTCAGGTGCGAGACCGCTTCACCAATGGTCTGGTGAGTTTTCACGGATACCCAGCTGTTGCTGCCTGCGGCGGTGGAGGCCATGGTACGCATACGTGCGCCTGGCCAGACGGCGTGGACTTCATGCACGCCGACGGCATCTGCGGTGCGGACGATAGCAGAAACGTTATGAGGTTTATGGACCTGCTCCATGCAAACCGTCAGATCAGGCTGACGCCTGGCGAGCATTTCGCAGATTCGCTCGTAACGTGTTGAATTCATAATGCTAGTTTCGGTTACGGGTGACTTTAATGACATCCGGCATCACGCGGATCTTGCGCATAATATTGGCCAGATGTACGCGGTCACGGGCGGTCAGGCGAATAAAGGCGCTGTAAACGCGGCCATCTTTTTCTTCAGTATTCAGGCTCTGAATGTTTGACGAGGCCGTGTTGATCGCTGCCGTCAGGTTCGCCAGTGCACCCTGGTGGTTAAACATATCCACCTTGATTTCAGTGATAAATTCCTGCGCTGTCTCTTTATCCCATTCGACCGCCATGAACTTCTCAGGCTCTTTCTGATAGCCACGGATGTTACGGCAGGATTCGTGGTGGATCACCAGCCCTTTACCCGGGCTGACGTGCGCAATAATCGGGTCGCCCGGGATAGGGCGGCAGCATTTGGCGAAGGTGATGAGCACCCCGTCAGCGCCTTTGATTGGCAGGTGACCATGATTTTGCGCGTTAGCAGGAACGGCTGTCGTTTCGCCCTGTTGCAGGTTCTTCGCCACGACCACGCTCATGGCGTTTCCGAGGCCAATCTCTGCCAGCAGGTCATCCAGCGAGGCGAGCTTCATACGCTCCAGCTCATGCTGAATGTTTTCTGGTGGGATCTCTGCCAGTTTGCGGCTGCCACCCAGCGCGTGATTGAGCAGACGACGCCCCAGGCTAACGGAGTCGTCGCGCTTGAGATTTTTCAGCAGCTGGCGGATTTTTGCGCGCGCTTTTGAGCTCACGACAAAGTTCAGCCAGGCGGCGTTAGGACGTGCGCCCGGCGCGGTAATAATTTCGACAGTCTGCCCGCTGAAGAGCGGCTGCGACAGCGGATAAGGCTGCCTGTCGACGCGGGCACCCACGCAGGCATGGCCGATATCGGTATGCACGGCGTAAGCGAAGTCGACCGGCGTCGCGCCCGCAGGCAGTTCGACAATGCGCCCTTCCGGCGTGAAAACGTAAATCTCATCCGGGAAGAGATCGGATTTAACGCTCTCGATAAATTCAAACGAGCTACCTGCACTCTGTTGCAGCTCCAGCAGGCTCTGCATCCAGCGCTGGGCGCGGATTTGCGCGGTGGTGCTGCTTTCGCCGCCGTGCTCTTTATAAGCCCAGTGCGCCGCGACACCCATTTCCGCCATCTGATCCATGTCTTCGGTACGAATTTGCACCTCAACCGGAACGCCGTGCGGGCCAATCATCGAGGTGTGCAAAGACTGGTATCCGTTCGCTTTTGGAATGGCGATGTAATCTTTGACGCGCCCCGGACGTGGCTTGTACAGGCTATGCATCTGCCCCAGCACGCGGTAGCAGGTGTCCGAGTCGTGGACGATGACGCGGAACGCGTAGATATCCATGATCGAGTGAAAACGCTGCTCCTTGAGCACCATTTTGCAGTAGATAGAGTACAAATGCTTTTCGCGACCGCTGACGCGGCACGGAATACCGGCTTCCTGCAAGCGCCCTTCGATTTCAGAGAGGATCTTTTGAATCATCTCTTTACGGTTACCGCGAGCGGCTTTCACCACCTCTTTAATCACGCGATAGCGGTTCGGGTATAACGCTTCAAAACCCAGCTCTTCCAGCTCGGTTTTAATGTGATGAATACCTAAACGGTGCGCCAGCGGACTGTAGATTTCGAGGGTTTCACGGGCGATGCGGCGACGTTTATCCGGGCGAAGTGAGCCCAGCGTGCGCATATTGTGGGTGCGGTCAGCAAGTTTGATGAGAATGACGCGGATATCCTGCACCATCGCCATGATCATCTTGCGAAAGTTTTCGGCCTGCGCCTCTTTCTTATCGCGGAATTTCAGCTTATCAAGCTTAGAGACCCCTTCCACCAGCTCGGCAACGCTTTTGCCAAACAGCTGTTCCATGTCCTGGTAGGTGGCAGGGGTATCTTCAATCACGTCATGCAGCAGGGCGGCCATGAGCGTTTCGTAGTCGAGTTTCATCTCGGCCAGAATACAGGCCACCGCTACCGGGTGCGTGATATAGGGTTCACCGCTTGAACGTGTCTGGCCCTCGTGAGCGTCACGTGCAACGAGATACGCCTGCTGAAGACGCTTAATCTGGTCTTCAGGCAGGTAGGTTTGAATCAGTTGATTCAGGCTTTCAAACAGATACAAGGGCGACCCGCAGGTTTAATTAACGACGACCTTCAGCAATGGCGGTTACGGCCTGCAGTTCTGCGGCTTCCTGCTCTTGCTGCTCCTGGCGCTCACGCACGTCGAGGATCTGGTTGTTGATCAGACCTTCTTCGATTTCGCGAAGTGCAATAACGGTGGTTTTATCGTTTTCTTCCGGTACCAGCGGATCTTTACCGCCTACCTGCATCTGACGAGCGCGACGCGCGGCGACCAGTACCAGGTCAAAACGGTTACCAATTTTCTCTACAGCGTCCTGAACAGTTACGCGTGCCATACTTAAAATGCTCCACAGGTGAAGAAATGACTGGGCATGATACTGAAAGTGGGTTCAGTCTGCCAACAGTTTGGTGATTAATGCGTCATGTCGCTGCTTCTGGCGGCTCATACGCAGACGTTCTGCGCGAAGGATAGTTTTGAGATCGCTCAGCGCGGCATCAAAATCATCATTCACAATAAGGTAATCATATTCCGCGTAATGGCTCATTTCTGCAACAGCCTGTGCCATACGCTTCGCGATAACTTCTTCGCTGTCCTGGCCGCGACCCCGCAGGCGGCGATCCAGTTCATCTTTCGATGGCGGTAGAATAAAAATACTGCGCGAATCAGGCATTTTCTTACGAATTTGCTGCGCGCCCTGCCAGTCGATATCCAGGAACACGTTCACGCCGGTCGCCAGAACCTGCTCAATGGTTTCACGCGAAGTACCGTAGTAGTTACCGAATACTTCTGCGTGTTCAAGAAACGCGTCTCTGCCAATCATCGCTCTGAATTCGTCGTGATTCACAAAGAAATAGTGTTCACCGTGCACCTCACCCGGACGCGGTGCTCGCGTGGTGTGAGAAACAGAAACCTGCGTATCGTACAACGGTTGGGTTTTTAACAGTGCCTGAATAAGGCTGGATTTACCCGCGCCACTAGGGGCAGAAACAATATAAAGCGTGCCTTGAGCCATGAGAGTCTTTTGTATGTGTTAACGAAGAAGTCCTACATACGGGCTTATTATACACGTCGCCGCTGTGTGACGTAGCCTTTGTCACACTTTTTCCCGTGGATGATTAAATTTTGCGTGCCGTTTTCAGGTTTTGTCTGCGGTTTGCAGCAACAAAAAGAAACGCTGGATAACGCCTCGTAAAGCGTAACGTTGCCATTCGCGTCGTTTTCAATACCGGGTTATACCTCCTCCAACGCAAAGGAGGGGTAATAATGTGGCGATGGATAAGCGGGTTTGCGCTGTTGTGGTGTAGCACCGGGTTAGCGGTATGCCCGGTATGGTCGCAGGCAAAAGCAGAAAAGGAAATTGTAGCGCTGAGCGCGCAGATCAAACGCTGGGACGATGCTTACTGGAAGCAGGGAGTCAGTGACGTTGATGACGGGGTTTACGATCAGCTTAACGCGCGGTTGAACCAGTGGCAGCGCTGCTTTGGTCATGTCTCTTCCGAAGAGAGACCGCCACCTCTGACAGGTAGTGTGACACACCCGGTTGCGCATACGGGCGTGCATAAGGTTGCCAGTAAAGCTGAGCTCAGCCAGTGGATGCGAGCCCGGCAACATCTCTGGATGCAGCCCAAAGTGGATGGCGTGGCTGTGACGCTGGTGTACCAGGGCGGGAAGCTTGTCCGGGCCATTAGCCGTGGCAACGGTGTGAAAGGTGAAGACTGGACGGCGCAGGTTCGATCAATCCCCTCTGTTCCGCAAAACCTGTCCGGCCCCCTGGCAAATAGCGTCTTACAGGGTGAACTGTTCTGGATTCATGAAAACCACATCCAGCGTCAGATGGGGGGGATAAACATGCGGGCAAAAGTGGCGGGCGCCATGATGCGTCATAACGATAGCGCACTTCTCAGGCAGCTCGGCGTGTTTATCTGGGCCTGGCCGGATGGACCTAAAGAGATGCAGGTATCTCTGGATGCGTTGTCAAAAGCCGGGTTCACCCTGACGGCGCGTTATACGCTGCCCGCCGCGTCTGTGAATGCGGTCGAAGCGCAGCGTTCAGCGTGGCATACAACAGCATTGCCCTTTGCCACGGACGGCATTGTGGTGCGTTCAGCGGATGAACCCGCGGGCGACGGTTGGTTACCCGGTGAAGGCCGTTGGGTTGTCGCATGGAAATATACGCCTGTCGCTCAGGTTGCTGAAGTGCGAGGGATACAGTTTGGCGTCGGGCGAACGGGCAAGGTGTCCGTTGTAGCCGAACTGGATCCAGTAAAGCTTGATGATAAACAGGTGCGGCGGGTGAGCCTGGGGTCGGTCACACGCTGGCAGCGGCTGGATATTGTTCCCGGCGATCAGGTTCTGATAAGCCTCGCCGGGCAGGGGATCCCCCGATTCGATCGAGTTGTCTGGCGGGGAGCGAACAGGGAAAAACCAGAACCTCCGGCCCTGCAGTACCACTCGCTGACCTGTTTTTATGCCTCACCAGCGTGTATGGAACAGTTCTTTGCCCGGTTGACGTGGCTTAGCTCAAAACAAGGGCTAGGGATCGAGGGGTTAGGCGAGGCGGGCTGGCGAACGCTTCATCAGACGCATCGTTTCGAGCATATTTTTTCGTGGTTAACACTGACGCAGGCGCAGCTACAGTCCACGCCTGGCTTTTCCGCCGGGCGCGGGTTATCGCTCTGGCATCGTTTTAATATGGTGCGCAAGCAACCTTTTATTCGCTGGGTCACAGCGATGGGGATCCCGCTGACAAAAGCCACGCTGAATGCGGTTGGGGCGGCGTCGTGGCAGGCGCTGAATCAGCGGAGCGCCGCTGACTGGCAGGCTTTGCCGGGAACAGGTGAAGAGAAGGCGCAGCAGGTCGTTAACTGGCTGCATGCGCCTCCTGTTGATAGGCTGGCAAGGTGGCTGGCTGAGCAGCACATTAACGGGTTCTGACCTTAATGCGCATTGTGCTTGTAATGAAAAACCGGCAGGCCCAGCTTCAGGCGCAATGCCAGCATACGCGCGGTGAAACCAAACAGCAGCGTGGAGATAACCACCACATCGTGGTTGGTGACATAGTGCTGCAAGGCGACATAAAGCACTGCCGCGGCAAAGGAGATGCCGGCATACAGTTCCTTCTGGAAAACCAGCGGGATACGTTTGCAGAACATATCGCGCAGCACCCCGCCAAACACGCCCGTGATCACCGCCGCAATGGTGGCGATAACCGGGCCTTCACCCATATCGAGAGCAATTTGTGCGCCAATGATGGAAAAAACAATCAGCCCAAGCGCATCCAGCACCAGGAACAAGCGGCGCAGATGAGGCATCACCGGGGCCACAATCGTGGTTAGCACGGCTGCCGTTGCCACGATAATGACGTACTCAGGGTTTTTAACCCAGCCGAGCGGATAATGGCCAAGCAGGATATCGCGCACGGACCCGCCGCCGAGCGCAGTGGCCGTGGCAATAATGATCACGCCGAAGGTGTCCATACGGCGACGTCCGGCGGCGAGCGCGCCGGTCATGGCTTCAGCGGTAATGCCAATAAGATAGAGAATGTGAAGCAGCATAAACCCTCCGGAATGAAGAGGAGGAGATTAGCGATTTGTGCGCAAGATCACGATTGAGATTTTCTAAGGCGAGGGGATTTGCCCTAAAGGAATTTATCAACGCATGCCAGGCGGGCTTGTGATAAGGCGGGAGGCAAAGAAAGTAAGGATAAATAAGGATTAGAAAAAGTAATGGGTGATGTGCCAGACACCACCCTGAAAGGTATTACTCGATATTCTGGATCTGCTCGCGCATCTGCTCAATCAGGACCTTCAGTTCAATTGCTGAATTGGTCACCTCTGCATTGATAGACTTAGACGCCAGCGTGTTCGACTCGCGGTTGAACTCCTGCATCATAAAGTCGAGACGGCGGCCTACCGCTTCTTTCTTCTTCAGGATGTTGTAGGTCTCTTTAACGTGCGCTTCCAGACGATCCAGCTCTTCAGCCACGTCTACACGCTGCGCCATCAGCACCAGCTCTTGTTCCAGACGGTTGTTTTCCAGCTGAACTTCCGCCTCTTCCAGTTTGGCGACAAGTCGCTCACGCTGCCATTGCAGCACTTCTGGCATATGCGCGCGCACTTTAGCCACTTCGGCGCTCACGCCTTCAAGGCGTTGCTCAATCATCGCTTTCAGCGCCTGGCCTTCGGTTTCGCGGGCAACGATAAAGTCATCCAGCGTGCCGTCGAGTGCAGCCAGGATTTCAGCGGTAATCGCGTCCAGATCCTGCTCTCCGGCGGCCATCACGCCAGGCCAGCGCAGAATATCAACCGGGTTGATCTCGCCTTCATCGCTTTGCATTTTGACCCAGTTCGCCGCATTAACCAGCTGTTTTGCCAGCTTTTCGTTCAGGATCAGTTCGCCCTGTGCACTGGCATCGGGCTCAAAACGCAGGTTACATTCCACTTTCCCGCGGGTCAGACGCGTACGGATACGCTCACGCACCACAGGCTCCAGGCTGCGGAACTGTTCCGGCATACGGAAATATGTTTCCAGATAGCGCTGGTTTACCGAGCGCATTTCCCAGGTAGCGCTACCCCAGCTACCCTTGATTTCACGCCGGGCGTAGGCGGTCATACTGCGGATCATAGACATTCCCGTTTTTAAAGGAGAGATGGGGGGATTATAGCTTTCAGGGGCTTCTCAGGATAGGAATAAGCGTCCTTTATCCGTATAATGCGCAGCCACATTCGTTTCAAGCCGGAGAATCCATCATGCGTCCAGCAGGTCGTAGCACCAACCAGGTGCGTCCCGTCACCCTGACCCGTAACTATACAAAACACGCTGAAGGCTCCGTGCTGGTTGAGTTTGGTGACACCAAAGTGCTTTGCACCGCGTCCATCGAAGAGGGCGTGCCTCGCTTCCTGAAAGGTCAGGGGCAGGGGTGGATCACCGCGGAATACGGTATGTTGCCGCGCGCAACCCATACCCGTAATGCCCGTGAAGCGGCAAAAGGTAAGCAGGGCGGCCGTACTATGGAGATCCAGCGCCTGATCGCACGTGCGCTCCGCGCCGCGGTTGACTTAAAAACGCTGGGTGAGTTCACCATCACGCTGGACTGCGACGTGATCCAGGCCGATGGCGGCACGCGTACGGCCTCCATTACCGGTGCCTGTGTGGCGCTGGCAGATGCGCTGAACAAGCTGGTTTCCGCCGGTAAGCTGAAAACCAACCCAATGAAAGGGATGGTTGCTGCTGTCTCCGTTGGTATTGTTAACGGCGAAGCGCTTTGCGATCTGGAATACGTTGAAGATTCTGCCGCAGAAACCGACATGAACGTGGTGATGACCGAAGATGGTCGCATCATTGAAGTGCAGGGCACGGCAGAAGGCGAGCCATTCACTCACGAAGAACTACTCACCTTGCTGGCGTTGGCCCGAGGGGGTATTGAATCTATTGTAGCGACGCAGAAAGCGGCGTTAGAAAATTGATTTTAAGGCGACCAATGAGTCGCCTTTTTTTTGCCTGTAAGACTGAAAAGACAAAGGAGCAAATCCATGAAATCGTATCAGCGCCAGTTTATTGAGTTTGCGCTTAACAAGCAGGTACTTAAGTTTGGCGAGTTCACGCTGAAATCCGGGCGTAAAAGCCCGTATTTCTTCAACGCCGGGCTGTTTAATACCGGGCGCGACCTGGCACTGTTAGGCCGCTTCTATGCCGAAGCGCTGGTAGATTCCGGGATTGATTTCGATCTGCTGTTTGGCCCCGCGTACAAAGGCATTCCAATTGCAACCACCACGGCGGTGGCGCTGGCGGAGCACCATGACCGCGACGTACCGTACTGCTTTAACCGTAAAGAGGCCAAAACCCACGGTGAAGGCGGCAATCTGGTCGGCAGTGCGTTGCAGGGCCGCGTGATGCTGGTGGATGACGTGATCACCGCAGGTACCGCGATCCGTGAATCGATGGAAATTATCCAGGCTAACGGTGCAACGCTTGCGGGTGTGCTGATTTCGCTTGATCGTCAGGAACGCGGGCGTGGCGACATCTCTGCTATTCAGGAAGTGGAACGCGATTATGGCTGCAAAGTGATCTCTATCATCACGCTGACAGACCTGATTGCATATCTGGAAGAGAAGCCTGAGATGGCGGATCACCTGGCGGCGGTACGTCAATACCGCGAAGAGTTTGGCGTATAATTCAGTTGCCCGGTGGCGCTACGCTTACCGGGCCTACCTGTTCGTAGGCCGGATAAGGCGAAGCCGCCATCCGGCGATGGCGTTACTGTAATTGTGCTGCCACTAACGGCCAGCGGGCGTCAAAATCGTCCGTTGGTCGATATTTAAACTCGCTGCGCACAAACCGGGAGAGCATCCCTTCGCAAAATGCCAGGATCTGGCTTGCCAGCAGCGTCTCATCCGTATTATATCCCTCACCTTCCCGCATTTTCTTCTCGCGCAGAACCTGACGAAGCTGGGCTTCGATACGCTCAAAAAGCTGGTTTATACGGCCTTGCAGACGATCCTGTTCAAACATCAGCGCGTGGCCGGTAAGAATACGGGTCAGACCCGGGTTACGTTCACCAAAGCCCAGAATCAGCAGCACAATCAGACGCAGACGCGTGCTGGTGTCTTTTTCATCCTTCAGAATCAGGTTGATGCGCGTGATCAGGCTATCTTCGATAAACTCGATCAGGCTGTCGAACATCCGGGTTTTGCTCGGGAAATGACGATACAGCGCCGCCTCTGACACGCCCACAGAGGCCGCCAGCTTGGCGGTGGTGATGCGTTGACTGCCGTCGCTGGATTCAAGCATCAGAGCCAGAGATTGAAGTATTTCTTCGCGACGATTCCTTTTCGCGGTTTGTTTTTCTGCCATGTTACAAAATACCCCTGAAAATAAGCACTTGTCAGGCTGGCAACCACACAGCGACCCGCAAACTGACGTTTGCGGTTTGTTATTGCATTATGGCGCTCTGAGATGCGTGTTTGTCGGGCGGTTATTTGCGCCCGGAATGGCCGAAGCCGCCTTCGCCACGGTCGGTAGCGTCGAAGTCTGCCACCAGGTTAAATTCTGCCTGCACCACCGGTACAAACACCATCTGCGCGATACGCTCGCCCGGTTCAATGGTGAAGCTGTCCTGGCCACGGTTCCAGACGGATACCATCAGCTGACCCTGATAGTCAGAGTCGATCAGGCCGACCAGGTTACCCAGCACGACGCCATGCTTATGGCCCAGGCCAGAGCGCGGCAGGATCACCGCTGCCAGTGACGGGTCAGCAATGTGAATCGCCAGCCCGGTCGGGATCAGGGTCGTTGCACCCGGCGCCAGTTCTACGGCGTCATCGAGACAGGCGCGCAGGTCAAGACCGGCAGAGCCGGAGGTGGCATACGTTGGCAGCGGAAATTGCTTGCCAACGCGCGGGTCCAGAATCTTAACGTCGATTTTTTTCATCATAACGGGTAACGATCTCGTCCAGTAATTGTTGGCCCAGGAGTTCTTTGCGCTCAAGCGGTAAGACTTTATCTCCATCCTGCCAGAAAAGGTGCAATGCGTTGCTGTCGCTGTTAAATCCTTGCGTGGACAGCGATACGTCGTTCGCGCAAATCAAATCGAGGTTTTTGCGGGTACGTTTTTGCCGGGCATATTCTTCCACATTATTCGTTTCTGCGGCAAACCCAACAACGTAAGGACGATGAGTTTTCAATGCGGCGACACCGGCAACGATATCCGGGTTCTTCACCATTTTTATTGTTAATTCATCACCTTGCTTTTTAATTTTGGCGTCGGCAATGGTTTCGGCGCGGTAATCAGCGACGGCCGCACAGCCGATAAAAATATGCTGTTGTTGAGCATGCGCCTGTACGGCGGCTTCCATTTCCAGCGCGGTAGTTACATCAATACGCCGCACAAACGCAGGGGTGGTAAGCGACACCGGGCCGCTCACCAGCGTCACGTTCGCGCCTCGTTTGGCTGCCGCGGCAGCAATTGCAAAGCCCATTTTGCCGGAGCTGTGGTTGGTGATGTATCGCACCGGATCCAGCGGCTCGCGCGTGGGGCCCGCGGTAATCATGATGTTGAGATGTTGCAGATCGTTGACAGGCGAGAAATGGGCGGCGGCCATATCAACAATCGTCAATGGGTCGAGCATACGCCCTGGCCCCACGTCGCCACAGGCCTGGCTGCCGCTCTCCGGTCCCCAAATTAGCAGGCCGCGCGAGGCCAGCGTATCCAGATTATGCTGGGTAGCGGCGTTGCGATACATCTGCTGGTTCATTGCGGGTACAACCGCGACGGGCGCAGGCGTGGCGAGGCAAATGGTCGTTACCAGATCGTTCGCCATCCCGGCCGCCACGCGGGCAATTACATCTGCCGTGGCGGGGGCAAGGATAACCAGATCGGCCCATTTCCCCAGCTCAATATGGCCCATTGCGGCTTCGGCTGCCGGGTCGAGAAGGCTGTCGGATACCGGGTATCCCGAGACGGCTTGCAGGCTCAGCGGGGTGATAAAGGCTTTGCCGCCTTCGGTGATCGCGACCCGTACGTCGGCCCCGCGCTCGCGCAAACGGCGCACCAGGTCTGGCGTTTTATAGGCAGCAATACCGCCGCTGACGCCAAGAACGATTTTTTTACCGGCCAGGCTCATCATGATTCTTTCCTGTTGGGTTTCACCAGAGAGCGGGCATTTTATCACAATCCCTAAAACGGGGTGATGATGTCCTCAATTCACTTTGCGAGGCGCTACGCAAGAACGAAACGCCAGCGTCGAGCCCCGAATTTGCCTGTGGCAGCATAATGGCAAACAGAAGGAGGCCGGGCATGGAAGAGACTGAACTGCTGCTACCGCGTGAAAAAATGCTGCGCCATGGCGTCACGTTGTTAAAGGACGACGAGCTGCTGGCGCTCTTTTTACGCACAGGCACGCCGGGGAAAACGGTATTTACGCTGGCGAAAGAGCTGATAGAGCATTTCGGCTCACTGTATGGATTGTTGACCGCCGAGCTGGAGGCGTTTACGCACGTTGAGGGTATTGGCGTGGCGAAATATGCCCAGCTGCGGGGCATTGCGGAGCTGGCCCGGAGATTTTACAACGTGCGTATGGAGGAAGAAGACCCGATCCTCACCCCCGATATGACCCGCGAATTTCTGCAAAGCCAGCTTTCCGATCTGGAGCGGGAGATCTTTATGGTGATCTTTCTCGACAACAAAAACCGGGTACTGAAACATACCCGCCTTTTTTCGGGAACATTGAGCCACGTTGAGGTGCATCCGCGTGAAATTGTGCGGGAAGCGATAAAAGTGAATGCAGCCGGCGTGATCCTCGCGCATAATCACCCCTCTGGCTGTGCAGAACCAAGCAGAGCTGACAAAGCAATTACCGAACGTATTATCAAATGCTGTCAATTCATGGACATTCGTGTGCTGGACCATCTGATAATTGGCCGCGGAGAGTACATTTCTTTTGCCGAACGTGGCTGGATTTAGGCCTTTTCTCGCGATCCGTCGGGATCTTTGTCTGTTCGGGACTTGAGCACACCGCCGAGTCAGCGTATACTACGCCACCTTTGAGAATCTCGGGTTTGGCATTTGGGCCTGGCAATCGAGAGTTCAATAGAACTATGCGATGACCGGGCTGTAAAGCCTGACGAGGCGCCGATACCCCATACGAAGCTCGAGCTAATTTGATTTTTGGAGAATAGACATGTCCCGAGTCTGCCAAGTTACTGGCAAGCGTCCGGTGACCGGTAACAACCGTTCCCACGCACTGAACGCGACTAAACGCCGTTTCCTGCCGAACCTGCACTCTCACCGTTTCTGGGTTGAGAGCGAGAAGCGTTTTGTCACCCTGCGCGTATCTGCTAAAGGTATGCGTGTAATCGATAAGAAAGGCATCGATACAGTTCTGTCCGAACTGCGTGCCCGTGGCGAAAAGTACTAAGTACTTAAAGAGGAAATAAATCATGGCTAAAGGTATTCGCGAGAAAATCAAGCTGGTTTCTTCTGCTGGTACAGGTCACTTCTACACCACCACGAAGAACAAACGTACTAAGCCGGAAAAACTGGAACTGAAAAAATTCGATCCAGTTGTACGCCAGCACGTACTGTACAAAGAAGCTAAAATCAAATAATTTTAGTCTCCTTGTATTGAAAAACCCCGCAACTGCGGGGTTTTTTGCATTCTGCATCTCAACGGAGGAACCATGCCTGAATTACCTGAGGTAGAGACCAGCCGCCGCGGCATTGAGCCCCATCTGGTTGGCGCGACTATTCTTCATGCTGTCGTTCGCAACGGGCGTCTGCGCTGGCCGGTGTCCGATGAGATCCACGCGTTAAGCGATAAACCTGTCCTGAGCGTACAGCGCCGCGCGAAATACCTGCTGCTGGAGCTGCCTGACGGCTGGATCATTATCCATCTGGGCATGTCGGGAAGCCTGCGCATCCTCACCGAAGAGTTGCCTGCGGAAAAGCACGACCACGTTGATCTGGTGATGAGTAACGGCAAGGTGCTGCGTTACACCGACCCGCGTCGCTTTGGTGCATGGCTGTGGACCAAAGAGCTGGAAGGGCACAACGTGCTGGCGCATCTTGGACCTGAGCCGCTCTCAGAAGCGTTTAACGCAGATTATCTCAAAGAGAAGTGCGCGAAAAAGAAAACCCCGATTAAACCCTGGCTGATGGATAACAAGCTGGTCGTGGGCGTGGGGAATATCTATGCCAGCGAATCGTTGTTTGCCGCCGGGATCCATCCCGATCGGCTGGCCTCTTCGCTGTCTGCGCAGGAGTGCGAGCTGCTGGTCAGAGTGATTAAAGCGGTACTGCTGCGCTCAATTGAGCAGGGCGGGACGACGCTGAAGGATTTTCTGCAAAGCGACGGGAAGCCGGGCTATTTTGCGCAGGAGTTGCAGGTTTATGGTCGTAAGGGGGAACCGTGCAGAGCATGCGGGACGCCGATTATTGCCACGAAGCACGCTCAGCGCGCCACGTTTTACTGCCGTCAGTGCCAGAAGTAGGGTTACTTTAACTTTTCCATCAACGCCTGGTGGACGTTAACCGGCAGAAAGTGGGTAACGTCCCCGCGATGGCGCGCCACCTCTTTCACCAGCGAAGAAGAGATGAAGGACCACTCTTTGGAGGGCATCAGGAATACGCTCTCCAGCTCCGGCATCAGATGGCGGTTCATGTGCGCCAGCTGCATCTCATATTCGAAGTCTGCTACCGCGCGAAGACCGCGGATCAGGATATTGGCCTGCTGAGCACGGGCAAAGTTTGCCATCAAATCGCTGAATCCGACGACCTCAACATTCGACAAATGCGAAATCGCATCGGTGGCAAGCTGCACGCGTTCGTTCAGGTCGAACATCGGCTTTTTGCTCGGGCTGGCGGCAATGGCCAGAATCACTTTGTCGAACATACACGCCGCACGGGTGATGATATCAAGATGACCGTTAGTGATCGGATCGAAGGTACCCGGATAAATCGCTTTTGTGCTCATGGCTCACGTTTTCTCTGAGTAGCCGCGGTTCAGCGCCCACAGCTCGGTGTATTTATTGAAAGTATACTGGGCATTCACTACCGCCAGTAACCAGCCCTGTTTGCCGTCCAGCACGCCACCACGTAGCAGCAGCGTTTTCAGAAACGCGCCCAGCGTGTGGGTGAAGATGCCGGTCAGCGTGGCCTTCTTGCCGCGCGCATGCCGCTCCTGTGCCCAGGCGGTGGCATAGTTCAGCTGTTTCCGCTGGAAGCTGGCGAAATCGCGGCAGGTCAGATGAAGCAGATCGCCCGTCAGGGGGATGACCTGAGCGTTATCGCAGGCCAGAGACTCATGGACCAGGTTGTCGTTGTACTGATAACGCTCGCGGGCATAGAGGCGCATCACGCGGTCGGGGTACCAGCCGCTGTGGCGCATAAAGCGGCCCAGGAAATAGTTACGACGCGCGATACTGTAGACCGCGCCGGGCTGTGGCGCGGCAAGCACCGTTTGAATGGCCTGTCGGAGTTCCGGGGTGACGCGCTCATCGGTATCGATCATCAACACGTAATCGCCCGTGGCGTAACTCTGCGCACGCTGACGCTGAATACCGTAGCCCTGCCAGTCGGTGTCGGTAAAGACTTTTGCCCCGGCTGCACGGGCAACGTCCGCCGTATTGTCCGTACTTCCGGAATCGAGAATGACGATTTCGTCAGCCCAGGCAACAGAGGCCAGGCAATCCGGAAGCAGGTCGGCGGCGTTTTTGGCGATCATCACGACCGACAGACGCGTTGACATTAGTGGCTCCGCTGCGGCAGGTAAGGTTGCAAAAGTTGCAGCAGACGGGTCAGTGCACCCTGGTTCTGATGCAGGACTTCAACGGCGTGACGACCGTACCACAGGCGGTAATCTTCGTCAGTCAGAAGGGTTGAGACCTCTTTGACCACCGAGTCCGCATCGGTCACGGTGATTAAGCCATCGGCTTGCTGCAATTTCGCGCAGATATCTTTGAAGTTAAACGTGTGTGGCCCCATCAGCACGGGAATGGCGTGGGCTGCCGGCTCCAGCGGGTTATGACCACCGCGCTCCACCAGACTTCCGCCAACGAAAGCAAGATCGGCAATCCCGTACAGCAGCATCAGTTCGCCCATCGTATCGCCAATCACCACCTGCGTGCTGCCAGAGGGGATTTCGCCGCTGCTGCGCAGGGTGAAGCTGAAACCACCTTTTTGCACCATCTCCCGGGCATCTTTAAAACGCTCAGGATGTCGAGGAACCAGAATCAGCAGTAAATCAGGGAATTTTTCCAGCAGCTGGCGGTGAGCCTGAAGAATAATGGCCTCTTCGCCGTCATGGGTGCTGGTGGCAATCCAGACCTGGCGACGCGGCGCCCACTGACGACGCAGCGTTACCGCACGGGCGGCGAGTTCAGGGGTGACGGAAATATCGAACTTCAGGCTACCCGTGACCGCAAGCTGGTTGCGCTTCAGGCCGAGGGCGATAAAGCGCGCGGCATCTTCTTCGTTCTGCGCGGCGATCAGCGTAATTTTGCTGAGCAGGCGACGCATAAATTTACCCAGCTTGCCGTACCCTTTCGCCGAGCGTTCCGACAGACGCGCGTTGGCGATAACCAAAGGAATTTTACGGGCATGCAGGGCGGAAATCATATTCGGCCACAGTTCAGTTTCCATGACGATCACCAGTTTAGGGCGAACGGTATTCAGGAAACGGTTCATGGCGCAGGGAAGATCGTACGGCAGGTAGACGTGATGCACGTCTTTACCGAAGGCAGACATCACGCGCTCTGAGCCGGTTGGCGTCATCGTGGTGACGGTGATGGGCAGTGACGGATAACGGTGGCGTAAGGCACGCACCAGTGGAATGGCGGCCAGCGTTTCCCCGACTGACACGGAATGCAGCAGAATACCGTCCGGCGCCACTTTATTGCGGCAGTAGCCATAGCGTTCGGCCCAGCGTTTACGGTACGCAGGCGCTTTACGGCTACGAAGCAACAGTCGCAGCCACACCAGTGGCTGAATGATGTAGAGCAGGGCGGTATACAACAATTCCAAGCGATTATCCGTTTTTTTAGTTTCGGCCGGGAAATTCTAAGCATTTAAGCGTGCTAAAGCTATCTCTTATGCCAGATACCGTTTTAAACGGAAGTAGCGTCGGCCCAGGCGCCAGCGCAAACGCGGGCTTTTGGCACTTTTCCAGATGAGCTTCCAGATCCCGGTGTCGAAGAACTCTTTGATTATCATTGATTTCTTCGCTTCATCCTTCATGTTGTCGAAGGTATGAATAATTCCCAGACCCTCTTTGGCGATTTGCCAGTGACAGGCCGGGATATTTTTCACTTTATCCGGGTAGCGCTGGTTAATGGCATCTAGCATCTTCAGGATCTTCATGTAATGGCGCGCTGAGCGAATCAGCGTGTCGTCATTATCCGGGGTGTGCGATACCGAGGCGGAGTGAATGTAGTAGTCGTAAAAGCGTTCGCTGGTGTACTGAACGCGTTCCGCAGCAAGCAGCACCTCAGTCGTCCACGGGATATCCTGATGGCGCAGGCCAGGCTCGAAACGGAAGCCGTGCTGACGAATAAAATCGTGACGATAGATATTCAGCCAGGTCACATGCAGGAACTTACGTGAATCCAGCGCCGTTTTTAACCATGCCGCGCCATTCATGACGCCCGTTGAGGCGAGCTTATCTTCAGGGAAGATAGGGCGAGACGGTTTTTTGTTATTTTCCCAGACGTAGTTGCCATTGCAGGTGGCGACATCCAGGTTCTGCGTGACGGCCATATCCAGCAGACGCTGGTACATGCCGGGTTTGAAGACATCATCAATATCCGGAAAAGAGAGATATTGGCCGGTCGCAACGGCCAGGCCGGTATTACGCGCGATGGACACGCCCTGATTAGGTTGTTCAATGACCTGCATCTGTGGCAGCTGTTCGCGCCATTTTTCGACAATCTGCATCGAGCGGTCAGTGGAGCCGTCATTCACGATGATGACTTCCATACTGTCGATGTGTTGATTTACAAGGCAGGTAAAGAACTGATCGAGAAAAGCTTCACCGTTATAAACGGCAACCACCACGCTTAATAAAGGCGCTGAATTTTGCATATGAAACCTGATTATTTTTGGTTGTCGACCAAAGCAATGTATTGCTGGCAAATGGCGTTGATACCGAACGATGCGATCGTTTCGCGATCAACAACCGGCGGAGAGGCATACAGTTCTGCCAGGGTATTCGCCAGTGATTCGTCGGTTAACGCGGTCAGACCGCGCGCCAGGGGGCCAGTAAGGATCTCAGCAGGGCCGCCAGGGCAGTTTGTACTCACCGGTGGGGTCTGACAGATAATGGACTCTACCAGTACATTACCAAAACCTTCGCAGTCGGAACTTAACACTAAAAGGCGTGCACCTTTGATCCACGGATAAGGATTGGTTTCAAACGGGCGGAAGACGATCTTGTTTTCAATTCCCAGCTTAGCGGCAAGCTGTTTGAGCTGGTTTATTTTCACGTCAGAGCCTTTGCCCATCAACACCAGCGATGCGTCAATCTTGCTCATCGCGAACGCGCGAAGCAGCCGGTCGTGACGTTTGTGCTCATGAAAACGACCAACGTGGATAATATAATTCTGCCCCTGCATCTCAAAGGGCGCTTCCGCCAGACGCTGAATTTCAGGGATATCGAAGGGGTTATGGATAACCGCTTTGCGCCGCAGGGGGATCGCGAGTACTTCAGACAGATCGTGCAGCACGGCGCCGGATACCGCCACCACGTTGCGGTTTTCATAGGTATGACGAATTTTATAATGCTTAAACCAGCGAGAAAGCCCGCTGCGATGGCGCAAATAGGAAAAGGAAAACATCCCGTGTATGCAGAACCAGACCTTATCCCGATCCAGCACGCGGCTGTGCGCCACGATACGGTCGGTTTTATGCAGATGCGAGAAGGCAACGTCAAATTTACCGCTGCGTTCTGCCTGCTCAATGGCGCGATCCAGCAAACGGGCGCGACGCGGGATCTCGGTCAGCTTCCGCCAGGGTTTTTTACAGGTATCCTGCACGACCTGAAAATCGATGCCTTCCGGAATGGCGTAGTCGCACACCTTCCGTAAGGAGAAAAGGGTGACCTGATGCCCCAGTTCTGTCAGTCCGCTGGAGAGGGTGAGAACCGTTTTTTCGGCTCCTCCACCGGGTAAACCATCAATAATCATTAGGATGCGCATTATTAATCCAGTAATTTTTGATAAAGCGAAATAAGCTGACTTGATAGTTTTTCAGGGGTTGCTTCTCTGACGCGTTCACGCGCCACAAGCCCCATATTGTTATTTTTTTCCAGTGAAGGGATGGACATGACGGCCTCCTTCAATGTGCGGATATCAAGTGCATCACAGTAAAACCCGTTCTGGCCTTGCTCAATAAATTCTGAACCACCGCAACTCTCTGACGTAATGACGGGCAATCCACAGGCCATTGCTTCAAGTATGACGTTAGGGAAAGGATCATACAGCGTCGGCAGCAGTAAACCATCAGAAAGCTGATAAAATGGCAGCGTCTCTTTTTGCATCCCCAGGAAACGGATTTGCCCCTCACAGCCTAATGAACGGGCGAGGTCGCGATAACGGCTTTCCGCTTTATCCTGACCGACCACAACCAGCCACGTCGATGTTCCTGCTATAGCCCGAATTGCGCTTGCCAGCCCCTTGCGTTCAAACCCTGAACCCACGAAGCAGAAAATGACGGCATCAGCGGGTAAGCCAAATTGCTTACGCAGTACAGCGCGCTGTCTCTCTTCTGCCGGAACGAAGCGGCGGGAATCTATTGAATTATAAATCACATGTATCTTTTTTGCGTCAATATCAAAGTCTTCGACGATTTCGCGCTTGATCATCTCCGCATTACAGATAACGGCTTTCAACTCGGGAGCCTGGTACATTTCACGTTCGGCGTTCATCACGTAGCGGTGATAGCGATCGTGCATAAGCAGCTTCGCGCGCCAGGCGGGAAGAATACGCGTACGCTGTAGCAGCCAGCGTCGATGTACACCATCTCCGGCGCGGTAAATATCGCAGCCCGGAATACGTTCGTGGCTCTGTACAATATCAAACTGCTGTTGCTGCCACAGCGCGCGCGCGGCGTGTGCAAAGCCGCGTTCACGGCTGATGCGGCCCCACTTTCGTGGATCGCAGATATGAATATGCCAGTCGTCCTGCTTTTCGCCCTGCCACTCGCGGGTGATGACGTTGAGCTCAAGATTTTGATTGCTCAGCGCGGTGAGTGCCCTGGAGACAAAACGTTCTGCTCCCCCATCCGGCCGATATTTTTGGCGCACAATGGCCAGACGATGAAGCTTCATTGCAGGTATCTCCTTGCGGCGGAGACGACAGCATCAACGGGGATGGCGTCGAGATAACGTTCCGTCGTTTTTGTATCAATGGCGTCAGGGTTGGGAAGCGGGCCGTAGTTACCAGCCCAGATGACCTCGCCGTTAACCTGCCATGGCGACCAGAACGTCAATTTTGATGGGCCAAACAGCGCCACGCAGGGCGTCTGAAGGGCGGCGGCCATGTGCATGGGGACGGAGTCAACGCCAATGAACAGGGCTGCGTGATCGATAAGCGAGGCCAGCTGGCGCAGGGTTAACTGCCCTGCCAGCGACACAACACCCGTCTGCGGGGAGGCGGCAAGAATGCGGTCAATCATCGCCAGTTCTTTCTTATCCGGTCCCGCCGTAAGGACGATAGTGTGGCCGTCCTGCTGCAATGCGGCGATAGTTTGCGCCATTTTGCCTTCGTCCCAGCACTTAAAGAACCAGCGTGAAGTGGGTTGAATAACGATATAGCGTTCTCCCACGCCCTTTTGTGTCAGCTTGTGATGAGCATGGTTCCAGTCATCCGCGCTGTAAGCCATGGTGACGGCGGGTCTGGCGGCAACGGGTAATGGTTTCAGTATGGACAGGTTTTGTTCAACGGTGTGCAGCGACTGATGGCTGGCGACCGAGACCAGTTCACTGTGACAAAAACGCCAGAAGGCATTATTGCGCTTGTTAAAAGCGAACCCGAGCCGAACCGGTGCGCCGGTGAAGCGGGTAACCAGTGCGCTGCGCCACTGATCGGCAAGATTGATCACCAGATGATAATGCTGAGCGCGTAAAGCACGAAGCAACAGCCACTCTTTTTGCAGGTGTTTCAGCGTCCCCAACTGCTTCCATTTACGATCGATACCATAGATCGTACCGATTGCCGGATGCGCGGCGAGCATGTCTCGCGTCTCTTCATAGAGAAGCACGTCGATTTGGGCTTCAGGCCATTTCTGGCGCAATGAATTGATGACGGGGGTGGTGAGTAACATGTCACCATGATGGCGAAGTTTAATCAGTAAAATGCGCAAATCAGGCGTGTCAGGTAAGTTATTCATCATCATCTTATCGGCGTTGTACTGTTGGCAATTCTAATAGACCTGGTAACGACTTGCACTCTTTCTCCATAATGTCAGGAATTTCCCTGGAAGGGTTTACTCCAGCTTTCGGGCGTGCGTAACATAGCGCTAACTATTTTCTCTTGCGGACTCATTATGAAAAAACCAGCGTTTATCATCACGATCGATACCGAAGGGGATAATCTCTGGCAGAACCACCGGGTCATCAAAACGGAAAACGCGCGCTACCTGGCGCGGTTTCAGACGCTTTGCGAGCGTTTCGGCTTTAAGCCTGTCTGGCTCACCAACTACGAGATGGCCGTCGAACCGGTGTTCATTGAGTTCGCGAAAGAGGTCATAGCCCGGGGGCAGGGCGAGGTAGGAATGCATCTCCATGCCTGGAACAGCCCTCCGGAGCACGATCTGACCGGTGATGACTGGCGCTGGCAGCCTTATCTGATTGAGTTTTCAGACGAGGTCATGCGTGAGAAAGTGCTGTTCATGACCCGCCTACTGGAAGAGACCTTCCAGACAAAAATGCTCAGCCATCGCGCCGGGCGCTGGGCATTCGACAGCCGTTACGCCCGGTTGCTGATTGAGCTGGGGTATCAGGTAGATTGTTCCGTTACGCCGCGCGTGAACTGGCGCAACGCGAAAGGTGCCCCGCAGGGTAATGGCGGAACGAATTACCAGCATTTTCCCGATCGTGCCTACTTTTTGGACGTAGACGACATTTCCCGGCCGGGAAATAGCCCCTTACTCGAAGTTCCGATGAGTATCCAGTATAAACACCCGGCATGGCTGAATTCCCTGAAGCAGGGTTACGATCGTCTGCGCGGTAAATACCGTTCTCCGTCAGTTAACTGGTTACGCCCGTCCGGCGGTAACGCGCAGGAGATGATTCAGGTTGCGCAGCAGTGCCTGTCTCAGGGAAATGACTACGTAGAGTTCATGCTGCATTCGTCGGAATTTATGCCTGGCGGGAGCCCTACTTTTAAAGACGAGGCCGCGATTGAGGGGCTTTATCAGGATCTGGAGCAGCTCTTTACCTGGTTATCAGATAAGACCGTGGGGAAGACGCTGGCGGAGTTTTACCAGTACAAAAAATAGTTATGCCCGCCAGGCGGGCATATTTGTTAATGCTGCTTTGTTTGGGTGAAAGGTGTACTTAATGCAAACAAAACCATAAAGAAGATTAAGGCTTCTGAACTGAGCAGTATGACATCCGTCAGTCCATACAAAATCAAAAGTAGCATTGAGGTTAGGAGCAGTGCGTTTCTGTTTCGTAAGGCATACACAATCATCGAAACGAAGAAAAAGAGCATTACCGCCACGCCGGGGATCCCCTGCAAAGAGTATTTCTCAATAAATTCATTATGCAGGTGGACCTTGATGTATTCGAGTGCACTGCCAAGGTGAGGATGCCCGTCTTTTATATACTGCCGTGTCCACGTTTCACGGTCTTCAAGTGATTGCCCCAACGGATGTGCAAGACCATTAGCGATCCCGACAGTCCACATCGAAAAACGTGCGCCAAGTGACGTGCGGTCATAGCCTTTCTGATAATTCTCAACTTCAATTTGGGTTTGCGTTATTTTCGGTGCAATCAACGGCTTGTAGCTCACGACGACAATGCCGGCCACAATACATAAAAAAATGAGAGTGGATTTGAGATGAATCTTTCTGAAATGATACAGCGTGAGCACAACCGCCAGAAGCAGATATAAACCCATCGCAGCACGGGTACCCGTCAACAGTATGACGAAGTAAGAGATTAATATAGTGAAGCCCGCAACAACATACAGCTTCACGTTCTGCTGAAGGTAAAGACTGTATACGAAAGCCAGTGACAGGACAGAATAAACATAGGCTGAAACGGTGGCACGGTTAATTGCCATCTCAACGCGAGTCATACCTTGCGAGGCCTGCCACAAGCCATATCCTGTGGCGAGCACAAACCCTAAGGCCGCTGCGTAGAAGAAAAATTTCCTGAAGTTGTCTTTATCAATGTAAAACTTAAAGCGGTCAATATAGAAAATCAGGATACTCGCTAAAATTAACTTTTTGCTGGCGCCTAGATAGTCGCTGTAAAGGTTGAGTCCCTCGTTATGATACTCATAGATTAAGTACCAGCCGAGGTTAAGTAACCCAATCAGCAGAATGGGCAGCGCTATAGTAAAAGGTCGAAGAGTGATTTTTTTATATTCGAAAGCCAGGCCAATAATACTGACGTAAATAGCAATATAGAAAAACTCTCTTTGCTTCCCTGAACTGACTAATGCCAGCATCAAAGAGATGAGGCTCAAAGCAATCGTCAGTTGATATAGCCGTGGTTTTATTTTTTCCATAACGCCTCAATAACCCTTTTTTTGTAGCTAAAACGAACATCGGTGGACAGGAAAAAAGACAATGTGTACATGGCCTTTACGCGTTGTTTCACGAGTTGCAATTGTTGGTCTGTAAGACAGGACCGATGGTTGCTGTAAATATCAAACCAGTGGCAATTGACAAGATGCCTGTAGCTTGACGGAAATGTTCTTTCCATCTGTAACGTGCATTCGACAAGCGTTGAAATTTTGCTGGCGTCCAGACTGCTCGACAAACTGTCGCGACGCTTGACGTAATAATAATGCCCCTGGCGTTGATAGACTATTTTGCTCGATTGCATCAACATTCCGGGGAAGACAGCGAAATCCTCATAACATAACATTGGAGGAATAGGGTTGCTCTCGTACAGGCTACGATGAATAAACTGGCCAATGAGATGCGCCTGAAAGTCTTTATGGCGTAAGAAACGAGCGACTGCTTCATGTTGTGACAATGGCACAGGGTTGAATCCCTGCCAGTCTGAAGTCATTTTCCGGGGATCGCGAATCTCAAGCAAACGTGTCAGTAACATATCCGGACGTTGCGCTTTCAGAAAGGTAATTGCGTCCCTGAGGCTGCCCGGCTTTAAGCAATCGTCACTGTCGAGCATCGTAATATATTCACCGGATGCCAGTGCGACAGCACTGTTTCGTACCCGGCCGACGTTACGAAAGTTCACGGTGCGCGTTATGATCTGAGGAAATTTAGGTGACCACTCTTCAATTATTGCCTGCGTGGTATCCTCAGAACTGTCATTAAAAATAATAATTTCAGTGCCTTGAACGGTGGCTGCCAGCAGGCTTGAAAGCGTGGCATGCAGCGTAGCTTCAGCGTTATGCGCAGCAATAATGACGCTTAAAAAAGCCATAAAAATTAGTTTCCTTGAGCGTCGGTAGCGCTAGCCAGTGAGCGGGCTTTGGGTAATGTACGGATAAACTGCTGAAGATCGTGTAACGCGGAGTCAGTGACAGAGAATAGTGCTTCCCGTTCTTGCGGGAAGTAATAGCGCGTTTCAAACACATAAGAACAAATGTTGTCGTCATTCCCGATCAGCAACACATTGCCAAGCGGACGTTGTTCATAGTGACAACACGGACCAAACAGCAGGACTACCGGAACGCCAACGGCGTCTGCGATATACACATTCCCCGAGTCAGACGCGATATAACAGTCCATCTTAGAAATGGCCCAGGGAAGCTCTTCCAGCGAAATTTTGCCAATAAGATTGATAAAATTAGGGATTTCACCGTAAAGGCGGGTGATATCGTCCATCCACGACTGTTCATTTGGCGCGCCGAAGACATAAAACTCGCAGGGTAAATCAGCGAGTTGATCAACAATCCGCTTCCAGATAACCGGAGGAACGGTTTTAGCTTTATTGCCCGCCGCAATACTGATGCCGATGCGGATAACGTCAGGTTTATCAAGAATGGCCGGCCAGGTCGTCGGTTCAAAGAGCGGCTTTGTGGCGTGCTTGGGAGAGTCTTGCCATGTGAGTGCGCGGTCGGCCAGTTTCAGGTAGTTCGTCACCGAAAGCGTTTTTTTGCCATGCTCAACGGTACCGTCAGCCGCAAGATAGAAAATCCCGTGATACCACCTGCGCGTGTAAATGGTTAAAAATTGTTTGTTTTTAGCATTGCAGACGGCGGCAAAAAAGAGGTTCACGCTGTTGGGTTGTAGCAGGTAGACGTTGTCGTAGCGGTTCATGATCCTGCACGCGAAGCACAGTTTACGCCACAGGTTGCGCTTATGCTGCTCAATAAAATAGATCTGCTCGATAGTCTCATCATGCTTCGCCAGCGCACCAACGCTGCGACTGACCAACACATCGCTTTTTTGCAGATATGCCAGTAGAGGTGTCGCATTAATAAAGTCACCGATTTTGGCTGTCTGAATGACAAGGTTTTTGCCCGTGTCTTTTCGAAACAGCTTCCGGAGGAGTTTCACCGGAAAGAGTAAAATCAGCAGAAATACATAACTCATGGGTTAAATATCCCTGTTGGAAAGCCGATGGCTGCCCTGTAAAAATGAAAAAATAGCATCTGCGCTAATATCCTTCGTTTGTTGCGTAGGGCTGACCATCTGATGCTGGTTTTTACCGTAACCCCCGATCAACCCCGGATCGGTCGGGCCGAAAATCGTGATATTAGGACGATCCAGTGCGGCGGTTAAATGGCTTAACCCTGTATCCACAGAAACGACGGCGTTAGCGCCCGCCAGCTGTGCGGCAACCTGCGCCAGCGTGAGTTTGGGTAACACCTCAACGTGGGAAAAGCCTGCTGCCAGACGCTCCGCACGCTGCCGCTCATGTTCTGCACCCCACGGGAGTTTAATATGGATACCGCAAGGTTGCATTAGTTCAATCAGCCTTCTCCAGTGCGTTTCCGGCCAGTGCTTATCGTCGCGCGTTGTGGCATGCAGGAACACCAGATACGGTTCAGCATGCTCCTCCGTCTCGCGCAAAAAATGCTGTGCAATAGCGTAGTCACCCTGGGCTTCAGGTTTTGCATAGCCCAGGCTTTTCGCGAACAGCTCGCGGGTACGTTCCACGGCGTGCTGCTGCTTCGCAATATGGTGGCGACGATTATAGAACAGGCTCGCCAGCGGTTCGCGGGCGGTTTGCCAGTCCATGCCGTGCTTTACGCCGTGCGCCAGACGCGTGACCAGCGCGGCGCTTTTCACCAGGCCCTGAGCGTCAATGATCGCGTCGTAACGCCGGGCCTGCACCGCTTCGCGGAAGGCTTTACGTTCGGCTTTAATCGGTGCGGAGAACCATGCTTTGCGCCAGCGGCGAATGGCCACCGGGATCACGCGGTCAACCGCTTCGTGCCAGGTGGGGATCTGCGCGAAGCCTTCTTCCACCACCCAGTCAAAACGAATGCCGGGAATGGCCTGCATCGCGTCCGTCAGTGACGGCAGCGTATGCAGCACATCGCCCATCGAAGAGGTTTTAACGATCAATACCCGCATTCGTTATCCTTCTTCGCTCAACAGAAGTTCGTTGAGCTCTTCGAGAACGCGCTGCGGCGTAATGTCGATCAGGCTCTGATGGTAGCCTTCTGCGGCATCACCTTTACGTACCTTGTGGTAGCCGGTGATCAAACGGATCACGCGCGCTTTGTGCGACAGCGGCGGCGTGAAGTCCGGGCTGCTCGGGCCATACAGCGCCACCAGCGGACGATCCAGCGCGGCGGCGACGTGCATCAGGCCAGAGTCGTTGCTGACAACGGCTTTACAGGCGGCAATCAAAATAACCGCCTGCTCGAGCTGCGTTTCCCCGGCCAGGTTTCGGCACCAGGCCTGTTGCTCGGTGCTGAGCGTGGCGAGAATTTCATTGCCCGCCTCGTGATCTTTCGCCGAGCCAAACAGCACAATTTGATAGCCTTCGTCGATCAGCTGTTTCGCCAGCTCTGCGTAGTGATAGTGCGGCCAGCGTTTTGCCGGACCAAACTCCGCGCCGGGGCAGAAGCCAATCATCGGGCGTTCGGACGAAATGCCAAACGCGTTGCAGGTGTGGGATTTCTCCCCGTCGCTTACCTGGAGCTGCGGCCACAGTAGCGGCTGCGGCAGATCTTTCGCGCTGCGCATCACGCCTTTGTCGTAGGCCAGCGCCACGTAGCGTTCTACCATCAGCGGCCAGGCCTCTTTATCCAGCACCCGGGCGTCGTTAAGCAGGCCGTAGCGCATTTCACCGCGCCAACCGGTACGGTGCGGGATGCCCGCAAAGAAGGGCACGAGAGCGGATTTGAAGGAGTTTGGCAGGACATATGCGCGATCATAGCGTTTCTCGCGCAGGCTATGGCCGAGTTTGCGGCGTTCACCGATTTCCAGCGCCCCGTGGCCGAGCGGCATCGGGATCGCCTCGTTCACTTCCGGCATACGCGATAACAGCGGACGGCACCATGCGGGTGCCATCACGTCGATTATCGCCTGGGGATAACGCGCCTTGAGCGTGCGATAGAGACTTTGCGACATCATCATGTCGCCCACCCAGGACGGGCCGATCACCAGTATTTTCATTCACTTCATCCTTCAAGCTGTCTCTGCGTTGGCTGCCTGCGTTCACTCCAGTCACTTACTTTTGTAAGCTCCCGGAGATTCACTTAGTTGCCGCCTTGATACCGCTCGAATGATTTTGTGAATTTATATCGCGGTCACGGTTCAGCCAGGCCATATATTCCGTTACGCCTTCGGCAACGGTCTTGAACGGCTTGTCGTAGCCTGCGGCGCGCAGGTTAGTCAGGTCCGCCTGGGTGAATGCCTGGTAGCGGCCTTTCAGCTTATCCGGGAACGGAATGTACTCGATGCTGCCTTTCTTATGGTAAGCCAGCGTCGCGTCTGCCACCGCCTGGAAGGATTCCGCGCGGCCTGTGCCCAGGTTGAAAATGCCGGACACGCCGTTTTCCAGGAACCACAGGTTCACTGCCGCCACGTCGCCTACGTAGACGAAGTCACGCTTAAAGCCGTCGCTGCCTTCGAACAGTTTCGGACTTTCGCCGTTATTTAACTGGGTGTTCAGGTGGAACGCCACGCTCGCCATGCTGCCTTTGTGGCCTTCGCGCGGTCCGTAGACGTTGAAGTAGCGGAAGCCGACAATCTGAGAGTTGGCTTCTGGGAGGATCTGACGCACGTACTCATCAAACAGGAATTTGGAGTAACCGTAAACGTTCAGCGGCTGCTCATACTCGCGGGATTCGATGAAATCTGAAGTGCGTCCACCGTAGGTTGCCGCGGAAGAGGCGTACAGGAACGGAATTTCACGCTCCAGGCAGTAGTGCAGGATCTCTTTGGAGTACTGATAGTTGTTATCCATCATGTACTTGCCGTCCCACTCGGTGGTGGAGGAACAGGCCCCTTCGTGGAAGATGGCTTCGATCTCGCCGAACTCTTCACCCGCCATAATCTGGATAAGAAAGTCTTCTTTATCCATGTAGTCAGCGATGTTCAGATCCACCAGGTTTACGAACTTGGTGCCGTCTTTCAGGTTGTCCACCACCAGGATGTCGGTGATGCCTTTGTCATTGAGGGCCTTAACAATATTGCTGCCGATAAAGCCCGCGCCGCCGGTAACGATGATCATAACTGTAACCTTTGAAGTGTGGAGTCCGGGGAACATCCCGAACGCTAATCTCTCTATCATATCATCACAATGCCCGGTCTTCAGCCATTCACCGATATGCAGCAGGGGTACACGTGATTTATGCTGCAAAAACGAGAAGAGATACGGCGTCATCTCGTCATGAACTATTGGTTTGGGTAATATGTGCCAAAATTTGCCGAGTCTGGAGAATTGCAATGCGTGGTGATTTTTACAAACAGTTAAACAGCGACCTCGACACCGCACGTGCGGAAGGGTTGTTCAAAGAAGAGCGTATTATCACGTCTGCCCAGCAGGCGGACATCACCGTTGCCGACGGCAGCCATGTGATCAACTTTTGCGCGAACAACTATTTAGGTCTTGCGAATCACCCTGAGCTGATTGCCGCGGCGAAAAACGGCATGGATACCCACGGCTTCGGCATGGCCTCCGTTCGCTTTATCTGCGGTACCCAGGACAGCCACAAGCAGCTTGAGCAAAAGCTGGCGAACTTCCTCGGAATGGAAGACGCGATTCTGTACTCCTCCTGCTTCGACGCCAACGGCGGTCTGTTTGAGACCCTGCTCGGTGCAGAAGACGCGATTATCTCCGACGCCCTGAACCACGCCTCCATCATCGACGGTGTGCGCCTGTGCAAAGCAAAGCGTTTCCGCTACGCCAACAACGACATGGTTGAGCTGGAAGCCCGCCTGAAAGAGGCCCGTGAAGCCGGTGCCCGCCACGTGCTGATCGCCACCGACGGCGTGTTCTCCATGGACGGCGTGATCGCCAACCTGAAAGGCGTGTGCGATCTGGCGGATAAATACGACGCGCTGGTGATGGTGGATGACTCTCACGCGGTTGGCTTTGTCGGCGAAAATGGCCGCGGCTCCCACGAATACTGCGACGTAATGGGCCGCGTAGATATCATCACCGGTACGCTGGGCAAAGCGCTTGGTGGCGCGTCTGGCGGCTACACTGCTGCGCGCAAAGAGGTGGTTGAGTGGCTGCGTCAGCGCTCCCGCCCGTACCTGTTCTCCAACTCCCTGGCGCCGGCGATTGTGGCCGCCTCTATTAAAGTGCTGGAGATGGTGGAATCCGGTGCTGAGCTGCGCGACCGCCTGTGGGCTAACGCCCGCCTGTTCCGTGAAAAAATGAGTGCCGCAGGATTCACCTTGGCCGGCGCTGACCATGCGATCATTCCGGTGATGCTGGGCGACGCGGTTGTCGCGCAGAAATTTGCTCGTGAGCTTCAGAAAGAAGGGATTTACGTGACCGGGTTCTTCTTCCCGGTGGTACCAAAAGGTCAGGCGCGTATCCGCACCCAGATGTCTGCGGCGCACTCGCCTGAACAAATTGAACGTGCGGTGGAAGCCTTTACCCGCATCGGCAAACAGCTGGGCGTAATTGCCTGAGGACGTGTGATGAAAGCGTTATCCAAACTGAAAGCGGAAGAAGGGATTTGGATGACCGACGTGCCGGAGCCGGAAGTCGGTCATAACGATCTGCTGATCAAAATTCGTAAAACCGCCATCTGCGGTACTGACGTTCACATCTACAACTGGGACCAGTGGTCGCAAAAAACCATTCCCGTGCCAATGGTTGTCGGCCACGAATATGTCGGCGAAGTGGTCGGCATTGGCCAGGAAGTGAAAGGCTTCAACATTGGCGACCGTGTCTCCGGTGAAGGCCACATTACCTGCGGTCACTGCCGCAACTGTCGCGGTGGGCGTACGCACCTGTGCCGCAACACCGTCGGCGTGGGCGTGAACCGTCCGGGCTGCTTCGCGGAATACCTGGTGATCCCGGCGTTTAACGCGTTCAAAATCCCGGACAATATCTCTGACGACCTGGCCTCCATCTTCGACCCGTTCGGCAACGCGGTACACACGGCGCTCTCCTTCGACCTGGTGGGTGAAGACGTGCTGGTCTCCGGCGCGGGCCCAATCGGCATTATGGCGGCAGCCGTGGCGAAGCATGTGGGTGCGCGCAACGTGGTGATCACCGACGTGAACGAATACCGCCTGTCGCTGGCGCGCAAAATGGGCGTCACCCGCGCGGTGGATGTCTCGAAAGAGAGCCTGACAGACGTGATGGAAGAGCTGGGCATGACCGAAGGTTTTGACGTGGGTCTGGAGATGTCCGGCGCGCCACCGGCGTTCCGCACCATGCTCGACACCATGAACCACGGAGGCCGAATCGCGATGCTGGGTATTCCGCCGTCAGATATGTCCATCGACTGGAACAAAGTCATCTTCAAAGGGCTGTTCATTAAGGGCATTTATGGCCGCGAGATGTTCGAAACCTGGTACAAGATGGCTGCGCTGATCCAGTCCGGTCTGGATCTGTCCCCGATTATCACTCACCGTTTCTCCATCGATGAGTTCCAGCAGGGCTTCGACGCAATGCGTTCCGGCCAGTCAGGGAAAGTGATCCTGAGCTGGGATAAGTAATCAAAAAGGGGCCTGAGGCCCCTTTTTTACTGATTCTTTTTCTCTTCGTCCGTCAGGTAACGCACCTTGCGGGTGTAATCCTGACCTTTGAACAGCAGCTTATTATCCGGTGATTCCAGATACTTCTGCCATTCGGAAAGCGGGAAACCGCCGTGCGCGCCAATCACCTCTTTCGGCACAACGGCTTCCTGTCCGCCGATCTTCTTGGAGACCGGCCAGTTCATCCAGTCGCCCAGGTTAACCGTTTTGACATCCAGCATGTCCAGCAGCGCAGCGAGCGGCAGCTGATCGGTCGGCGGCTGCGTATCGTCCATCAGCTCCCAGGTATCCTGGAACAGCGTCAGCCACAGCGGGCAGATACGGCGCCAGGTCTTTTTGGTGGCGGCAAGAAACGCGCCGTTAACGTGATCGACCAGATACGGGCGCACCGTTTCTTTGTAATACGCCGGCACTTTCTCCGCTGGCGCACCGTCCAGCTTGGCAATCATTTTGCCCTGACGGAAGCTGGAGTAGATGTGCATATCCGCCATGTTGATCTCTGGCATTTTAAGCAGGTTGAGATCGGAGTCGATCATCAGCACACCTTCACCGCGCGCCTGCAACGGAGCGTTAAGCTTCACCAGACGACTGAGGTAGATCTGCTTATAGCGGTAACCTTCTTCACGTTTTGGAAGCGTGAGGGTAACAACGCGGGTTTTTGGCGGCAGTTCGCCGAAAGCGGATTCAGGCTGATCGCTGACGATAACAATCTCGCTGACGTCAGAGGCATAACGCTCTGCAAAGGTCGCTGACAATAACGCCTCTTCGACGAAATCCGCGCCCGTACACGGGATCACAATGGAATCAACCGCAACGAGATCGCGCGTGACCGGAAGGGAAGCGTAAGGAATGTTATGACGCCCGGTAATGTGGCGGTAGCGAGCATTCAGGAATTTAAACATGTTCTTCTCGTTTGGTTATTGCGCGCCAAGAACGGCCTCGACACCGTTAACATAGCTTTCAATGGCATACATGTTGCAGACATTCTGGTGCGCGGCTGCGGCGAGCCGGGCGCGCAGAGCAGGATCCTGCCAGATATTATCCAGATGTTGAGCAAGTTGCGACACGTCGCTCCAGGGGAACAGCAGCCCGGTCGACTCATGGTCGATCAATTCTGCCGTGCCGGTCACTTTTGAACCAATCACGGGGATGTTGAGCAGCATTGATTCCAGCACGACGCGGGGCAAGCCTTCGCTCTGCGAGGCCAGAATGAACGCGTCAAAAGTGGCGAGATAGTCAAAAGGCGTGTTCTGGAAACCGGTAAAAATGACGTGCTCAGCAATACCTGATGCATCAGCTTGTGCAGCCAGCGCGCCGCGTTCAGCCCCTTCACCGACCAGCACCATTTTCCATTTTGCCTGCGGGTGTCTCTGGCTGAACTGTGCCAGCGCCTCCAGCGTGTGGTGGTTGGCCTTACGAGGGATTAACGAGCCAATGCTGCCGAATACAAACGTATCGTCTTCAATATTCAGTCGCTGGCGCATCGCGCATCGGTCCGGCAAAGGCTGATGGATGTCGATGGCATTGTTGACCGTGGTACACAGCTCTGGCCGGACGCCATGCTGAAGTAGCACGCGTTCAACGCCGTGCGAGACGGCAATGATTTTTGTGGCATGGGCATTCACCAGCTTCACCAGCGGCGGGGTCAGCACTGGTTCAATCCGGCAGTGCTGGATTATCCGTGCACGCAGGTTTGCGCCCGCCAGATACCCTTCTTCATTAGAGCCTGGCTGGTTGTTCATATACAGCGTATCGAATCCACCTTCCCTGAAAATGGTCTCGATCTTGCTGACGTTGGGCCGGATACGCCACAGGGTATCAATATGCCGCGTAAATGCTTTGCGCGCCGAACGCGAGAAAAACAGCAGACCACGTCCCGCTTCTTTCAGGAGTTTTGCCCATGCCGGTTGCTTACGTTGAGGGATAACGAGTAATGGGATCCCAATGCTGTTGAGCACCTGGCCTATCGTTTGACCTTCAGCACGACTATAATCACTGTAAAAACAACAGGTAATGTCGAATTTGTCGCGGTTGATTCGCTTCAGAAGCTCAAGCATACTGTTGGTACCTCCCCCCCATTCTTTGCCTGTGTCCAGGAGGAGGATTTTACGTTTTTGCGGCATGTCTGAATCCGTATGCTACCCTTCATCTGACCGCATTATAAAGAATTTACTGAAATAAAATAGATTTTTTGTATTTCTTTGTCTTTTTATAAGGAAAGGTTTTAAACGCGCTTATTTTAAAAGTGCGATTTAAGACTTTAATCGCCTCTTCTCAATTCGATAGTATTAGCGCAAAAAATTTATGTTGTTTTTGAGAGAGTGAGAATATGTTTAAAATAACGGTTTGCTTATTAACGTTTAACTCCGAAAGAACGTTGCACGATGTTATTCCTCCTCTTTTAAAAATAGCGGATGAATTCGTTGTAGTTGATTCCGGCAGTACAGACGCAACGATATATATTTGCCAGAGTTATGGATTGTCGCCCATATTCAAAAAATACAGCTGGCACGGCGAGCAGATGAATCATGCCGTATCCCATGCGCACAACGACTGGGTGCTGTGCATGGACAGTGACGAAATACTCGATCAAGAAACCGTTGGTGCTATTTTAAAATTAAAAATGGGCGATGAACCCGAACCGGATATGGCGTGGCGGATATGTCGTCACTGGTTTGTTCTGGGAGAAAATGTCCGAACGATTTATCCAGTCTCATCTCCGGATTATCCGGTGCGTCTTTTTAACCGTACGCAGTCGCGATTTAATAACCGGCCAGTAGACGATCAGGTTGAAGGTTTTCTCCGTTCTGAACGTATTCCTGGCTATGTCAGACATGATACGTTTTATTCACTAAATGAACTTTTCAATAAATTAAACGGATATACCACTCGCCTGGTTCAATATCAGACGATACGTCCCTCTCTTGGTCGCGGCGCGATCAGCGCTATCGGCGCATTTTTCAAATGGTATCTGTTTAGCGGTGCGTGGCGTCAGGGCAAAGTGGGTGTGGTGACAGGGTTTTATGCCACGGCGTACAGTTTTTTGAAGTATTTCAAGGCCTGGTATCAGGATCGAGAAAAGAAAGAGTCCGTTGCAAAAGAGCAGTCGGACTCTTATCTGGCAGAATAGGCGTTAGCCGATCAGGCTTTTTTCCCCCAACCCTGCCACTGTTGCTGGACGTATTTAACCAGCGTACTGCTGCTGATGCTTTCGCCAATCACCGTGAAGAAGCGGGTTGCATAGACCGGTTCAGGCGGCTGTTTCAGCGAGCAGTTCTTCACGCCGCGGAATGGATTACGCGGCTGCGTTGTGGGTGGTTGCGCGCTACCCGGACGGGAAGTATCCACCTGAGGTTCATTGAGCAGATCGCTCGGACGTACCAGCGTGATATCGGCGGGTAAGCCCGGCAACATTTGCTGCAAAACGCGAACGGTAGACGGATGCGGATGCCCAATGGCAATCGCCGAACCGTTACGGCGCGCCAGCTGTACCGCGCGGTTGAACTGCACGCGGATATCCGCTTCGTTCTGGGAGTCGTCCAGGAAGACTTTGCGCTTGATGACTTTTACACCCGTCCCCTGAGCGGCACGCATCGCCTGGCTATTGCCGATGGTCATGCTGTCGAGGAAGTAGAGATTGTAACGCTCCAGGGCCTGCATCACTTTCAGCATACCGTACAGGCTGGAGGTCATCGCGCTGCCCATATGGTTATTCAGACCCACGGCATACGGCACTTTATTGTACGCATCGCGGATGATCCGATCGATCTCGTCGCTGCTCATGTCCGGACGCAGGGTATCTTTTTCCAGCGGCTGCTTGCTGAGAGGGGCCATCGGCAGATGGATGAGAACCTGATGGCCGCCATTGTGCGCTTTGGTCGCCATTTCATGCGCGTGAGGCGCATTAGGCAGGACGGCGACAGAGATGGCTGACGGCATCGCCAGCACCTGATTTTCATAGTGTGGTCGATAACCGAAGTCATCAATCACAATCGCGAGTTTGCCTGCATAAACCGGTGCAGCCAGCGCCAGTGCGCTGACGACGGAAAAAACAATTCGACGAAATTGAAGCAAAACTTATCTTCCCAACCACGGCTGTGGATTGACCGCCTGACCCTGACGACGAATTTCGAAATAGAGTGACGGGCGGCCCTGACCGCCACTGCTGCCCACAAGGGCAATGGGTTGACCCGCGCGCACCTGAGTGCCAACGCTGACCAGCGCGCTCTGGTTGTAGCCGTAAAGACTCATGTCGCCTTTACCGTGCTCGACCACCACCACGAGCCCGTAACCCTGTAGCCAGTCGGCCAGGATCACGCGGCCATCGGCGATGGCTTTCACTTCGCTACCTTCAGACGCACCGATAACGATCCCCTTCCAACGTAGCTCACCCTGCAACTGTTCGCCATAGCGATGCAGGATCGTACCGCGAACGGGCCAGTAAGCCTGACCACGCGGGGAGCCGAGGCCGCCGGTACGCGACATCAGGGAACGTTCATTTTCAGTCGGTTTGTAGGTGGTGCCTTTCCGGGAGGCTTCCTGCTGCTTATTACGCACCGCCTGCGCTTCGCGCGCTTCTTTTTCGGCGCGCGCTTTGGCCGCGGCTTCTGCCCGGGCAATGCTGTTACGCAGTCTGGATTCGTTGGCGCGCATTTCGCTCAGTTGGCTTTGTCCTGCCTGGATAGAGGACTCCAGCCCGGCGAGCGTCTTCTTACGCTCATTGCGCGCCTGCTCAAGCTTCTCCTGCTGCGCCTGCTGATCGTAGAGCAGCGTTTGCTGCTGGCTCTGCTTCTCTTCCAGCTCGGCTTTTTGCGTGGTGACTTCTTCGCGCGTCTGTTTCAGCTGCGCAATGGTCTCCTGACGAGCCTGGTTGAGATAGCCGAAATAGGCCTGTAAACGCTGACCGCGCTGGCTCTCTTCACCGCTGAGGATCAACTGAAGGCCTGTGTGCTCACCCTGGCGGAAAGCGGCATCAAGCTGTGCAGCAAGGTTCCGCTCCTGGGCATCGCGCTGACGCTCCAGTTTCGCAATCGATGCGTTCATTTCATCGATTTGCTTATTAAGCTGGGCAAGGGTGTTTTGTGTTTCACGCAGCTTACGCGCGGCGGCGGAAATAGCCTCTTCCTGCTTTTTAAGCTGGGCAAGCAGGGCAGAGCGCTGCTGCTGCTGCTGGCGTACCACACGCTCTTTGGCGGCGATATCGGCCTGAATGGATTTGAGCTGGTCGCGGTCATCCGCGTGGGCAGATGCGGCGCACAGCAATACGCCAGCGCTGAGTGCGCTGGCGCAAAGCAGAGGTCTGACTGATAACCGAAACGGCTTCACGACCCATGTGATTGAAAAAATCGCCTTTCCCCTCATGGGGAGCGATTATTCCACGATGAACAGCGGCTTGCCAGTCATCTCTTCAGGGATTTCCATACCCATCAGCGACAACATGGTTGGCGCGATGTCGGAAAGCTTGCCGCCTTCCACTGCTTTCACTGACTTATCACCTACATAAATCAGTGGAACAGGCAGGTTGGTATGGGCGGTATGCGCCTGACCGGTTGCCGGGTCACGCATCTGTTCTGCGTTACCGTGGTCAGCGGTGATCAGCAGCTGGCCGCCCACGGATTCAACCGCTTTCGCGACCTGCTCAACGCAGTGGTCCAGCGCTTCAACCGCTTTAACGGCAGCTTCCATCACGCCGGTGTGGCCCACCATGTCGCCATTCGGATAGTTACAGATGATGGTGTCGTATTTACCGCTTTCGATCGCGGCCACCAGTTTTTCGGTCAGCTCCGCAGAGCTCATTTCTGGCTGGAGATCGTAAGTGGCGACTTTCGGCGAGTTAATCAGGATGCGGTCTTCGCCTTTAAACGGCTCTTCTACGCCGCCGTTAAAGAAGAAGGTCACGTGCGCATACTTCTCAGTTTCGGAGATGCGCAGCTGCGTTTTATCGTTTTTCGCCATCCACTCGCCGAAGGTATTTTCCAGGGAAGCGGGTGGATACGCGCATGGGGCTTTGATATCCGCTGCATACTCGGTCAACTGGATGAAATCGATCTTCGCCACTTTCTTACGGGCGAAACCGTCGAAATCGCTGTTGACGAAGGCGCGGGTGATTTCGCGCGCGCGGTCAGCACGGAAGTTCATGAAGATCAGCGCATCGCCATCTTCCATAGCGGCATCGGCCTGGCCTTCAGCGCGGATCACGGTTGCCTTCACAAATTCGTCGTTTTCATCACGCGCGTAAGCCGCTTCCAGGCCTTCAACGGCGGTCGGGAACTGGAACTCGCCTTTTGCCAGGGTCAGCAGATCATAGGCTTGCTCAACGCGGTCCCAGCGGTTGTCGCGGTCCATGGCATAGTAACGACCAACGATGGATGCCACGCGGCCTTTGCCCAGTGCGGCAAATTTATCTTCAAAGGCTTTCAGAGAACCTTTTGCGCTGCGTGGCGGCGTATCGCGACCATCCAGGAAGGCGTGCAGATAGATTTTTTCCGCACCGCGCTCAGCGGCCAGCTCTACCATCGCCATGATGTGATCTTCGTGGCTGTGCACGCCGCCTGCAGAGAGCAGGCCCATAATGTGCACGGCCTTGCCTGCGGCAACGGCTTTATCAACCGCTCCGGTGAGCGTTGGGTTGGCAAAGAATGTACGTTCTTTGATTTCAACGTCCAGGCGCGTCAGGTCCTGATAAACGATACGGCCTGCGCCCAGGTTAACGTGACCCACTTCAGAGTTGCCCATCTGACGATCCGGCAGGCCGACTTCCAGACCAGACGCATCAATCAGGGTGTGGGGACGTTTTGCCCATAGCGCATCCATAACCGGGGTTTTGGCGTTGAAAATGGCGTTATCCTGTTGATCTTCACGGTAGCCATAGCCATCCAGAATCACCAGTACCATAGGTTTTTTAGAAACCGACATTGCGACAACCTCATGCTCAAGAGACAAAAAATTTGCGTAATTTTACTACAGCTGAATCGATAAAATAGCCGCAGAAGATCAAAGAAAGCGCGGGGGCAAGGCTGTTCTCAGGCCATTTTGAGGCTTTTTTTACGTGGCATGCCGCAGAAAATAGATTAGCTTTATGTCGCTGGCTGTATTTGCCACAGCGCACAGGTATACTCCTGTCCTGGTTTTTTTAATCACTTAGTCGGGAGTTGTTACCCCCCATGCAAGAAATTATGCAATTCGTTAGCCGCCACCCGGTTCTGAGCATCGCGTGGATTGGCCTGCTGGTCGCTGTACTGTTCACCACATTTAAGGGACTGACGTCTAAAATTAAGGTGATCACCCGCGGTGAAGCGACACGTCTGATCAACAAAGAGGACGCCGTGGTTGTCGATCTGCGTCAGCGCGACGATTTCCGCAAGGGCCATATTGCAGGTGCTATCAACCTGCTGCCAGCGGAAATTAAAGCGAACAACATTGGTGAGCTGGAGAAGCATAAAGCCCAGCCGATTATTGTTGTTGACGGCACTGGCATGCAGGCGCAGGAATCTGCCAACGCACTGCATAAAGCAGGCTTTGAAAACGTAACGGTGCTGAAAGAAGGCATCTCCGGCTGGAGCGGGGAGAATCTTCCTTTAGTGCGCGGTAAATAAGGAGTTAAGTGATGGCCAATATTGAGATCTACACCAAAGCAACGTGCCCGTTCTGCCACCGAGCGAAAGCGCTGCTGTCCAGCAAAGGCGTAACGTTTAAGGAACTGCCGATTGATGGTGACGCGATTAAACGCGAAGAGATGATCCAACGCAGTGGTCGCACAACGGTTCCACAGATTTTTATTGATGCGCAGCACATTGGCGGCTGTGATGACTTGTATGCGCTCGACGCCCGCGGTGGACTCGATCCGCTGCTGAGCTAGAGACTTTAGGACAATTAAAAAGGGTTTTTCCATGTCAGAACAAAACAACACCGAGATGACTTTCCAGATCCAGCGCATCTACACCAAGGATGTCTCTTTCGAAGCGCCAAATGCGCCGCACGTTTTCCAGAAAGACTGGCAGCCAGAGGTTAAACTTGATCTGGATACCGCATCCACCCAACTGGCGGATGACGTGTATGAAGTCGTACTGCGTGTCACCGTGACCGCCTCCCTGGGCGAAGAAACTGCATTCCTGTGCGAAGTCCAGCAGGGCGGTATCTTCTCTATCGGCGGCATCGAAGGTAACCAGATGGCGCATTGCCTGGGTGCATACTGCCCGAACATCCTGTTCCCGTATGCGCGTGAATGCATCACCAGCCTGGTTTCTCGCGGTACATTCCCGCAACTGAACCTTGCGCCAGTCAACTTTGATGCGCTGTTTATGAACTATCTACAGCAGCAGGCTGGCGAAGGTGCCGAACAACATCAGGATGCCTGATGAGCACTGTTAATGCGTCAATGACTGTGATCGGTGCCGGCTCTTACGGCACCGCTCTTGCCATCACACTGGCAAGAAATGGTCACGACGTGGTCCTGTGGGGCCACGATCCAAAACATATCGCGACGTTGCAACACGACCGCTGCAACGTGGCGTTTCTCCCGGACGTTCCGTTCCCTGACTCACTGTATCTGGAAAGCGACCTCGCGACCGCGCTGGCGGCCAGCCGCAATATTTTGATTGTGGTGCCAAGCCATGTGTTTGGCGAAGTCCTGCGTCAGATTAAGCCGCTGATGCGTGCGGATGCGCGTATTGTGTGGGCGACGAAAGGGCTGGAAGCGGAAACCGGACGTCTGTTGCAGGACGTTGCCCGCGAAGCGTTGGGAACAGCGATCCCGCTGGCGGTGATCTCCGGGCCGACATTCGCCAAAGAGCTGGCTGCGGGCTTGCCGACGGCGATCTCGCTGGCGTCCACCGACCAGGCATTTTCCGACGATCTTCAGCAACTGCTGCACTGCGGCAAAAGCTTCCGCGTGTACAGCAACCCTGATTTTATCGGCGTACAGCTGGGCGGTGCGGTGAAGAACGTCATTGCCATCGGGGCCGGGATGTCTGACGGCATCGGCTTCGGCGCGAATGCGCGTACGGCGCTGATCACCCGTGGCCTGACCGAAATGTCACGCCTGGGCGAAGCGCTGGGCGCCGATCCGGCCACCTTTATGGGAATGGCTGGGCTGGGCGATCTGGTGCTGACCTGCACCGACAACCAGTCGCGTAACCGCCGCTTTGGCATGATGCTCGGACAGGGCAGCGATGTAAAAAGCGCGCAGGAGAAGATTGGTCAGGTGGTTGAAGGCTATCGCAATACCAAAGAAGTTCGCGAATTGGCGCACCGTTTCGGTGTCGAAATGCCAATAACCGAGGAAATTTATCAGGTATTGTATTGCGGAAAAAATGCGCGCGAGGCAGCATTGACCTTATTAGGTCGTGCGCGCAAGGACGAGCGCAGCAGCAATTAGCCGGGAAGTATCGTCACCTGAATGACCCAGCCAGCGCAGAACTGGCTGGTCATTAACTATCGTCTGGAGCAAGCAATGCCGTGTGAAGAACTGGATATCGTCTGGAATAATATTAAAGCCGAAGCCCGAGCGTTGGCCGACTGTGAGCCCATGCTGGCCAGTTTTTATCACGCGACGCTACTCAAGCACGAAAATCTCGGCAGCGCCCTGAGCTACATGCTCGCCAATAAACTGGCTTCCCCTATCATGCCTGCTATCGCTATTCGCGAGGTGGTGGAAGAGGCCTACGCTGCCGATCCGGAAATGATTGCTTCTGCCGCCTGCGATATTCAGGCCGTGCGCACGCGTGACCCGGCGGTGGATAAATACTCCACGCCGCTGCTGTATCTCAAAGGCTTCCACGCCTTACAGGCGTACCGCATCGGCCACTGGTTATGGAATGAGGGACGCCGCGCGCTGGCCATCTTCCTGCAAAACCAGGTTTCCGTGACCTTCCAGGTCGATATTCACCCGGCGGCGAAAATTGGCCGCGGGATCATGCTCGATCACGCCACCGGCATTGTTGTCGGTGAAACGGCGGTGATCGAAGATGACGTGTCGATTCTGCAATCCGTTACGCTGGGCGGTACAGGTAAAACCAGCGGCGATCGCCATCCGAAAATTCGTGAAGGGGTGATGATCGGCGCGGGTGCTAAAATCCTTGGCAATATTGAAGTCGGACGCGGCGCAAAGATTGGCGCGGGATCGGTTGTGCTCCAGCCTGTACCGCCGCACACCACCGCCGCTGGCGTCCCGGCGCGCATCGTCGGTAAGCCAGACAGCGATAAACCGTCGATGGATATGGATCAGCACTTTAACGGTATTCACCACACCTTCGAATACGGCGACGGTATCTGAACGCTGGAACACTCAAATAAAAAAGCCCGGTGAGTTAATGCACCGGGCTTTTGATTAGTTGCGGTATAACACTTTGATAATGTGATAGCCGAACTGCGTATGCAGTGGGCCGGTTGGCTCCAGCACCGGGCAGGAGAAGACCACTTTATCAAACGCCGGAACCATCTGGCCCTGGCGGAACTCGCCTAAGTCACCACCGCGTTTGCCTGACGGGCAAATCGAGTGTTTCTTCGCCAGTTTGCCGAAGTCGGCGCCGTTTTTAATCTGTTCGAGCAGATCCTGTGCCAGTTTTTCTTCTTTAACAAGGATATGCAGTGCTGCTGCTGTTTTTGCCATGATCGTGCCTTGAGTCAACGAGTTTACGATCGGTATACTACCACGCGTTTTTCCTCCTCTCCCGACTTTCATTGAGTGATCATTTATGCGTTTAAACCCCGGACAACAACAAGCTGTCGAATTCGTCACCGGACCCTGCCTGGTGCTGGCGGGAGCGGGATCCGGTAAAACACGCGTGATCACCAACAAAATCGCCCACTTAATTCGGGGTTGTGGATACCAGGCGCGCCATATCGCGGCGGTCACCTTTACCAACAAAGCGGCGCGTGAGATGAAAGAGCGCGTCGGCCAGACGCTGGGCCGTAAAGAGGCGCGCGGGCTGATGATCTCCACCTTCCATACGCTGGGTCTGGATATCATCAAGCGCGAATACGCGGCGCTGGGAATGAAGTCCAACTTTTCGCTCTTTGATGACACCGACCAGGTGGCGCTGCTCAAAGAGCTGACGGAAGGGCTGATCGAAGATGACAAAGTGCTGTTGCAACAGCTGATCTCAACGATCTCGAACTGGAAAAACGATCTGATGACGCCGGCCCAGGCAGCGGCAAGTGCCAAAGGCGAGCGTGACCGCATCTTTGCCCACTGCTATGGCCTGTACGACGCGCATATGAAAGCCTGCAACGTACTGGATTTCGACGATCTGATCCTGCTGCCGACGCTGCTGCTTCAGCGGAATGAAGAGGTGCGCGAGCGCTGGCAGAACAAAATTCGTTACCTGCTGGTGGATGAATACCAGGATACCAACACCAGCCAGTACGAGCTGGTGAAGCTGCTGGTAGGACAGCGCGCGCGTTTTACCGTCGTAGGTGATGACGATCAGTCGATTTACTCCTGGCGTGGCGCACGTCCGCAAAACCTGGTGCTGCTGAGCAAAGACTTCCCGGCGTTGCAGGTGATTAAACTGGAGCAGAACTACCGTTCTTCCGGGCGTATCCTGAAGGCGGCGAACATCCTGATTGCCAACAACCCGCACGTCTTTGAGAAGCGCCTGTTCTCTGAACTGGGTTACGGGACCGAGCTGAAAGTCCTTAGCGCCAATAACGAAGAGCACGAAGCGGAGCGCGTAACCGGCGAGCTGATTGCCCATCACTTCGTCAACAAAACTGAATACAAGGATTACGCGATCCTCTATCGCGGAAACCACCAGTCGCGCGTCTTTGAAAAGATGCTGATGCAGAACCGCATCCCCTACAAAATCTCCGGCGGTACGTCGTTCTTTTCGCGTCCGGAAATCAAGGATCTGCTGGCTTATCTGCGCGTGCTGACCAACCCGGATGACGACAGCGCTTTCCTGCGCATTGTAAATACGCCGAAGCGCGAGATTGGCTCTGCGACGCTGCAAAAGCTGGGTGAATGGGCGATGACCCGCAACAAAAGTCTGTTCACCGCCAGCTTCGATATGGGGCTGAGCCAGACCCTGACCGGGCGCGGCTATGACGCCTTAACCCGCTTTACCCACTGGCTGGGTGAGGTGCAGCGTCTGGCAGAGCGCGAGCCCGTGGCGGCAGTACGCGATCTGATCCACGGCATTGATTACGAATCCTGGTTGTATGAAACCTCCGCCAGCCCGAAAGCGGCAGAAATGCGCATGAAAAACGTTAACCAGCTCTTCAGCTGGATGACCGAAATGCTTGAAGGATCTGAGATTGACGAGCCGATGACCCTGACGCAGGTGGTCACCCGGTTCACGCTGCGCGATATGATGGAGCGCGGCGAGAGTGAAGAAGAAGCCGATCAGGTCCAGCTGATGACGTTGCATGCCTCGAAAGGGCTGGAGTTCCCGTATGTCTATCTGGTGGGGATGGAAGAGGGCCTGCTGCCGCACCAGAGCAGCATTGATGAAGATAACGTCGACGAAGAGCGCCGTCTGGCCTACGTGGGGATCACCCGTGCGCAGAAAGAGCTGACGTTTACGCTGTGCAAAGAGCGCCGACAGTATGGTGAGCTGGTGCGCCCGGAGCCGAGCCGTTTCCTGCTGGAGTTGCCTCAGGACGATCTTATCTGGGAGCAGGAGCGTAAAGCTATTACCGCTGAAGAGCGGATGCACAAGGGTCAAGCCAACGTGGCGAACATACGCGCCATGCTGGCGAAAGCCAAAGAGAAAGGATAACAATTTTGTAGGCCGGGTAAGGCGAAGCCGCCCCCCGGCACGCTTCAAAGGGTCACTTCACATCAAGCGCCCAGTGCACATAGCTCTGCCACTGGCACTCCTGCTCGATCAACTCTGCTCCAAGCGGATGATCTTCTAGCCAATTTTCCGGCAGCGTCAGCGTCAGTTTTTCATCGTCTGCCACCAGCGTAATGGCCGGGAGGAGATCGTCGCGACGCCGGCTGGCAAACAGAATCGCCAGACGAAGTAAGCGGCAGAGATGTTCGGCCACGCGCGGCGGTACAGCGTTTTGCTGATGAAGTGAAGAGAGGTCAACGGCGTTGGTTTGATTCAGCAGCAGGGTCGCGAGCAATTTTTTCTGCGCGGGAGTGTAGCCCGGCAAATCGAGATTACGCACCAGCCAGGCTGCGTGTAGCGGCGCTTGTTTGTACTCAACGCTAAGCCCAATTTCATGCAACGCACACGCACTTAGCAGCAAATCGCGGCTTAACGGTTCGATATCCCAACGTGGTTTAACCTGATCCGCAAAGAGCGATGCCAGTTGGCCCACTCGCTGCGCCTGATCGGTATCCACAATAAAGCGGCGCTGGACGTTACGTAGCGTACGGCTTCGAATGTCCTGATCCACCGAAAGATGCAGCATCCCATAGACCAGACCTTCGCGCAGTGCGCCGCCTGCCAGGGTCATGCACTGGATGTTTAGCTCGGTGAAAATGGCGATGAGAATGGCTAGCCCGCTGGGGAAGACCAGCGCACGTTCGAGCGTCAGCCCTTCAATTTCCAGCTCTTCCAGACGACCACATTGAATGGCGCGCTGTTTAAGCTGCTGGAGTTTAGCAAGCGTGATCCGCTCATCCATCCCCTGCGCCATCATGATTTCCTGCAACGCCTGTACAGTTCCTGACGCCCCAACACACACTTTCCAGCCGTGGTAGCGCAGTTCGTCCATGACCGGACGCAGCACTTCACGCGCGGCATTTTCAGCCTCGTCGAAGTTTTCTTGCGCGAGATTGCGGTCAGTAAAGTAGCGCTCAAGCCAGGTTACGCAGCCCATCGACAGACTGAACAGCGAGGTCGCCTGGGCACCCGTGCCGGTCACCAGTTCAGTACTCGCTCCGCCAATATCCACCACCAGACGGCGATCGTCGCCCCCGGTAGTGTGCGCCACGCCCTGATATATCAGACGCGCTTCTTCTTCACCGCTGATGACTTGCACCGGGCAGCCGAGAATTTCCTGCGCTTTGGCAATAAAATCGACGGCATTAACCGCCAGACGGAGCGTCGCGGTCGCGACAACGCGGATTTGGGCATGCGGTATGTCCTGCAGACGCTCTGCAAAGAGGCGCAGACACTGCCAGCCACGTTCCATGGCTTCGGGAGAGAGGTGATTATCGCTGCTCAGGCCCGCCGCCAGGCGGACCTTGCGCTTGATGCGCGTCAGCGTCTGTATGCTTCCCGCCACCTCGCGTACAACCAGCATATGAAAACTATTCGAACCGAGATCAATTGCCGCATAGAGCGAGGTGGAACTGAGCATCATTTTTTAACCTGAACGACGACGATTACGCGGCGCACCGCCGGAACGACGCGGGCCATTACCGGTACGTGGACGGGTAAGGCGCTTAGGTGGCGGCAGTTCGCTCATCAGCGCGTCCGGATTGTATTTACTCTGTGGAATAGAGTGACCGATATAGGTCTCAATGGCCGGAAGGTTCAGCGCATACTCTTCACATGCAAGGCTGATGGAGTGACCGCTTGCGCCGGCACGACCGGTACGACCGATACGGTGTACATAGTCTTCACAGTCATCTGGCAGGTCATAGTTAAAGACGTGCGTCACGGCTGGAATGTGCAGGCCACGGGCCGCCACGTCGGTCGCGACCAGAATATCAAGGTCGCCACGAGTAAATTCGTCGAGAATGCGCAGGCGTTTTTTCTGCGCCACGTCGCCGGTCAGCAGGCCCACACGGTGACCATCTGCCGCCAGGTGGCCCCAGATATCTTCACAGCGGTGTTTGGTGTTCGCGAAGATGATCGCGCGATCCGGCCACTCTTCTTCGATCAGGGTTTGTAGCAGGCGCATTTTCTCTTCATTAGAAGGATAGAAGAGCTCTTCTTTAATGCGGTGCCCGGTTTTCTGCTCCGGTTCTACTTCCACATATTCCGCATTGTTCATCTGCTCGAATGCGAGTTCACGTACGCGGTATGAAAGGGTTGCGGAGAACAGCATGTTCAGACGCTGGTTTGCCGCAGGCATACGGCGGAACAGCCAGCGGATGTCTTTAATGAAGCCCAGATCGTACATGCGGTCTGCTTCATCCAGCACCACGACCTGGATTGCGCCGAGGTTGATATGGTTCTGTTTAGCGTAGTCGATAAGACGGCCTGTGGTCCCAATCAGGATATCCACGCCGCTTTCCAGCACTTTCAGCTGTTTATCGTAGCCGTCGCCGCCATAGGCCAGGCCAAGTTTCAGGCCAGTGGCTTGCGCCAGGGGCTCAGCGTCTGCGTGGATCTGTACCGCCAGTTCTCGCGTCGGGGCCATAATTAGCGCGCGCGGCTGGTTAACTTTGCGGTCTGCAATCGCTGGGTGAGAAAGTAAATAATGAAACGTTGACGTTAAAAACGCCATCGTTTTGCCAGTACCGGTTTGCGCCTGCCCTGCAACATCACGACCGGCCAGCGTCAGCGGCAGGGCGAGAGCCTGAATGGGCGTGCAGTTATGAAACCCTTTAGTTTCAAGGGCTTCGATCACCTTTGGGTGCAGGGCGAAGTCGGAAAACTTCTGTTCTGTTAAATGTGTTTTGCTCATAGTGTGGTAGAATATCAGCTTACTATTGCTTTACGAAAGCGTATCCGGTGAAATAAAGTCAACCTTTAGTTGGTTAATGCGACATCAACACGTCGTTGGTGGAGACAAAACCAACGTACCAGGCTTATTCCTGTGGAGTTATATATGAGCGATAAAATTATTCACCTGACTGACGACAGTTTTGACACGGACGTACTTAAAGCTGACGGGCTGATCCTCGTTGATTTCTGGGCTGAATGGTGTGGTCCTTGCAAAATGATCGCTCCGATTCTGGATGAAATCGCTGACGAATATCAGGGCAAACTGACCGTTGCCAAGCTGAACATCGACCAGAACCCGGGCACCGCGCCAAAATACGGTATCCGTGGCATCCCGACCCTGCTGCTGTTCAAGAACGGTGACGTGGCGGCGACCAAAGTGGGCGCACTGTCCAAAGGTCAACTGAAAGAGTTCCTGGACGCTAACCTGGCGTAAGGTTTCTCCGCTGAGCGTCCAGAGCGCCTAATTAATGGTGAGCTCTGGACGCCCGGCTTTAGTCGTGCTAAGTTAGCTATGACTACGTTTTAAACATATCTTGTTGTTTGAATCTTGTTTTACCCGATACTTCCCGTTGTTAACTTAAACAGTGCGTGAAGTTGCTAGATTCCGGGCTTGTCACTCAATCCGTCTTGTCGTTTCAGTTCTGCGTTCTTTCCCTGTGACCAGACAGCGAACAGACATGAGGTGATGGCCGCTAAACAGGCATGGATGACCCTGCCATACCATTCACAACATTAAGTTCGAGAATCACCCCGAGTTTAAGAACCCACACCATTATGAATCTTACCGAATTAAAGAATACGCCGGTTTCTGAGCTGATCACTCTCGGCGAAAATATGGGACTGGAAAACCAGGCTCGTATGCGCAAGCAGGACATCATTTTCGCCATCCTGAAGCAACACGCTAAGAGTGGCGAAGATATCTTTGGCGACGGTGTGCTGGAGATACTGCAAGACGGATTTGGTTTCCTCCGCTCTGCAGACAGCTCCTACCTCGCCGGCCCTGACGACATCTACGTATCCCCTAGCCAAATCCGCCGTTTCAACCTCCGCACTGGTGACACCATTTCAGGTAAGATTCGTCCTCCAAAAGAGGGTGAACGCTACTTTGCGCTGTTGAAGGTTAATGAAGTCAACTACGACAAACCGGAAAACTCCCGCAATAAGATCCTGTTCGAGAACTTAACGCCGCTGCACGCGAACTCTCGTCTGCGTATGGAGCGTGGTAACGGGTCTACTGAAGACTTAACCGCTCGTGTGCTGGATCTGGCATCGCCAATTGGTCGTGGCCAGCGTGGTCTGATTGTGGCGCCGCCAAAAGCCGGTAAAACCATGCTGCTGCAAAACATCGCGCAGAGCATTGCTTACAACCATCCAGACTGTGTGCTGATGGTGCTGCTGATTGACGAACGTCCGGAAGAAGTGACCGAGATGCAGCGTCTGGTGAAAGGGGAAGTGGTTGCGTCAACCTTCGACGAGCCTGCTTCCCGCCACGTTCAGGTTGCGGAAATGGTTATCGAGAAGGCGAAACGCCTGGTTGAGCACAAGAAAGACGTGATCATCCTGCTCGATTCCATTACCCGTCTGGCGCGTGCCTACAACACCGTGGTGCCGGCTTCCGGTAAAGTACTGACCGGTGGTGTGGACGCCAACGCCCTGCACCGTCCGAAGCGTTTCTTCGGTGCGGCGCGTAACGTGGAAGAGGGCGGTAGCCTGACCATTATCGCGACGGCGCTGATCGATACCGGCTCCAAAATGGACGAAGTTATCTACGAAGAGTTTAAAGGTACAGGCAACATGGAACTGCACCTTTCTCGTAAAATCGCAGAAAAACGCGTCTTCCCGGCGATCGACTACAACCGTTCCGGTACCCGTAAAGAAGAGCTGCTTACCACTCAGGAAGAGCTGCAGAAAATGTGGATCCTGCGCAAAATCATCCATCCAATGGGCGAAATCGACGCAATGGAATTCCTCATTAACAAACTGGCGATGACTAAAACGAACGACGATTTCTTCGACATGATGAAACGCTCGTAACGCAAATAATCCCAGTAAACGCCACGTTTTTACGTGGCGTTTTTTATTTATGGACTATACGCTATTACCACACACTCCCAATTTTGACCGGTCGGTGCGACAATAAGAAAATTCGCACAGTAAAAATATTAATAGCTTGAATAATAAACAAATGGGTCGCAAGAGGTGTGCTTTATGCCTTCTGGCTTGATGCCATCATGGTTATACTTCTTTGACTAACATATGTTGAGAACATCCGTTGTGAACCTATTCGATACGTTTGCTGAACTCACCAGTATTTTTTTGTTCACTACTTGCTTTCTTTTTTTAGCACGTAAGGTAGCAAAATATGTCGGTTTAGTGGACAAACCTAACTTCCGTAAACGGCACCAAGGTATGATTCCCTTGGTGGGAGGAATCTCCGTTTTTGCAGGTGTTTCTTTCACTTTTGCTATCGCGGATTACTATATCCCACATGCCAGGCTGTACCTGTGCTGTGCGTCTGTTCTGGTTGTTGTGGGGGCACTTGATGATCGCTACGATATCAGTGTAAAAATTCGAGCCTTCGTGCAGGCTGCAGTTGCTCTTGCCATGATGGTGGCGGCAAACCTTCACCTTAGCAGTCTTGGATACATTTTTGGTTCTTGGGAGATGGTACTTGGGCCGTTTGGTTACTTCCTTACACTCTTTGCCGTATGGGTCGCCATCAATGCATTTAATATGGTAGATGGGATTGATGGTTTATTGGGCGGACTATCTTGTGTTTCATTTGCTGCCATTGGCATAATCTTATGGTTTGATGGTCAATACAGCCTGGCAATGTGGTGTTTTGCTATGATTGCGGCCATTCTGCCCTATATTCTTTTAAATCTTGGCGCGCTGGGCCGTCGCTATAAAGTCTTTATGGGCGATGCGGGTAGCACATTGATTGGTTTCACTATTATCTGGATCTTATTGGAAACCACTCAGGGTAAAACACATCCAATCAGCCCGGTTACAGCGCTTTGGATCATTGCCATTCCGCTGATGGATATGGTGGCGATTATGTATCGTCGTCTGCGTAAAGGAATGAGCCCATTTTCTGCGGACCGGCAGCATATTCATCATCTGATTATGCGCGCCGGCTTCACGTCTCGTCAGGCGTTTGTGCTGATTACGCTAGCGGCTGCTATTCTGGCTGCGATTGGCGTTGCTGCGGAATACGCTCATTTCATTCCTGAATGGGTAATGTTGGTATTATTCTTGCTAGCATTTTTCATGTACGGTTACTGCATCAAGCGTGCATGGAAAGTCGCGCGTTTTATTAAACGTTTAAAACGCAGGATGCGTCGGAACAGTGGCAAAAACACAACTTTAACTAAGTAAAACCGGGACTATGATGACTCAACCGTTGGCGGGAGCGAAATCAGTGGGCACTGAGAACGAGCTGGATATTCGTGGTTTGTTTCGAGTGTTATGGCAGGGCAAACTGTGGATTGTGGGGATTGGCCTGGGGTTCGCGCTGTTAGCGCTTGCCTACACCTTCTTTGCGAAACAAGAGTGGAGCGCCACGGCGATCACAGACCGACCAACGGTGAATATGCTTGGAGGCTACTACTCCCAGCAGCAATTCCTGCGTAATCTTGATGTCAAGGCCAATCTGGCGACCCCGGATCAGGCCTCGGTGATGGATGAGTCCTACAAAGAGTTTGTGATGCAGCTGGCGTCGTGGGATACACGTCGCGATTTCTGGTCCCAGACAGACTACTACAAGCAGCGCATGGTCGGTAACAGCAAAGCGGATGCCGCGCTGCTGGATGATTTAATCAACAACATTCAGTTTATGCCTGGCGATGTGCTCCGTAACGTTAGCGACAGCGTGAAGCTGATTGCGGAAACGGCGCCGGACGCCAATAACCTGTTGCGTCAGTACGTTGCTTTTGCCAGCCAGCGTGCGGCCAGTCATCTGAATGACGAGCTGAAAGGCGCCTGGGCTGCGCGTACTATTCAGATGAAAGCGCAGGTCAAACGTCAGGAAGAGGTCGCTAAGGCCATCTTCGCCCGTCGCGTGCATAATATTGAGCAGGCGCTGAAGATTGCGGAACAGCACAATATTTCCCGTAGCGAAACGGATGTTCCGGCTGACGAACTCCCTGATTCAGAAATGTTCCTTCTTGGTCGCCCAATGCTTCAGGCACGTCTGGAAAATATCCAGGCCGTAGGCCCTGACTTTGACCTTGATTACGACCAAAACCGCGCCATGCTCAATACGCTCAACGTCGGTCCAACGCTGGACCCGCGTTTTCAGACCTATCGTTATTTAAGAACGCCTGAAGAGCCTGTAAAACGCGATAGTCCGCGTCGCGCATTCCTGATGATCATGTGGGGGATTGTGGGCGCACTGACTGGCGCTGGCGTAGCGTTATTGCGTCGCCGCACAAACTAAGAACGCCGTCTACGATGAAGGCTGCGGCCTTCATCGTCTAATCGAAGAGAATCGATGTGAAAGTACTAACCGTATTTGGCACCAGGCCGGAGGCCATCAAGATGGCGCCTCTGGTTCATGCGCTGGCCAGAGATCCTGATATTGAAGCGAAAGTGTGCGTGACTGCCCAGCACCGTGAGATGCTCGATCAGGTCTTAACCCTCTTTTCTATCGTCCCGGATTACGATCTCAATATAATGAAACCGGGACAGGGACTGACGGAAATCACCTGCCGTATTCTGCAAGAATTAAAGCCTATTCTGGAGTCGTTCAAGCCGGATGTAGTGCTGGTGCACGGCGACACCACCACCACCGTGGCGACCAGCCTGGCCGCGTTCTATCAGCGTATCCCTGTTGGCCATGTCGAAGCGGGACTGCGTACCGGCAATCTTTATTCCCCGTGGCCGGAAGAGGCCAACCGTACGCTCACCGGTCACCTGGCGATGTACCATTTTGCGCCAACCGAGAACTCACGTCAGAACCTGCTGCGCGAAAACATCAGCGACAGCAAAATCTTCGTTACCGGCAATACGGTCATTGATGCGCTGATTTGGGTGCGTAACCGCGTGCTGGCTAACAGCGAGCTTCAGGCAGAACTCGCTGCGCGCTATCCGTTCCTGAACAACGGCAAGAAAACGATTCTGGTGACGGGACACCGCCGCGAAAGTTTTGGCCGTGGCTTTGAGCAAATCTGCCACGCGCTGGCTGAAATCGCCGCGCAGAATGAGGATGTGCAGATTGTCTATCCGGTGCACCTTAACCCTAACGTCAGCGAACCGGTCAACCGTATCCTGGGCCACGTGGAAAACGTGCTCCTGATAGAGCCGCAGGACTATCTGCCATTTGTCTGGCTGATGAACCACGCCTGGCTGATCCTGACCGATTCTGGCGGCATTCAGGAAGAGGCGCCTTCCCTCGGTAAGCCGGTACTGGTGATGCGCGAAACCACTGAACGTCCGGAAGCGGTCACTGCCGGTACCGTGCGTCTGGTGGGAACGGATCCGCATCGTATTGTCGAAGAGGTCACGCGCTTACTGCATGACGAAGAAGAGTATCAGGCGATGAGCCGTGCCCATAACCCGTACGGGGACGGGCAGGCTTGTGGACGTATTTTGCACGCACTTAAACACAATCGGGTAACGCTATGAGTTTTACTACCATCTCTGTTGTTGGTCTCGGCTATATCGGGCTGCCTACTGCGGCGGCCTTTGCCTCTCGTCAAAAGCAGGTTATTGGCGTAGATATCAACGCGCATGCGGTAGAAACCATCAACCGTGGCGAAATTCATATCGTGGAGCCCGATCTCGATCGTGTGGTGAAAAAGGCGGTGGACGGTGGCTTCCTGCGCGCCAGCACCACGCCGGTAGAAGCCGATGCGTACCTGATTGCGGTGCCTACGCCCTTTAAAGGCGATCACGAGCCTGACATGGTTTACGTCGAGGCGGCGGCAAAATCCATTGCGCCTGTGCTGAAGAAAGGGGCACTGGTTATTCTTGAGTCCACTTCACCTGTTGGGGCAACCGAGCAGATGGCACAGTGGCTGGCCGAGGCGCGTCCCGATCTCAGCTTCCCCCAGCAGGCGGGCGACCAGGCCGATATCAACATCGCCTACTGCCCTGAGCGCGTACTGCCAGGCCAGGTGATGGTGGAACTGATTAAAAATGACCGCGTGATTGGCGGCATGACCCCAGTCTGCTCCGCGCGCGCCAGCGAGCTGTATAAGATCTTCCTTGAAGGCGAATGCGTGGTGACCAACTCCCGCACCGCCGAGATGTGCAAACTGACCGAAAATAGCTTCCGCGATGTTAACATTGCATTTGCGAATGAACTGTCGTTGATTTGCGCCGATCAGGGGATTAACGTCTGGGAACTTGTTCGCCTTGCCAATCGTCACCCACGCGTGAACATCCTTCAGCCGGGGCCGGGTGTGGGTGGGCACTGTATCGCGGTCGATCCGTGGTTTATCGTGGCGCAGAATCCGGAACAGGCACGCCTGATTCGCACCGCGCGCGAAGTAAACGACCACAAACCGCACTGGGTTATCAACCAGGTGAAAGCCACGGTGGCGGATTGCCTCGCCGACAGCGGTAAACGTGCCAGTGAGCTGAAAATTGCATGCTTTGGTCTGGCATTCAAACCGAATATTGACGATCTTCGCGAAAGCCCGGCAATGGAAATTGCCGAAACGATCGCAGCCTGGCACAGCGGTGAAACGCTGGTGGTTGAGCCGAATATTCATGCGTTGCCGGCAAAACTTGCCGGTCACTGCACCCTTACCGCACTGGATGACGCGCTGGCGACGGCGGATGTGCTGGTGCTGCTGGTGGATCACAATGCGTTTAAAGCGGTCTCCGCTGATGCCGTGCGTCAGCAGTATATTGTTGATACTAAGGGCGTTTGGCGTTGATTACTCTCAACGGCGTGCTGGAGTCCCTTGAGTGGGAAAGCGTATTTTTTTCGCTCCCCTCAGCGATAGTGCGTCTGCGCGATAACGCTCCTGCGTTGCAGGACGCAGACTTCAGCGCCTGGCAGCGCGTTCAGGCTAAGATCCCGGCGGACCGCGCCGATCTGCTGGACGCGCTCCAGCAGCACGGATTCCGGCTGGTCGAGGGCGAGGTTGATCTCTCTGTTACCGTGGCCCGCCACGGCTCACCGGGCGCGGAAATTGCAACGGAGCAGGATATCCCCGCGCTGCGCAAGATGGCGGCGCTGGCTTTCGCTCAAAGCCGTTTCCGGGCGCCCTGGTATGCGCCCGATGACAGCGGCCGCTTTTATGCCCGGTGGATAGAGAATGCGGTTAAAGGCACGTTTGACCACGTCTGTCTGGTGTTCCGTACTGCCGGTGGGCAGATTCAGGGTTTTGTTTCGCTTCGCAGGCTCAACGAGCACGAGGCGCGCATCGGTTTGTTAGCCGGGCGCGGCATGGGCGAAAAACTCATGCAGGCGGCGCTGCACTGGGCGGAGCAACAACAGGTATCGACGCTGCGGGTCGCAACCCAGATGGGCAACACCGCTGCGCTTAAACGTTATATTGCGAGTGGTGCCAGCATTGACGCCACCGCCTACTGGTTATACAGGTGACAAGATGATTCCATTTAACGCGCCTCCCGTTGTGGGCAATGAACTTGATTACATGCAGTCGGCTATGGGCAGCGGCAAGCTCTGTGGCGACGGTGGTTTTACCCGTCGCTGCCAGCAGTGGATGGAGCAACGTTTTCACAGTGCCAAGGTGCTGCTGACGCCGTCCTGCACCGCATCGCTCGAAATGGCCGCGCTGCTGCTGGATATTCAGCCCGGCGATGAAGTGATCATGCCGAGCTACACCTTCGTCTCCACGGCGAACGCGTTTGTCCTGCGCGGGGCGAAAATCGTGTTTGTGGATATCCGTCCGGATACCATGAACATCGACGAAACGCTGATTGAAGCGGCGATCACCGACAAAACGCGGGCGATTGTTCCGGTGCATTACGCGGGCGTGGCCTGTGAAATGGACACCATCATGGCCATCGCCAAAAAGCACAACCTGTTCGTGGTGGAAGATGCCGCGCAGGGCGTGATGTCCACCTACAAAGGTCGCGCGCTGGGAACCATCGGTCATATCGGCTGCTTTAGCTTCCACGAAACCAAAAACTACACCGCAGGCGGCGAAGGCGGCGCGACGCTGATTAACGATCGTGCCCTTGTCGAGCGTGCGGAAGTGATCCGTGAAAAAGGGACCAACCGCAGCCAGTTCTTCCGCGGTCAGGTGGATAAATACACCTGGCGCGATATCGGCTCAAGCTACCTGATGGCGGACTTGCAGGCCGCGTATCTCTGGGCGCAGCTGGAAGCGGCAGAGCGAATCAATCTGCAACGCCTCTCCCTGTGGCAAACCTACTACGACGCGCTGGAGTCGCTGGCTAAAGCCGGACGTATTGAACTGCCGACTATTCCGGCAGACTGCATCCACAACGCCCACATGTTCTATATCAAGCTGCGCGATAACGACGATCGCAGCAAGCTGATTGCCTGGCTGAAAGAGGCGGAAATTATGGCGGTATTCCACTATATTCCGCTGCACTCCAGCCCGGCTGGCGAAGCCTTCGGGATGTTTGCCGGTGAAGACCGCTACACCACCAAAGAGAGCGAACGTCTGCTCCGCCTGCCCCTGTTCTACAACCTCGCGCCGGTGAACCAGCGTACGGTGATCAATTCGCTTCTGAGTTATTTCGCCTGATATGTCTCTGGCAAAAGCGTCGGTGTGGACGGCAGCGTCCACGCTTGTAAAAATTGGCGCCGGGTTACTGGTCGTCAAGCTGCTGGCCGTCTCATTTGGTCCGTCAGGCGTTGGGCTGGCAGGGAACTTCCGCCAGCTGGTCACGGTGCTTGGCGTGCTGGCGGGAGCCGGGATATTCAATGGCGTCACCAAATACGTCGCGCAGCATCATGACGATGCCGAAAAGCTCCGCACGGTGGTGGGCACCTCCTCTGCTATGGTGCTGGGCTTCTCTACGTTGCTGGCCGTCGTCTTTTTGCTGGCGGCGGCACCCATCAGCCAGGGACTGTTCGGACACACACACTATCAGGGGCTGGTGCGCCTGGTGGCGCTCGTTCAGATGGGGATCGCCTGGGCGAACCTGCTGCTGGCGCTGATGAAAGGCTTCCGTGATGCCGCCGGGAATGCGCTGGCGCTGATCCTCGGCAGCATTATCGGCGTTATTGCCTACTACTTCTGCTATCGGCTGGGCGGCTATGAAGGCGCGCTGCTGGGGCTGGCGCTGGTGCCTGCGCTCGTTGTCATTCCGGCAGCGTTTATGCTGATGCGCAGAGGCAATGTCCCGCTGAGTTACCTGAAACCGCAGTGGGACAAGATGCTGGCGGGGCAGCTAGGAAAGTTTACCCTGATGGCGCTCATCACTTCGGTAACGCTTCCCGTGGCTTACGTGATGATGCGAAACCTGCTGGCAGCGCATTACAGCTGGGATGAAGTGGGGATCTGGCAGGGCGTAAGCAGCATTTCAGATGCTTACCTCCAATTTATTACGGCTTCCTTTAGCGTCTATTTGCTGCCAACCTTATCGCGCCTGACGTCCAGGCAGGATATTACCCGCGAGATTTTTCGCGCCCTGCGTTTCGTGTTGCCGGCCGTTGCGATCGCCAGCTTTACCGTCTGGTTACTGCGTGATTTCGCCATCTGGCTGCTGTTTTCGGCGAAGTTTACCGCCATGCGCGATCTGTTTGCCTGGCAACTGGTCGGCGATGTGCTGAAAGTGGGGGCATACGTTTTCGGCTATCTGGTGATTGCGAAGGCTTCGCTGCGGTTGTATATCCTGGCAGAGATCGGCCAGTTTGCGCTGCTAACGGCATTTTCTCACTGGCTGATCCCCACCCACGGTGCGCTGGGGGCGGCGCAGGCCTATATGGCAACTTATATCGTTTATTTCGCTGCCTGTTGCGGCGTATTTTTACTTTGGCGTAAACGCGCATGACTGCACTGATACACATACTGGGATCGGATATCCCGCATCATAACCAGACCGTTCTGCGGTTCTTCAACGATGAACTGGCATCCGGCACGCCCGATGCGCGTGAGTTTATGGTCGTTGGATGCGATAACGGCCTGAGCGCGGCGTGTCCGGCATTGCATATCACCTTCTGGCCAGACAAAGCGGCGCTGACGAAGGCCGTGGTTGCTAAAGCCAAAGCGGATCGAAGCCAACGTTTCTTCTTCCATGGACAGTTCAATACCGGACTGTGGCTGGCGCTGTTAAGCGGCGGGATCAAACCTTCTCAGTTCAGCTGGCATATCTGGGGAGCGGATCTCTACGAAGTCTCCCGTGGCTGGAAGTTCCGACTTTTCTATCCGCTGCGTCGTCTGGCGCAGGCGCGCGTGGGCTGCGTTTTTGCTACCCGAGGCGATCTCAACTATTTTGCTAAACAGCACCCGAAGGTTCGCGGGGAGCTGCTCTATTTCCCGACCCGTATGGATCCGGCGCTGAACACCATGGCGAATGACACGGTTCGAGAGGGCAAGCTGACCATCCTGGTGGGGAATTCCGGCGATCGCAGTAACGAGCATGTCGCGGCGCTGAGGGCGGTGCATCAGCAGTTTGGCGACACGGTGAACGTGGTGGTGCCGATGGGCTATCCCGCCAATAACGACGCCTACATCGATGAAGTTCGCCAGCAGGGGCTTGCGCTGTTTAGCGCGGAAAACCTGCACATTCTCAGCGATAAGCTGGAATTTGATGACTATCTCGCGCTGCTGCGAAAATGCGATCTGGGCTATTTCATCTTTGCCCGTCAGCAGGGGATTGGCACGCTGTGTCTGCTGATTCAGGCGGGCGTACCCTGCGTGCTCAACCGCGAAAACCCGTTCTGGCAGGACATGGCCGAGCAGCATATTCCGGTGCTGTTTACCTCTGACACGCTTAATGTCGAGGTGGTACGGGAAGCGCAGCGTCAGCTCACGCTGGTGGATAAAAATAGCATCGACTTTTTCAGCCCGAACTACCTCACGCCGTGGCACCGCGCGCTGCGTATTGCTTCAGGAGACAACGCATGAGCCAGTTGCAGTTTAGCGGCTTGCTGGTGGTCTGGCTGCTGAGCACGCTGTTTATCGCCACGCTCACCTGGTTTGAATTCCGGCGGGTACGTTTTAACTTCAACGTATTCTTCTCGCTGCTGTTTTTGCTGACCTTTTTCTTTGGCTTCCCGCTGACCAGCATCCTCGTGTTCCGCTTTGATGTTGGCGTCGCGCCGCCGGAAATCTTGTTGCAGGCGCTGCTCTCTGCGACCTGCTTCTACGCGGTGTACTACGTCACTTATAAAACGCGCCTGCACGCGGCAAAAGACACCACCCCTCGTCGTCCGCTGTTTACCATGAACCGGGTAGAAACCCATCTGACGTGGGTTATGCTGATGACTATCGCCCTCGTCAGCGTGGCGATTTTCTTCATGCATAACGGCTTTTTACTGTTTAAGTTGCAGTCCTATAGCCAGATTTTCTCCGCCGAAGTCTCCGGCGTCGCGCTCAAGCGTTTCTTCTATTTCTTTATCCCGGCGATGCTGGTGGTCTTTTTCCTGCGTCAGGACAGCAAAGCCTGGCTGTTCTTCCTGGTCAGCACCGTCGCATTTGGCATTCTGACCTACATGATCGTCGGCGGCACCCGCGCCAACATCATTATCGCCTTCGCGATTTTCCTGTTTATCGGCATTATTCGCGGCTGGATCTCGCTGTGGATGCTGGCGGCGGCAGGCGTCTTTGGCATTGTGGGGATGTTCTGGCTGGCGCTGAAGCGCTACGGGCTGAACGTGGCCGGCGACGAAGCGTTTTACACCTTCCTGTATCTGACGCGCGACACCTTCTCGCCGTGGGAAAACCTGGCATTACTGCTGCAAAACTACGACAAAATCGAATTCCAGGGGCTGGCGCCGATTGTTCGCGATTTCTATGTCTTTATACCGACGTGGCTGTGGCCCGATCGTCCCGGCATTGTCCTGAACACGGCGAACTACTTCACCTGGGAAGTGCTGAACAACCATTCGGGTCTGGCGATTTCCCCAACCCTGATTGGCTCGCTGGTAGTGATGGGCGGAACGTGGTTTATCCTGCCTGGCGCGATCGCGGTAGGGCTGATAATAAAATGGTTCGACTGGCTATATACGCTGGGTAACGAAGAGACCAACCGCTACAAAGCCGCTGTTTTGCACAGTTTCTGTTTCGGTGCCATTTTCAATATGATCGTTCTGGCGCGCGAGGGGCTGGATTCATTCGTCTCACGCGTGGTGTTCTTTATGGTCGTTTTCGGACTCTGTCTGCTGCTGGCAAAACTGCTGTACTGGTTGTTTGACAGTGCAGGGCTTGTGCACAGACGTGAGCCACAGGGCAGCACAACGCTGTCGCAAGTCTGAGTAGGGATTATCATGACGGATACAACTTCAGCCCCGCGTTATGCACTGCGCGGGCTACAGCTGATTGGCTGGCGTGACATGCAGCACGCGCTGGATTTTCTGTTCGCGGACGGGCAGATGAAGTCGGGCACGCTGGTGGCCATCAACGCAGAAAAAATGCTGGCGGTTGAAGATAATGCGGAAGTGAAAAGCCTGATTGAAGCCGCGGAGTTTAAATACGCAGACGGTATTAGCGTGGTACGTTCAATTCGTAAAAAGTTTCCAGACGCTAATGTGTCTCGCGTGGCGGGTGCTGACCTTTGGGAGCGGCTTATGGAGCGCGCAGGCGCTGAAGGCACGCCGGTATTTTTGATCGGCGGCAAGCCAGAGGTGCTGGCGCAGACCGAACAAAAGCTGCGTAACCAGTGGAATGTTAACATAGTGGGCAGCCAGGATGGCTATTTCAGGCCGGAAGATCGCCTGGCGTTATATGAGCGCGTGCGCGACAGCGGGGCGAAAATTGTCACTGTCGCTATGGGGTCGCCGCGCCAGGAAATACTGATGCGCGATTGCCGTCTGGTCAGCCCGGATGCGCTTTATATGGGCGTTGGCGGCACCTACGACGTCTTTACCGGCCACGTTAAGCGTGCGCCCAAAGTCTGGCAAAATCTGGGGCTGGAGTGGCTCTACCGCCTGCTCTCCCAACCGACGCGTATAAAACGACAGATTCGCCTTCTGCGCTACCTCGCCTGGCACTACACCGGGAAAATGTAATCAATATGCAGCGCGATCTGCTGTTCGCGCTGCAACGCCCCCCGCAAAACTGCTGAGTTTATGTGCAATGCATTCATTTTTTTAATGCATTGTTTGCCATTTGCCAGAATTTAAGAAACCATTCGCTCCGTATTTCAGTACCCCTCAAAACAATACCCGGCAACAAGTCGGGAAACAGCAAACACAACCGAGGAATTATGGCAGAGAAAAAACCGGAGCTTCAGCGTGGGCTGGAAGCTCGACATATTGAACTGATCGCGCTGGGCGGGACTATCGGCGTTGGCCTGTTTATGGGCTCGGCAAGCACGCTGAAGTGGGCGGGGCCTTCCGTCCTGCTGGCGTATATTATTGCCGGACTGTTCGTCTTCTTCATTATGCGCTCAATGGGCGAAATGCTGTTCCTGGAGCCGGTGACGGGCTCTTTCGCCGTTTACGCCCACCGGTATATGAGCCCGTTCTTTGGTTATCTCACGGCCTGGTCGTACTGGTTTATGTGGATGGCCGTGGGGATTTCGGAGATCACCGCCATCGGGGTCTACGTGCAGTTCTGGTTCCCGGAGATGGCCCAGTGGATACCCGCGCTTATTGCCGTAGGGCTGGTGGCGCTGGCGAACCTTGCCGCCGTTCGTCTTTACGGCGAAATCGAGTTCTGGTTTGCGATGATCAAAGTCACCACCATCATCGTGATGATTGTCGTTGGCCTTGGGGTCATCTTCTTTGGCTTCGGTAACGGCGGGCACGCTATCGGTTTTGGTAACCTGACCGGGCACGGCGGCTTCTTTGCGGGCGGCTGGAAGGGCTTTCTGACGGCGCTCTGTATCGTTGTCGCTTCCTATCAGGGCGTTGAGCTGATCGGCATTACCGCTGGTGAGGCGAAAAACCCGCAGGTCACGCTGCGTAGCGCGGTAGGCAAGGTACTGTGGCGTATCCTGATTTTCTATGTGGGCGCGATCTTCGTTATCGTGACCATTTTCCCATGGAACGAGATCGGCACCACCGGCAGCCCGTTTGTCTTAACCTTCGCTAAGATTGGCATCACGGCGGCAGCCGCCATTATCAACTTTGTGGTGCTGACGGCGGCGCTCTCCGGCTGTAACAGCGGAATGTACAGCTGTGGGCGTATGCTTTACGCGCTCTCGCAAAACAAACAGCTGCCGGCGGTGATGGGTAAAGTCTCCCGCGTGGGTGTACCGGTGGCGGGCGTAGCGGTGTCGATTGTGATTCTGCTGATTGGCTCTTGCCTGAACTACATCATCCCGAATCCGCAGCGCGTGTTTGTTTATGTTTATAGCGCCAGCGTGCTGCCGGGGATGGTACCGTGGTTTGTCATTTTGATTAGCCAGCTGCGTTTCCGACAGGCGCACAAAGAAGCGATCGCCAGCCATCCATTCCGTTCCATTCTGTTCCCGTATGCGAACTATTTGACGATGGCGTTCCTGATTTGCGTATTAATTGGAATGTACTTTAATGAAGATACCCGCATGTCGCTGTTTGTCGGGATGATCTTCCTGGCTGCCGTCACAGCTGCATATAAACTTTTTGGCCTGGGTCGCCGTGGCTCCGCCCATAAAGTGGAGGAATAAGCGGCAAAATGTGCAAACCATAACCAAACGCGCATTTTTTTCAAAAAAGCACTAGACAGCGGGGTCGGAGGTACGTAATATCCAGCCCCGCAACGGCGCTAAGCGCCCGTAGCTCAGCTGGATAGAGCGCTGCCCTCCGGAGGCAGAGGTCTCAGGTTCGAATCCTGTCGGGCGCGCCATTTTAGTCCCGGCGCTAGAGCTGCGGTGGTCTGAGAAGTAGTCAGAACCGCGTGAAAGAATACAGTGGTGGCTATAGCTCAGTTGGTAGAGCCCTGGATTGTGATTCCAGTTGTCGTGGGTTCGAATCCCATTAGCCACCCCATTATTGAAAGAGTTGTGAATTGCGAAGGTGGCGGAATTGGTAGACGCGCTAGCTTCAGGTGTTAGTGTTCTTACGGACGTGGGGGTTCAAGTCCCCCCCCTCGCACCACGACTTTTAATGAGTTGAACTAAAAATTCAAAAAAGCAGTACATCGGCGAGTAGCGCAGCTTGGTAGCGCAACTGGTTTGGGACCAGTGGGTCGGAGGTTCGAATCCTCTCTCGCCGACCAATTTTGAACCCCGCTTCGGCGGGGTTTTTTGTTTTCTGCGCTTTTTCATCCTGTAGCCATTCCCCGACAACACTCTATATCCTTGTCGCGATTCAGCGACATATAAGCTGTTAATAATAAAGAATTTATTATTTTCTCTCTTAACCTGTCTCCTGGTGACGACAGATTGCCGCCCTTAGCGCGAGTTTGTATGGCGTAAGGCGGCTCTTAACAACATAATTTCCTTTTATCTTAAAATGTTGCGCGATGTAAAAGTTATGCGTGTAAACCTGGCACATTACATGCAATAATATGCGTGTAGATGCTCATTCCATCTCTTATGTTCGCCCTAAGGCCTCATAAACTCAGGAATGACGCAGAGCCGTTTACGGTGCTTATCGTCCACTGACAGATGTCGCTTTGGCCTCATCAAACACCATGGACATAACGTTGAGTGAAGCACCAAATATGTTGTCTTACAGACCTGTTTTAACGCCTGCTTTTATAGCAGGCGTTTTTTTATGGGTACAAAAAAGGAGGCCATCTGGCCTCCTGGATAATTACTGCTGCGTTCCGTTATTGTGTAGCGTAAGCAGAAGCCCATCACGCCGCATGGCTGCGGCCTCTTCCGGCTTGTGCTGCTTGTCCAGCGAATCAGCAAGCCAGGCGTAATCAAATGCGTCCGGGCGTTGCTTCAGCGCAGCGCGGAAGGCGAGACTCGCCTCCTGCCACTCGCCGTGTTTCATCAAAGACTGGCCAAGCGTACTCCACAGCAGCGGACGATCGCCCACGGTTTTGATCTGCTGGCGCAGTGCTTTTTCTATTTGTTCCGGATTGTTGGTTTTCAGACGCGGGATGACCATCACCAGGCGGTCATCATACTGTCGCTTGAGACCGTCGAGAAGGATCTCCTGCGCGGTGTCATGGTCGTCACACTCAATCAGATGTTCTGCCATCGCCACCTGAAGGGGAACCTGCTGGCGCGTTTTGCGGCTCTGGTTTTTCCACCAGGTTTTCAGGCCGTCGCTGCCAAGATCGGCGCGCGCCTGATCCATCAGGCCAATCCAGGCCAGACGCTGAAGTTCATCACGATGTTCATCATCGCCCACGTCGGCTTTCGCCATGGAAGGGATAATGTCCAGCAGCGAACCCCAGGCACCTGTCCGAATGTATGCCTGCTCCGCAAGACGCAGCACTTCCGGATGACGAGGGGTGATTTCCAGCAGACGGTCAACGCCGTGACGTGCGGCATGGTTTTCATTGCGCGCCAGTTGCAGACGAACGCGGGTGATCTCAACCGGAATCGGATCCTTAGTTGAGAGCTCAGATGCGCGTTCAAGATGCTGATTGGCGCGGGCCTCATCGCCTCGCTGTTGCGCCGCCTCAGCGGCCAGCAGATAGTTAACAACCGGCTGTTCTGCATGGTCGGCATTTTTCGACATCAGCTTTTCAACCTGCTGATAGTCGCCTTCGGCCAGCTTCAGCAACGCTTGCTCGGTCTGCTTACGGGCGCGACGGCGCTTACGGCCAACGAACCAGCCGCGCGTGTGAACCCCGGTACGGAAAATCCGACGCAGGATCCATTCCACTGCCAGCAGGACGACCACACCCAGGATAAGGATGATCACCAGCCCTGTCACGCTGGTTTCGACGTTGTAGTTATCGGTCTGGATCAATACGTAACCCTGGTGACCCGCGAGCATCGGCCCCAGTACAATTCCGGCGATCAGCAGGATGAAGAGTAAGAAGACTTTTAGCATCATCACTCTCCTTGCGGCGCGCTTTCAGGCGCTGGCGCGGCGGCAGGTGCTTCAGCCGGGCGCTCTGCCGGAACGCCCGGCTGGGCCAGCAGGTTACGCACGCGCGTCTGCATGATCTTCTCCAGAATCGGCTGGCTTTCCAGCTTGTCCGGCACGTTCATGGTGATGTTTTGCTGGCTCAGCTTGTCGATATCCTCCAGGAACGCGGTCGTGGTTGCGTCATTGGTATCGTAGTAAGCACGTACCCACGTTGAAACGTTATCCAGCGCCTGTTTGTAGGTCTCTTCCTGGTGACGTGGTACGGCCTGGGCAGCCACCAGCAGGCGGGAGCGAATGTTTTCGCGCAGATAGACATCCTGGTTCGGTGCCAGCAGCGGCACGGCGGTTTCATCGCGGCGGCGAATGGTAATAAAGCTGTCCATAAAGTTCTGCCAGCTCTTTTGCAGGTTGATACGCCATTCGCTCAGGGAGCTGGACAGCTCGGTGCCGTCAGAATCCATCGGGGAGTCATCGTCGTTGTTATCGGCCAGCTGAAGGTTATCAATCTGGTTGGAGAGCTGATTTACCTTAAGGATGATACCGTCATAGTCGACCTGAGAAACCGCAGACAGGCTGGCGATATCTTCCGTAATAGCGCGGCGTGCGTTGATGAGGCTCGGATCGTTCATATCGGCCAGGCTTGCGTCGGCGCTTTTCAGCAGCGCGGCGGCGGTGGTGACATCCTGATCGCTCCAGAGCTTGCGCCCGGCCAGCTTCACCAGAAAATCGGCCTGTGAGAGCAGCCAGGTTTTGGCATCGGTTCCCGAAATCGTGGCGACTTTCTCCTGCACTTCGCTCAGCTGTTTGGTCAACTCTTCACGTTTGCTGTTCGCGTCGGCGAGGGCGGCAGCCTGCTGTTTGATCACGCCTTCCAGCTCAGCTTTTTGCGTCTCCTGCGCTTTCTGTAGGGCGGTGATTTGGTTAACCAGCGCGTCGCTGGTGGCCGTCTGGTTGGTGCCTTGTTTCTTCACCAGTCCGTAGAGACCCACGCCTGCGGCCAGCGCAATCGCGATGGCAATCACGCTCAGCGTGAGGCTGGTTTTATTGCTGCCGTTTTTCTTCTCAACGGTTTTGTCTGTCGTCTCTGGCTGTGACGTGGTGTCCACAGTCTCCCTGGTCTCTTCAACCACGGCGGAGGATTTTTCGTGTTCCGTCATTATGGCTTCCCATTTGAGAGTTATTGTAATGCGCGCAGCAGCGCATCGTTGTCGGCGTTATCAGCGATCCGAATATCCTGCCAGCCCAGTTCCCGGGCGTGGTTCGCCAGACGCTCGCTGACGACCAGAAGCCGACAGCGGAGTAACCAGTTTTCGCGATACCAAAGCGGAATCAGCGACCAAAGCTGTTGTAACATTTCACCGCTGGTAACCACCAGCGTATTAATGCCGCGCGCGTGCCAGCGCATGGCTTCTTCCGCGCCATCATAGTGTTTCGCACAGCGCTGATAGCACTCCACAAACGTCACGTCTGCGCCGCGTTCGCGCAGCGTTTCGCCCAGCAGTTCGCGGCCACCGTTGCCGCGCAAAATGAGCGCACGCTTTCCGGCAATAGTTTGTAATTCAGGTAATTGTAGCAAGACTTCGCTGATTTCCCGATCTAACGGGTAACGAACATCGATTCCGCTCGCGGTATGTAAGGCCAGCGCCGTGGTGCGCCCGATGGCGAAATAGCGGGGTGCGTGGGGCCATTTAACGCCCTGCTGTTGCAGCTGCGCATGGGCAAATTCCACGGCATGCTGCGATAGCGCAAAGAGCAGATCACCTTCCTGCAAGGCACGCATCTGGTCAGCGAGCGTAGGCAGCTCGCGACCGGGGGAGAATTCAATCAACGGAAAACTCCAGGCCACCTGCCCCAGTGCGCGCAGACGGCTCACTAACTGCTCTCCTGCGGGAGAAGGGCGGGTGACAAGTATGCTCATGCAGGGGGCTCTCCGTTATAGACCTCAGCCAGAATTTCACGCGCGCCGTTATTCAGCAGCTCTTCCGCCAGCGATACGCCAAGCGCCTCGGCATCCTGCGGCTTGCCGCGACGTTCACCGCGAACCATCTGCGAGCCGTCCGGCGCGCCAACCAGCGCACGCAGCCACAGCTCACCGTCAGTTAATTCAGCATAGCTGCCAATTGGCACCTGACAGCCTCCTTCGAGGCGAGTATTCATCGCGCGCTCGGCTTTTACGCGAACGGCGGTATCGTCATGATTCAGCGGCGCGAGCAGTGCCTGAGTACGCGCATCATCCAGACGACACTCAATGCCGACGGCACCCTGGCCGACGGCGGGGAGCGACAGCTCCGGCGGCAACGCCACGCGAATACGTTCTTCCAGCCCCAGGCGTTTCAGGCCCGCAACCGCAAGAATAATGGCATCGTAGTCGCCGTTATCCAGCTTGCCAAGGCGTGTGCCGACGTTCCCGCGCAGCGAGCGAATCACCAGATCCGGGCGACGTTCAGCCAGCTGACACTGGCGGCGTAAACTTGACGTGCCGACCACGCTGCCTGCCGGCAACGCATCAAGCGAGTCATAGCGATTAGAGACAAACGCATCGCGCGGATCCTCGCGCTCGCAGATGGTCACCAGCCCCAGCCCTTCCGGGAACTCAACGGGCACATCCTTCATCGAATGCACGGCGATATCGGCGCGGTTCTCAAGCAATGCCAGTTCCAGCTCTTTGACAAACAGACCCTTTCCGCCCACTTTGGCCAGCGGCGTATCAAGAATGACATCGCCACGCGTGACCATTGGCACCAGCTCAACGCGTAATCCGGTGTGGCAGGCTTCCAGGCGCTGCTTAACATAATGTGCCTGCCAGAGCGCAAGAGGACTTTGGCGTGTGGCAATTCTCAAAACATTGTCTAACATGCTTGTTACCGTCATTATCAATCGCTAACCATCCTAACATTGTTGACACTCGGATGGCAGTTTTACGGTTGATGAAGAGTGAGAGGGACAGGGCGGCGTTCGCGTCAGCCACCGCCGTATTCAGGAATTTACACGTACAGAACGGTGCTACACTTGTATGTAGCGCATCTTTCTTTACGGTCAACCGGCAAGGTGTTAAATTGATCACGTTTTAGACCATTTTTTCGTCTGTACCACCAGAAAACAACAAGGCGAAAAAGGGTAACGGTTATTTTTTGAAATACTGCGGGTCCGCTGCTTGTTCTGTTTTGACTGGCGTGCGACACCCGGAAACATCAGGCGATACGTCTTGTACCTCTATATTGAGACTCTGAAACAGAGACTGGATGCCATCAATCAATTGCGTGTGGATCGCGCGCTTGCTGCCATGGGCCCTGCTTTCCAGCAGGTATACAGTCTACTGCCGACATTGTTGCACTATCACCATCCGCTAATGCCGGGTTACCTCGATGGTAACGTTCCCCAGGGCATTTGCCTCTTCACGCCTGATGAAACCCAACAGCACTATCTGACTGAACTTGAGCTTTACCGTGGTATGCCGCCGCAGGTTTCGCCGAAAGGCGAGCTGCCGATTACCGGGGTTTACTCCATGGGCAGCACGTCATCGGTTGGGCAAAGTTGTTCTTCTGACCTGGATATCTGGGTCTGCCATCAGTCCTGGCTCGACAATGAAGAGCGCCAGCTGTTGCAGCGTAAATGCAGTCTGCTGGAGAGCTGGGCGGCGTCGCTCGGCGTGGAAGTGAGCTTCTTCCTGATTGATGAAAACCGTTTCCGCCATAACGAAAGCGGCAGTCTGGGTGGTGAAGACTGCGGCTCGACTCAGCACATTCTGTTGCTGGATGAGTTTTACCGTACTGCGGTTCGCCTGGCCGGAAAACGTATTCTGTGGAATATGGTGCCGTGCGATGAAGAAGAGAATTATGACGACTACGTCATGTCGCTTTACTCGCAGGGCGTACTGACGCCAAACGAGTGGCTGGATCTGGGCGGTCTGAGCTCCCTGTCCGCCGAAGAGTACTTTGGTGCAAGCCTCTGGCAGCTCTATAAGAGCATTGATTCACCGTACAAAGCGGTGCTGAAAACCCTGCTGCTGGAAGCCTACTCCTGGGAATACCCCACCCCGCGTCTGCTGGCGAAAGACATTAAGCAGCGTCTGCACGACGGGGAGATCGTCTCCTACGGGCTTGATGCCTACTGCATGATGCTGGAACGCGTCACCGAATACCTGACGGCCATTGATGACGCCACGCGTCTTGACCTGGTGCGTCGATGTTTCTATCTCAAAGTCTGTGAAAAACTGAGCCGCGAGCGCGCCTGCGTTGGCTGGCGCCGCGAAGTGGTCAGCCAGTTAGTCAAAGAGTGGGGATGGGACGAAGCGCGTCTCGCCATGCTTGACAACCGCGCCAACTGGAAAATCGATCAGGTGCGCGAGGCGCACAACGAGCTGCTTGATGCGATGATGCAGAGCTACCGCAACCTGATCCGCTTTGCCCGCCGTAACAACCTTAGCGTTTCTGCCAGCCCACAGGATATCGGGGTGCTGACCCGTAAACTGTACGCCGCGTTTGAAGCGTTGCCGGGCAAGGTAACGCTGGTGAACCCACAGATTTCGCCTGACCTGTCTGAACCGAATCTGACCTTTATCTACGTGCCGCCGGGCCGCGCAAACCGCACCGGGTGGTATCTGTACAACCGTGCGCCAAGCATGGATTCGATCATCAGCCATCAGCCGCTGGAGTATAACCGCTACCTTAACAAGCTGGTGGCCTGGGCCTGGTTTAACGGCCTTCTCACCTCACGCACCCGGTTGTTTATCAAGGGCAACGAGGTGGTCGATTTAGCCAAATTGCAGGAGATGGTGGCGGATGTCTCGCACCACTTCCCACTGCGTCTGCCTGCGCCGACGCCAAAAGCGCTCTACAGCCCGTGTGAGATTCGCCATCTGGCGATCATCGTCAACCTGGAATACGACCCGACGGCGGCCTTCCGCAATCAGGTGGTTCACTTTGACTTCCGTAAGCTGGACGTCTTTAGCTTCGGTGAGCAGCAAAACTGCCTGGTGGGCAGCGTGGATCTGCTGTACCGCAACTCGTGGAACGAAGTGCGTACCCTGCACTTTAACGGCGAGCAGGCGATGATCGAGGCGCTGAAAACGATCCTCGGCAAGATGCACCAGGACGCCGCGCCGCCGGACAGCGTGGAGGTGTTCTGCTACAGCCAGCACCTTCGCGGCCTGATTCGTACCCGCGTGCAGCAGCTGGTGTCTGAGTGCATCGAATTGCGTCTTTCCAGCACCCGGAATGAAACCGGACGCTTTAAAGCGCTGCGCGTCTCCGGCCAGACCTGGGGGCTGTTCTTTGAGCGCCTGAACGTGTCGGTGCAGAAGCTGGAGAACGCCATTGAATTCTACGGCGCGATTTCACACAACAAACTGCATGGCCTGTCGGTTCAGGTGGAAACCAACCACGTTAAGCTGCCGCAGGTGGTGGATGGCTTTGCGAGTGAAGGGATTATTCAGTTCTTCTTCGAGGAGTCGGGCGATAACGCCGGGTTTAATATCTACATTCTGGATGAAACCAACCGTGCCGAGGTGTATCACCACTGTGAAGGCAGCAAAGAGGAGCTGGTGCGCGACGTCAGCCGGTTCTATTCATCCTCGCACGATCGCTTTACCTACGGCTCAAGCTTTATCAACTTCAACCTGCCGCAGTTCTACCAGATTGTGAATGTGGATGGACGAGCGCAGGTGATCCCGTTCCGTACGCAGGCGATTACCCCTGCGGTGCCCGCTAACCAGGAAACTGCGCCGCTGTTGCAGCAGTATTTCTCCTGACCCTTTTCGCCGGGTGGCGCTAACGCTTACCCTGCCTACGGTCCGAGCTGCTGTTGCCGGGTGGCGCTAACGCTTACCCGGCCTACGGTCTGAGCTGCTGTTGCCGGGTGGCGCTAACGCTTACCCGGCCTACGGTCCGAGCTGCTGTTGCCGGGTGGCGCTCACGCTTACCCGGCCTACGGTCCGAGCTGCTGTTGCGGTTGGCGCTCACGCTTACCCGGACTATGGTTCGAGCCGTTGTAGGCCCGCTAAGGCGTAGCCGCCACCGGGCAACAAAACTACCTGAAACTCACGTCCTCGCCCGCCTGCGCGGTCGCCGCCTGCTCCAGCAGATCCCAGAACGTTTCGCCGCTGCGGTCGCAGATCCACTCGTCACCTTTTAGATCAAAGTGATAGCCGCCCTGTTTCGCCGCCAGCCACACCTGGTGAAGCGGCTCCTGACGGTTAATAATAATCTTGCTGCCGTTTTCGAAGCTTAAGGTCAGGATCCCGCCGTTGATTTCACAATCGATATCGCTGTCGCCGTCCCACTCGTCGATACGCTCTTCGATGGTCATCCACAGGGTATCGGCAAGGCGATGAAATTCACTGTCGTTCATGGTTTTATTCCTGTTTTTCGTGATGGCGGCAGTATAACGCTAAATAATTCCCGTTGCAGGAAAGCGGCAAACTCTTGCTTTTGTGTCTTCTCCTGCGATGATAGAAACAGATTTGAACTTACGGGCAACCTCTACATGAAAAACGTCTTCCGAACGCTTGTCGTTCTTGTCACTCTGTTTAGCCTGACCGGCTGTGGACTGAAGGGACCACTGTACTTCCCGCCAGAGGATAAAAACGCACCACCGCCGACAAAACCAGTGCAAAGTGGTATCGAGTCATCTACGCCGGATACCAACGATCGCGGCAATAACGGCGGCCCGACTCAGGTCAATCTCTGACAATTACGTTCTGTACCCGCGCAATGGAGCAAATGATGCAGTTCTCTAAAATGCATGGCCTTGGCAACGACTTTATGGTCGTCGACGCGGTAACGCAGAATGTCTTTTTCTCCCCGGAACTGATCCGTCGCCTGGCGGATCGACACGTGGGCGTGGGGTTTGACCAGCTGCTGGTGGTGGAGCCGCCTTACGATCCTGACCTGGACTTCCACTATCGCATTTTTAACGCCGACGGCAGCGAAGTTTCCCAGTGCGGCAATGGCGCACGCTGTTTTGCCCGCTTTGTTCGGCTGAAAGGGCTGACCAACAAGCGCGATATCCGCGTCAGCACCGCCAATGGCCGGATGGTGCTCAGCGTCACCGACGACGAACTGGTGCGCGTGAACATGGGCGAGCCGAACTTCGAACCCGCTGCCGTGCCGTTTCGCGCCAACAAAGCGGAAAAGACCTATATTATGCGTGCCGCCGAGCAGACAGTATTGTGCGGCGTCGTCTCGATGGGTAACCCGCACTGCGTGATTCAGGTAGATGATGTGCAAACTGCGGCGGTTGAAACGCTCGGCCCGGTGCTGGAAAGCCACGAGCGCTTCCCGGAGCGGGCGAACATCGGTTTCATGCAGGTGGTGAAGCGTGAACACATTCGCCTGCGGGTTTACGAGCGCGGCGCGGGCGAAACCCAGGCCTGCGGAAGCGGTGCCTGTGCGGCGGTGGCCGTCGGTATCTCACAGGGGTTACTGGCGGAAGAGGTTCGCGTGGAATTACCGGGCGGGCGTCTTGATATCGCCTGGAAAGGAGCGGGTCATCCACTGTACATGACTGGCCCGGCGACACATGTTTATGACGGGTTTATCCATCTATGAAGCAACCAGGGGAAGAACTGCGGGAACCTGTAACGGAGCTGGACGACAGCGCTGTTGTGGATTACCTGCTGCACAATCCTGAGTTTTTTATCCGCAATGCACGCGTCGTCGAAAGGATGCGCGTGCCGCATCCGGTTCGCGAGACCGTGTCGCTGGTTGAATGGCACATGGCGCGCTCGCGCAACCACATCAATCAGCTCGAAGAGAACATGACGCTGCTGATGGAGCAGGCCAGCAATAACGAAAGCCTGTTCTATCGTCTTCTGCACCTTCAGGCGCGTCTGGCTTCCGCGCACAGTCTCGAAGAGTTCCTCAACCGCTTCCACCGCTGGGCGCGCGAGCTGGGGCTGGCAGGCGCGACGATCCGTCTCTTTCCCGACCGCTGGCGCATTGGCGCGCCGTCCGGGTTTACCCATCTGGCGCTGAGCCGTCAGGCGTTTGAGCCGCTGCGCATTCAGCGTCTGGGCAATGAGCACCACTATCTGGGGCCGCTTAACGGGCCAGAACTGCTGGTGGTGCTGCCGGAAGCCAAAGCTATCGGCTCGGTGGCGATGTCGCTGATGGGGCGCGATGGTGACCTGGGCGTGATGTTATTTACCAGCCGCGACGCGCATCATTATGAACAGGGGCAGGGCACGCAACTGTTGCAGGAGATCGCCCTGATGCTGCCTGAGCTGCTGGAGCGCTGGATTGAGCGCGTATGACGGACGGACTGCTCGCCACTGACGTCACCCGTTTTCTGCGCTATCTGGGCGTTGAGCGCCAGCTTAGCCCTATTACGCTGCTCAACTATCAGCGTCAGCTTGATGCCATCATGCAGATTGCCGATGAAATCGGCCTGAAAAGCTGGCAACAATGTGACGCCGCCACGGTTCGCGGCTTCGTTGTGCGTAGCCGTAAAAAAAACTTAAGCCCGGCGAGCCTGGCGCTCCGGCTCTCTGCCCTGCGCAGTTTCTTCGACTGGCTGGTCAGCCAGGGCGGTCTGAAAGCCAACCCGGCAAAAGGGATCGCCACGCCAAAGGCCCCGCGTCATCTACCGAAAAATATCGACGTCGACGACGTAAACCGCCTGCTGGATATCGATCTTAACGATCCGCTGGCCGTGCGCGACCGCGCGATGCTGGAGGTGATGTACGGCGCGGGCCTGCGTCTCTCTGAGCTGGTGAACCTCGACTTAAAGCACCTCGATCTGGAATCTGGCGAAGTGTGGGTGATGGGCAAGGGCAGCAAAGAGCGCCGCCTGCCGATCGGCCGCAATGCGGTTTCCTGGATTGAGCACTGGCTGGATCTGCGCGGTCTGTTTGGCGCGGAAGAGGATGCGCTGTTCCTGTCGAAGCTCGGCAAGCGGATCTCGGCGCGTAACGTGCAGAAGCGCTTTGCGGAGTGGGGCATTAAGCAGGGGCTGAACAGCCACGTTCACCCGCATAAGCTGCGCCACTCTTTTGCGACGCACATGCTGGAATCAAGCGGCGACCTGCGCGGCGTACAGGAGCTGCTTGGTCACGCGAATCTGTCGACCACCCAAATCTATACCCACTTAGACTTCCAACACCTTGCCTCGGTGTATGACGCGGCGCATCCACGCGCCAAACGGGGGAAATAATGCGTTTTTACCGCCCACTCGGTCAGATCTCAGCCCTGACGTTTGATCTTGATGACACCCTTTACGACAACCGCCCAGTGATCCTGCGTACCGAGCAGGAGTCGCTGGCGTTTGTGCAAAACTACCATCCTGCGCTGAAAGCGATCCAGAACAAAGAGTTCCAGAAGCTGCGTCAGTCCCTGCGGGAAACCGAGCCGGAAATTTACCATGACGTGACCGAATGGCGCCGCCGTGCGGTTGAGCAGGCGATGCTCAATGCCGGCCTGAGCGCGCAGGACGCGGCCATGGGTGCTGAAGCGGCCATGGAAAACTTCGCCAAATGGCGCAGCCGAATCGACGTGCCGCAGGAGACCCACGACACGCTGGCGAAGCTCGCCGAAAAGTGGCCGCTGGTCGCCATTACCAACGGCAACGCTCAGCCTGAACTGTTTGGTCTGGGGAACTATTTTCAGTTCGTGCTGCGCGCGGGCCCGCACGGACGCTCGAAGCCGTTCAACGATATGTATCATCTGGCGGCGGAAAAACTGGATTTGCCGCTCGGTGAGATCCTGCACGTGGGCGACGACCTGACCACGGACGTCGCCGGGGCGATCCGCTGCGGCATGCAGGCCTGCTGGATCAAGCCGGAAAATGCCGATCTGATGACTACCCCGGATAGCCGTCTTCTGCCGCACGTGGAAATTTCACGGTTGGCATCCCTCACGACGCTGATATAATCATCAATTGTTCTGTATAAATTAACAGGGTTTTGGCGAATGGAAACATTTGCCCGCCCGACATGACGTGACGGTGCCAATGGACGTTTCTTACCTGCTCGACAGCCTTAATGACAAACAGCGTGACGCGGTTGCCGCCTCGCGTACAAACCTGCTGGTACTGGCTGGAGCGGGCAGTGGTAAGACGCGCGTGCTGGTTCACCGTATCGCCTGGCTACAGAGCGTGGAGAACTGCTCGCCGTACTCGATTATGGCCGTGACGTTCACCAACAAGGCGGCGGCGGAGATGCGCCACCGTATCGCACAGCTAATGGGCACCAGCCAGGGCGGCATGTGGGTTGGCACCTTCCACGGCCTGGCGCACCGTCTGCTGCGCGCGCACCATATGGACGCTAACCTGCCGCAGGATTTCCAGATCCTCGACAGCGAAGACCAGCTGCGCTTGCTGAAACGTCTGATCAAGGCGATGAACCTCGACGAGAAGCAGTGGCCGCCGCGTCAGGCGATGTGGTACATCAACGGTCAGAAAGACGAAGGGCTGCGTCCGCACCACATTCAGAGCTTCGGTAACCCGGTCGAGCAGACCTGGCAGAACGTCTACAAGGCCTATCAGGAAGCGTGCGATCGCGCCGGTCTGGTGGATTTCGCCGAACTGCTGCTTCGCGCCCACGAGCTGTGGCTGAACAAACCACATATCCTGCAACACTACCGTGAACGCTTCACCAACATTCTGGTGGACGAATTCCAGGATACCAACAACATTCAGTACGCGTGGATCCGCCTGCTGGCCGGGGATACCGGCAAGGTGATGATCGTGGGCGATGACGACCAGTCTATCTACGGCTGGCGCGGCGCGCAGGTGGAGAACATCCAGCGCTTTCTCAACGATTTCCCCGGCGCGCAAACCATCCGTCTGGAGCAGAACTACCGTTCTACCAGCAACATACTGAGCGCGGCCAACGCCCTGATTGAGAACAACAACGGGCGACTGGGTAAAAAGCTGTGGACCGATGGCGTCGACGGCGAACCGATTTCGATTTACTGCGCCTTCAACGAGCTCGACGAAGCCCGCTTCGTGGTGAACCGCATTAAAACCTGGCAGGAGAACGGCGGTGCGCTGGAGCAGTGTGCCATTCTCTATCGCAGCAACGCCCAGTCGCGCGTGCTGGAAGAGGCGCTGTTGCAGGTGAGCATGCCGTACCGAATTTATGGCGGTATGCGCTTCTTCGAACGTCAGGAGATCAAAGATGCGCTCTCGTATTTGCGTCTGATTGCCAACCGTAACGACGATGCGGCGTTTGAGCGCGTGGTGAACACGCCGACGCGTGGCATCGGCGATCGTACGCTGGACGTGGTGCGTCAGGCCTCGCGCGATCGTCAGCTCACGCTATGGCAGGCATGCCGCGAGCTGTTACAGGAAAAAGCACTCGCCGGGCGCGCCGCCAGCGCATTGCAGCGCTTCCTGGAGTTAATCGACGCGCTGGCGCAGGAAACGGCCGACATGCCGCTGCACGTCCAGACTGACCGGGTAATCAAAGATTCCGGCCTGCGCACCATGTACGAGCAGGAAAAAGGCGAGAAGGGCCAGACCCGTATTGAGAACTTAGAGGAGCTGGTGACGGCAACGCGCCAGTTCAGCTACAACGAAGAAGACGAAGACCTGATGCCGTTGCAGGCATTCCTCTCTCACGCCGCGCTGGAGGCGGGTGAAGGGCAGGCCGATACCTGGCAGGATGCGGTTCAGCTGATGACCCTGCACTCCGCGAAAGGTCTGGAGTTCCCGCAGGTGTTCATCGTCGGGATGGAAGAGGGGATGTTCCCGAGCCAGATGTCGCTGGATGAAGGCGGGCGTCTGGAAGAGGAGCGTCGTCTGGCCTACGTGGGCGTGACCCGTGCGATGCAGAAACTGACCCTGACCTACGCGGAAACCCGCCGCCTGTACGGGAAAGAAGTGTATCACCGTCCGTCGCGCTTTATCGGCGAACTGCCGGAAGAGTGTGTGGAAGAGGTGCGCCTGCGCGCCAGCATCAGCCGTCCGGTCAGTCATCAGCGTATGGGCTCGCCAATCTCGGAAACCGATACCGGTTACAAGCTGGGCCAGCGCGTGCGCCACTCGAAGTTTGGCGAAGGCACCATCGTCAATCTGGAAGGCAGCGGCGAGCACAGCCGTTTGCAGGTCGCGTTCCAGGGGCAGGGGATCAAATGGCTGGTGGCAGCCTATGCCAAGCTGGAAAGTGTGTAACTTTCAGAAAAATATCACTATTTTGTAATAATCTGCTAGCCTTATACGTTGAAGGTCAATTAATGCCCTTCAGCGTTCCGTTGCGTGTTGACGCCACAGTTATTGCTGGCGTAACATGCGCGCACGATTACGCTAAGAGGACATTCGCCTTGGACACACCCAGTAGATACTGGCTCAATTCCCTGTCATCCAGGAACAACTCCTAAGGCTATCTCCTCTTGCTGATGGCCTTAGTGGTTGTCAGCGACTGCATCATTCCCGTCGCGCTGAGTCAGGCTGTTTAATGGTCTGAAACCCAATTTGTTTCTGTGTGCCCACCGAACTGTCCGATATTTTTTGCATTGGGAGTCCCGGTCATGTTGAGCGCATTTCAACTCGAAAATAACCGACTGACTCGGCTTGAAGCCGAAGAGTCACAGCCCCTCATTGATGCCGTATGGGTGGATCTGGTCGAGCCGGACGACGATGAGCGCCTTCGCGTACAATCTGAACTGGGGCAAAGCCTGGCGACACGCCCGGAACTGGAAGACATCGAAGCATCCGCCCGTTTTTTTGAAGACGAAGACGGCCTGCACATTCACTCCTTCTTCTTCTTCGAAGATGCCGAAGACCACGCGGGGAACTCCACCGTGGCGTTTACCATCCGCGATGGCCGCCTGTTCACCCTGCGCGAGCGTGAACTGCCTGCGTTTCGTCTCTACCGCATGCGCGCCCGCAGCCAGGCGATGATGGACGGTAACGCCTATGAGCTGCTGCTGGATCTGTTCGAAACCAAAATCGAACAGCTGGCGGATGAAATCGAAAACATCTACAGCGACCTGGAAAAGCTGAGCCGCGTGATCATGGAAGGCCATCAGGGCGATGAGTACGACGAAGCGTTGTCCACGCTTGCAGAGCTGGAAGATATCGGCTGGAAGGTGCGTTTGTGTCTGATGGATACCCAGCGCGCGCTGAACTTCCTGGTTCGCAAGGCGCGTCTGCCGGGCGGTCAGCTGGAGCAGGCGCGTGAGATCTTACGCGATATTGAATCCCTGCTACCGCACAACGAATCCCTGTTCCAGAAGGTCAACTTCCTGATGCAGGCGGCAATGGGCTTTATCAACATCGAGCAGAACCGCATCATCAAGATCTTCTCGGTGGTTTCCGTGGTGTTCCTGCCGCCGACGCTGGTGGCATCCAGCTACGGGATGAACTTTGAGTTTATGCCGGAGCTGAAGTGGAGCTTTGGCTACCCGGGGGCGATTATCTTTATGATCCTCGCCGGGCTGGCGCCGTACCTGTACTTCAAGCGGAAGAACTGGTTGTAAAAATCAGGCGGGTGGCGCTGCGCTTACCCGCCCTACAAAGCACCTAAATTCCTCTGCGAGTCCTGCGCTGGGTATAAATTGCATCCGCAACGAAAATCGCCAGCGCCACCCAGATAAAGGCAAACGTCACCATCTTATCCGCACCCGGCACCTCGCCGTAAAACACCACCGCCAGCAGGAACATCAGCGTCGGGCCGATGTACTGGAAGAAGCCAAGCGTCGAGAGACGCAGACGCGTTGCCGCGCCGGTGAAGCACAGCAGGGGAATCGTCGTGACCACGCCCGCCGCCATCAGCATCAGGTTCAGCGACCATGGGTTGCTGCCCATGTGGCTGGTGGCGCTGTCGGCAATACCGAACAGGTAGATCGCGGCGACAGGCAGCAGCCACAGGGTTTCAAACAGCATTCCCGTCTGCGCTTCCACGGCGATTTTTTTACGCACCAGGCCGTAGAAGGCAAAGCTGAACGCCAGCCCCAGGGCGATAACCGGCAGTGAGCCGAAGGTCCACAGCTGTACCAGCACGCCGCAGAGGGCCAGAATCACCGCCACCCACTGCATCCGGCGGAAACGTTCGCCGAGGAAAATCATCCCCAGCACGATGTTCACCAGCGGGTTAATGAAGTAGCCCAGGCTGGCTTCGAGCATGTGATGGTTATTCACCGCCCAGATAAACAGCAGCCAGTTTCCGCCAATCAGCACCGCAGAGAGGGCAAGCAGGCAGACCTTCTTCGGGGTTTTCAGTAGCGTTTTGACGCCTGACCACTGACGGCTGATGCTCATCAGCGCAATCATAAAGAAAAACGACCAGATGACGCGGTGAGTGAGGATCTCGTCCGCCGGGACATAGGCGATAAGCTTGAAGTACGCCGGCGCGATACCCCAAATAAAATAAGCGGCAAGGGCGAGTAAAACGCCCTGCCGCGTCTGTTTAGCATCCATCGGGAAAATCCGTTACAAAAAAGTGAAGTAATTTTACCCGAATTTGCCGTCTCAACCCACCATATAAGTGGCGGTTGCGCTGGCGATATAAACCTGCTCCTCGTTATGCAGCTCAACGCGGGCGACGGCAACTTTATTCCCGGCGCGCAGCAGGCTGCTGGTGCAGGTGAAGCGGTTTCCGCGTCCCGGACGCAGATAGTCGACACGTAAATCGATGGTTCCCATGCGCGAGAGGCGCTGGCGTAACTCATCTTCGTTGATGGTGTCATGGCGCGTCAGCGTGCTGCCCACGCACACCAGACCGGCCGCCACGTCCAGCGCAGAGGCAATCACCCCGCCGTGCAAAATGCTTTGTGCCCAGTTACCGACCATCATTGGCTGATTATTGAAACTCAGCTGAGCGAAGTCTTTTTCGTATCGCTCCAGCTCAAGACCCAGTGCACGGTTGAATGGCATGTGGTACACAAAAATCTCGCCCACGAGCTTTAAGGTTTCTTCGGCGGTGAGTGTGGCTGACATCTGACGTGGCATCCTTGTTGTTAACAAAATGTTGATTTTATGCTTCAGGATAAAGGAATGCCACTTTAAGAAACGAGGAAGCGGAAGTTATCGCAGAAGTCTGTAGAATGCCCGGACAAAACTATTCATTAAATGTCACAATTTCAGGAGAACACCACCGATGCGGACGTATCTGGGTTGGTTACTGGCGGCGGTTGCGCTGCCCCTCACAGCATATGCGCAGGAAGCGACGATCAAAGAAGTGCATGATAAACCTGCCGTTCAGGGCAGCATCATCGCCAATATGCTTCAGGAGCATGATAATCCGTTCACGCTCTACCCCTATGACACAAACTACGTGATCTATACCCAGACCAGCGATCTCAACAAAGAGGCGATAAGTTCCTATAACTGGTCTGACAATGCGCGTAAAGATGAGGTGAAGTTCCAGCTCAGCCTGGCCTTCCCGTTATGGCGCGGCATCCTGGGGCCGAACTCGGTGCTTGGTGCATCTTACACGCAGAAATCATGGTGGCAGCTCTCCAACAGCGGGGAATCTTCACCGTTCCGCGAAACCAACTATGAACCGCAGCTGTTCCTCGGTTTCGCCACTGATTATGAGTTTGCAGGCTGGAAGCTGCGCGACGTGGAGGTGGGCTATAACCACGATTCCAACGGTCGTTCCGACCCAACCTCACGCAGCTGGAATCGCGTCTATACGCGTCTGATGGCGCAGAACGGCAATTTCATGGTGGAAGTGAAGCCGTGGTACGTGGTGGGCAGCACCGATGACAACCCGGATATCACCAAATACATGGGCTATTATCAGCTTAAAGTGGGCTATCAGCTGGGTGACGCGGTGCTGAGCGCCAAAGGGCAGTACAACTGGAATACCGGCTACGGCGGCGCAGAGCTGGGCCTGAGCTACCCGGTGACGAAACACGTTCGTCTCTATACCCAGGTGTATAGCGGTTATGGCGAATCGCTGATCGACTATAACTTCAACCAGACCCGCGTTGGTGTGGGCGTCATGCTGAACGATATTTTCTAAGCTGCTCGAATGTTTTTGCGTTAAACGTTGAAGTTTCTCTCTCAGGCGCTGAAAATAGCGCCTGTTTCATTTCTGGCATATGGGGTTAACGTGGCGCAGGCGGAAGTATTGAATCAGGAATCGCTGGCTAAACAGGTTTTGCATGAAACCTTTGGCTACCAGCAGTTCCGTCCTGGCCAGGAAACCATCATTGAAACCGTGCTGGAAGGCCGCGATTGCCTGGTGGTCATGCCGACCGGCGGCGGAAAATCGCTCTGCTATCAGGTGCCCGCGCTGGTACTTAATGGCCTGACGGTTGTGGTCTCCCCCCTTATTTCCCTGATGAAAGACCAGGTCGACCAGCTGCTTGCCAACGGCGTGGCGGCGGCCTGTCTTAACTCGACGCAAACCCGCGAGCAGCAGCAAGAGGTGATGGCCGGGTGCCGCACCGGGCAGATCCGCCTGCTGTATATCGCGCCAGAGCGCCTGATGCTGGACAACTTCCTCGATCACCTGGCGCACTGGAACCCGGTGCTGCTGGCGGTGGATGAAGCGCACTGTATCTCCCAGTGGGGGCACGATTTCCGCCCGGAATATGCCGCCCTCGGCCAGCTGCGTCAGCGCTTCACTGAGCTGCCGTTTATGGCGCTTACCGCCACGGCGGATGACACCACGCGTCAGGATATCGTTCGCCTGCTGGGGCTGAAAGACCCCTATATTCAGGTCAGCAGCTTCGACCGGCCGAACATCCGCTATATGCTGATGGAAAAGTTCAAGCCGCTGGATCAGCTCCTGCGCTACGTGCAGGAGCAGCGCGGCAAGTCCGGCATCATCTACTGCAACAGCCGCGCGAAGGTGGAAGACACCGCTGCGCGTCTGCAAAATCGCGGCTTTAGCGCGGCGGCATACCATGCCGGGTTAGAAAACCACATCCGCGCCGACGTTCAGGAAAAATTCCAGCGCGACGACCTGCAAATCGTGGTCGCAACGGTGGCGTTCGGGATGGGGATCAACAAGCCTAACGTGCGCTTTGTGGTGCACTTTGATATCCCGCGCAATATCGAATCCTACTATCAGGAAACCGGCCGCGCCGGGCGTGATGGCCTGCCTGCGGAAGCGATGCTGTTTTACGATCCGGCGGATATGGCGTGGCTGCGCCGCTGTCTCGAGGAGAAACCGCAGGGGCAGTTGCAGGATATCGAACGCCACAAGCTTAACGCGATGGGTGCCTTCGCCGAAGCGCAAACCTGCCGCCGTCTGGTGCTGCTCAACTACTTTGGTGAAGGGCGTCAGGCGCCGTGCGGCAACTGCGATATCTGCCTCGACCCGCCGAAGCAGTACGACGGTCTGATGGACGCGCGCAAAGCGCTCTCGACTATCGGACGCGTGAACCAGCGCTTTGGGATGGGCTACGTCGTCGAAGTGCTGCGCGGGGCTAACAACCAGCGTATCCGCGACATGGGGCACGACAAGCTGCCGGTTTACGGCATCGGGAAAGACCAGAGCCACGAGCACTGGGTAAGCATCATCCGCCAGCTGATCCATCTCGGCTTTGCCACGCAAAATATTGCTCAGCACTCTGCGCTTCAGCTTACCGAAGCGGCGCGACCGGTCCTGCGCGGTGAGGTTGAACTAAAGCTCGCCGTTCCGCGCGTCGTCGCCCTGAAGCCGCGCGTGATGCAGAAATCCTACGGCGGCAACTACGATCGCAAGCTGTTCGCCAAGCTGCGCAAGCTGCGTAAAGCCATTGCCGATGAAGAGAACATCCCGCCATACGTGGTGTTCAATGACGCGACGCTGATCGAGATGGCCGAGCAAATGCCACTCAGCGCCAGCGAGATGCTCAGCGTCAACGGCGTCGGCACGCGCAAACTGGAGCGCTTTGGTAAAGAGTTTATGGCGCTTATCCGTTCCCACGCTGATGGTGATGATGAGGAGTAGTCAGCCGGGCGAAAAAGTGCCAGGATGATGACTCACTTCATTATTTCCCCGCGAGCTAATTATGTTAATGCTATTTCTCACCGTGGCGTTAGTGCACATCGTTGCGCTGATGAGCCCTGGCCCTGACTTCTTCTTCGTGTCACAAACGGCCGTCAGCCGCTCCCGCAAAGAGGCGATGATGGGTGTGCTCGGTATCACCATGGGCGTTATGGTCTGGGCGGCGGTTGCGCTGCTTGGTCTGAACCTGATCCTGGCGAAAATGGCGTGGCTGCATAACATCATCATGGTTGGCGGCGGTCTGTACCTGTGCTGGATGGGCTACCAGATGCTGCGCGGGGCGCTGAAGAAAGAAGAGAAAAAGCCGGAAGAGCCAAAGGTTGAGCTGGCAACGGGTGGCCGTAGCTTTGTGAAAGGGCTGCTGACTAACCTGGCGAACCCGAAAGCGATTATTTACTTCGGCTCTGTGTTCTCGCTGTTTGTGGGGGATAACGTCGGTGCGGGCGCGCGCTGGGGGATCTTCCTGCTAATCGTTGTTGAGACGTTCGCCTGGTTTACCGTTGTGGCAAGCCTGTTTGCTTTACCGGCGATGCGTCGCGGCTACCAGCGCATCGCGAAGTGGATCGACGGCTTTGCCGGCGCACTGTTCGCCGGCTTCGGCATTCATCTCATCATTTCTCGCTAAGCATGACGCGCTGACGCAAGCAGCGCGCCAACCAGCATAAACAGCGAACCAAAGACTTTGTTCAGGGCCTTCATTTGTTTAGGCCCTTTGATCCACGCCGCAATTCGCTGCGCCAGCGTCGCGTAACCAATCATCACAATGATATCGACAATTATGGTGGTCGCGCCCAGCACCACGTACTGCATCACCTGGGGCTGATGCGGCACGATAAACTGCGGGAACAGGGCGGCGAGGAACACAATGCTTTTCGGGTTGGTCAGGTTAACGAATACCGCGCGCTTAAACAGGTGGCCGCGTGTTTGCGTTCGGGAGAGCGTATGCAGATCAATCGAGCCTGCGGCGCGCCACTGCTGAATGCCCAGCCAGATAAGATACGCTGCGCCAGCCCATTTCAGCACTTCGAAGGCCAGCACCGAACGGGAGAACAGCGTGCCCAGACCAATCCCCACCAGCACAATGTGAATGCCAAGCCCTGTCTGTAAACCGGCAATTGACGCCGCCGCGCCGCGATAGCCGTGATTAATGGAGGTGGTCATGGTGTTGATTGCGCCCGAGCCAGGTGAAAGGCTGAGGATGATGGATGTCAGCAGGTAAGCGAACCACCACTCGAAGGTCATTTGAAACTCCCGGATCGTCTGTTTTTATGCCACAATACGCTATTGTTGAGTCATTTTGTGACCGGTGACGAAAAAAACGATATTCCCTGAATTACGGGGGGTGGAAACCCAATGTTTCAGCAGAAAAAGGACTGGGAAACACGAGAAAACGCATTTGCTGCTTTCTCCATGGGGCCGCTGACCGATTTCTGGCGCCAGCGTGAGGAAGATGAGTTTATGGGCGTCGGGGATATCCCGGTACGCTTCGTTCGTTTCCATGATGAAAAAAATGACCGGGTGATTGTGGTTTGCCCCGGGCGCATCGAAAGCTATATCAAATATGCCGAGCTGGCGTATGACCTGTTCCATCTGGGCTTTGATGTGTTAATTATCGACCATCGCGGGCAGGGGCTATCCGGCCGGATGCTGCCGGATACCCATCGCGGCCACGTGGATAACTTCAGCGATTACGTCGACGATCTGGCCGCGTTCTGGCAGCAGGAAGTGCAGCCCGGACCGTGGCGCAAGCGTTATATTCTTGCCCACTCCATGGGGGGCGCGATCTCGACGTTGTTTTTGCAGCGCCATAAGCACCAGTGCGACGCCATTGCGCTGACCGCGCCGATGTACGGCATTGTGATTCGTTTTCCTGACTGGATGGTGCGCCATCTTCTCGACTGGGCTGAGGGCCATCAGCGCATTCGTGAAGGCTATGCCATCGGAACAGGACGCTGGCGGGCGTTGCCGTTTGCCATCAACGTGTTAACCCACAGTCGGCAGCGTTATCGCCGCAACCTGCGTTTTTATGCTGATGAACCGCGTCTACGGGTCGGCGGCCCCACCTGGCACTGGGTGCGGGAAGGTATTCATGCCGGTGAGCAGGTGCTGGCGGGCGTAGGCGATGATGACACGCCGACGCTTCTGATCCAGGCGGAAGAAGAGCGTGTGGTGGATAACCGCATGCATGACCGCTATTGTGAACTTCGCGCCGCGGCGGGCCATCCCTGTGAAGGGGGTAAACCGCTGGTCATCAACGGTGCGTACCATGAGATCCTTTTTGAAAAGGACGCTATGCGCTCAGTCGCGCTCAACGCCATTGTTGAATTTTTCAACAGGCATAACTGATTATTGTTTTCCACCAGAGGTTGAAATCCCTATGTACCAGGTTGTTGCATCTGATTTAGATGGCACGCTGCTTTCCCCCGACCACACCCTGTCGCCTTATGCGAAAGAGACCTTAAAACTCCTGACTGCCCGTGGCGTGAACTTTGTGTTCGCCACCGGCCGCCACCACGTGGACGTGGGGCAGATCCGCGATAACCTGGAGATCAAGTCGTACATGATCACCTCCAACGGTGCGCGCGTACACGACACGGACGGCAACCTGATTTTTACCCACAATCTCGATCGCGACATCGCCACTGATTTGTTCGGCATTGTGCATAACAACCCGGATATCGTCACTAACGTTTATCGCGACGACGAGTGGTTTATGAACCGTCATCGCCCGGACGAAATGCGTTTCTTCAAGGAAGCCGTCTTCAACTACTCCCTGTATGAACCGGGTTTGCTGGATCCTGAAGGGATCAGCAAGGTGTTCTTTACCTGCGAAAGTCACGAAGCGCTGCTTCCGCTGGAGCAGGCGATCAACGCCCGCTGGGGAGACCGCGTGAACGTGAGCTTCTCCACGCTGACTTGTCTGGAAGTGATGGCGGGCGGGGTGTCCAAAGGTCACGCGCTGGAAGCGGTCGCGAAGCGTCTGGGCTTTGATCTGAAAGACTGCATCGCGTTCGGCGATGGCATGAACGATGCCGAGATGCTCTCCATGGCGGGCAAAGGCTGCATCATGCAGAACGCGCACCAGCGCCTGAAAGATCTGCACCCGGAGCTGGAAGTGATTGGCACCAACGCAGACAACGCGGTACCTAAGTATTTGCGCAAACTGTTCCTTGAATAATCTTCATTTGATTATTTATTGTTCAGATGTCAACTAAAGAGTTCGCTACAATGCCTCTCCTTCTTTCTGAGAGACAAGCATTGTGGCGCTACTCATTATCACCACTATCCTGTGGGCCTTCTCCTTTAGCCTGATTGGCGAATACCTTGCCGGATCGGTCGACAGCTACTTTTCGGTGCTGATGCGTGTGGGGCTGGCGGCGCTGGTGTTCCTGCCGTTCCTGCGTACCCGCGGGCAATCGCTGAAAACCATTCTGCTGTACATGCTGGTAGGCGCAATGCAGCTCGGCATCATGTACCTGTTCAGCTTCCGGGCTTACGTCTACCTCTCCGTCTCGGAATTTCTGCTCTTTACCGTGCTCACGCCGCTCTATATCACGCTGATTTACGACCTGCTCAGCAGGCGCCGCCTGCGCTGGGGATATCTGCTGAGCGCGGCGCTGGCAGTCATTGGCGCGGCGATAATTCGCTATGACAAGGTGAGCGATCACTTCTGGACCGGGCTGATGTTCGTCCAGCTCGCCAATATCAGCTTCGCCATCGGGATGGTGGGCTATAAACGCCTGATGGAGACCCGCCCGATGCCGCAGCATAACGCGTTTGCGTGGTTCTATATGGGCGCGGCGATTGTCGCGATTGCGGCATGGTTTATGCTCGGCAACCCGCAAAAGCTGCCGACCACCACCGTGCAGTGGAGCGTTCTGGTCTGGCTGGGCGTGGTGGCCTCGGGGCTGGGCTACTTTATGTGGAACTACGGCGCGACGCAGGTAGACGCCGGAACGCTGGGGATCATGAACAACGTGCACGTGCCGGCGGGGCTACTGGTGAACCTCGCCATCTGGCAGGAACAGCCGCACTGGCCGAGTTTCCTTATTGGGGGAACGGTGATCCTGGCTTCGCTGTGGGTACATCGCCGCTGGGTCGCTCCGCGCTCCGCACAAACGGAAGATGGTCGCACGCGTGGTTCCGCGCTGAGCGAATAAACGCTTCCGTAATCGGCTGACGCTGCTCGCCGTCGCGCACGGCGGCGTACAGCCGGCTCCACAGTCCTTCACCCAGGGTTTTGGTAACCACCAGACCCTGGCGTTCAACCGTCTCGACCACCCAGTGCGGCAGCGCCGCAATTCCCATTCTGGCCGCCACCATCTGAATTAACAGCAGCGTGTTATCCACGCTTTTCAGCTGTGGGCTGATGCCTGCGGGTTGCAGGAAATGGCGCCAGATATCCAGACGACTGCGCTGTACCGGGTAAATCAGCAGCGTCTCCGTTGCCAGATCTTCCGGCGTGATACGCGTTTTGGCGGCCAGCGGATGGTCCGGGGCCAGCACCAGACGTACCTCAAAATCAAACATTGGCGAATAGTGCAGACCGCTGCGCGGCAGAATATCAGAGGTCATCACCAGATCCAGCTCACCCTGCTGAAGCGACGGCTGCGGATCAAACGTGACGCCGGACTTGAAGTCCATCTCCACCTGCGGCCACTTCTGGCGGAAATTCTCAAGCGCGGGGGTCAGCCACTGAATACAGCTGTGACACTCAATGGCGATGCGCAGGGTGGTCTGCTGCGGCTCGTTGCAGGACTGCAACGCGCTGGCAATCTGCGGCAGCACCTGGTTCGCCAGCTGAAGCAAAATTTCGCCCTGCGGCGTAAAGCGCAAAGGCTGGCTCTTACGCACAAAAAGACGAAAGCCGAGGCGTTGTTCCAGATCGCTGAACTGGTGAGAAAGGGCAGACTGAGTCTGGTGCAGCGTGGCCGCTGCCGCCGCAAGAGAACCGCAGTTCCGCAACGCTTGTAGCGTTTTCAGGTGTTTTATCTCGATCATGAAAGTCCTTCACTTCGCCATGAACATTTTGCGCTTGAGGAATATACAGTACCTGCCAATTATAGATGTGTAAACATCTGGACGTCTAAATAACGAATTTCACAAGGGGCATACCATGACAATCCGCACTCACACTCTCGGTTTCCCTCGCGTTGGCCTGCGTCGCGAGCTAAAAAAAGCGCAAGAAAGCTACTGGGCAGGTAACGCCACCCGTGAAGAACTGCTGGCGGTGGGACGTGAGCTGCGCGCGCGTCACTGGGATCAGCAAAAACAGGCGGGCATTGACCTGCTGCCGGTGGGCGATTTCGCCTGGTACGACCATGTTCTGACCACCAGCCTGCTGCTTGGCAACGTGCCGGCTCGTCATCAGAACAACGATGGATCGGTGGATATCGATACCCTGTTCCGCATCGGCCGTGGCCGCGCGCCAACGGGTGAGCCAGCGGCAGCGGCGGAAATGACCAAGTGGTTCAACACCAACTATCACTATATGGTGCCGGAGTTCGTTAAAGGCCAGCAGTTCAAACTGACCTGGACCCAGCTTCTGGATGAAGTGGACGAAGCGCTGGCGCTGGGTCACCAGGTGAAACCCGTGCTGCTGGGGCCGATAACCTACCTGTGGCTGGGCAAAGTGAAAGGCGAACAGTTCGACCGCCTCAGCCTGCTGAACGACATTCTGCCGGTTTATAAGCAGGTGCTGATTGAGCTGGGCAAACGCGGCATTCAGTGGGTGCAAATCGATGAACCGGCGCTGGTGCTTGAGCTGCCGCAGGCGTGGCTGGACGCCTTCAAACCGGCGTATAACGCGCTCACCGGGCAGGTGAAGCTGCTGCTGACCACCTACTTCGAAGGCGTCACGCCGAACCTGAAAACCATTACCGCGCTGCCGGTTCAGGGTCTGCACGTTGACCTCGTTCACGGCAAAGACGATGTAGCAGAGTTGCACAAGCGTCTGCCAGTGGACTGGCTGCTCTCTGCCGGTCTGGTGAATGGTCGTAACGTCTGGCGTGCCGATCTCACCGAGAAATATGCACAAATTAAAGACATAGTCGGTAAACGTGAATTGTGGGTGGCTTCTTCCTGTTCCCTGCTGCATAGCCCGATTGACCTGAGCGTGGAGACCCGACTCGACCCTGAGGTGAAAAGCTGGTTTGCCTTCGCCCTGCAAAAGTGTGAGGAGCTGGCTCTGCTGCGCGACGCGTTGAACAGCGGCGACACGGCAGCGATTAGCGACTGGAGCGCTCCGATCCAGGCGCGCCGTCACTCGACGCGCGTGCATAACCCGGCAGTGGAAAAACGTCTGGCGGCCATCACCGCCCGGGACAGCCAGCGCCAGAGCCCGTATGAAGTGCGCGCCGAAGCCCAGCGTGCGCGCTTTAACCTGCCCGCGTGGCCGACCACGACAATCGGCTCCTTCCCGCAGACTACCGAGATCCGCAGCCTGCGCCTGGACTTCAAAAAGGGCAATCTGGATGCGAATCACTACCGCACCGGTATTGCGGAACACATCAAACAGGCGATTGTCGAGCAGGAACGTTTAGGTCTGGACGTGCTGGTGCACGGTGAAGCCGAGCGTAACGACATGGTGGAATACTTCGGTGAGCACCTGGACGGGTTTGTCTTTACCCAGAACGGTTGGGTGCAGAGCTACGGCTCCCGCTGCGTGAAGCCGCCGGTGGTAATCGGCGACGTCAGCCGCCCGGAAGCGATTACCGTGGAGTGGGCGAAGTATGCCCAGTCTCTGACCGACAAACCGGTAAAAGGCATGCTGACGGGTCCGGTGACCATTCTCTGCTGGTCGTTCCCGCGTGAAGACGTAACCCGGGAAACCATCGCCAAACAGATCGCCCTGGCGCTGCGCGATGAAGTTGCGGATCTGGAAGCGGCCGGGATTGGCATCATTCAGATCGACGAACCTGCGCTGCGTGAAGGTTTGCCGCTGCGTCGCAGCGACTGGGATGCTTACTTACAGTGGGGCGTGGAGGCGTTCCGCCTCAACGCGGCTGTCGCGAAGGACGATACGCAGATCCACACCCACATGTGTTACTGCGAATTTAACGACATCATGGACTCCATTGCCGCGCTCGACGCCGATGTGATCACCATCGAGACCTCGCGTTCAGACATGGAGCTGCTGGAGTCGTTCGAAGAGTTCGACTACCCGAACGAAATCGGGCCGGGCGTGTACGACATTCACTCCCCGAATGTGCCAAGCGTGGAGTGGATTGAATCGCTGCTGCAAAAAGCGGCCCAGCGCATCCCGGCGGAACGTCTTTGGGTAAACCCGGACTGCGGCCTGAAAACCCGTGGCTGGCCTGAAACCCGCGCGGCGCTGGCGAACATGGTGCAGGCGGCGCAGAATTTGCGTCAGGCTTGATGAAATGTAGGCCCGGTCAGGCGTAGCCGCCACCGGGCTTTTTGCTTTTACGCTTTTTTCCCGCCGTACTGGCTAAACCATGTCAGCATCCGCTGCCAGCCATCTTTCGCCGATTCCGCATGATAGCTCGGACGATAATCGGCATTAAAGGCGTGCCCGGCTTCCGGATACACCACAATTTCCGCCTTCGCGTTTGCTGCGCGCAACGCATGGCGCATGGTCTCGACCGTATCAAGCGGGATCCCGGTATCCTGACCGCCATAGAGCCCCAACACAGGCGCATTTAAATCCGTGGCAATATCAACAGGTTGCTTCGGTGAATTCAGCGTTTTTTCACCCACCAGCTTGCCGTACCAGGCCACAGCCGCTTTTAGCTGCGGGTTATGCGCGGCGTACAACCAGCTAATGCGTCCGCCCCAACAGAAGCCAGTCACCATCAGACGGTGCGGGTCGCCACCGTTGCGCGCTGCCCAGCTGGCAACGTGGTCGAGATCGGCCAGCACCTGCGCGTCCGGCACTTTGCTGACCAGGTTGCTGAACAGCGTCGGGATGTCGCTGTAATCATTCGGATCGCCCTGACGGAAATAGAGTTCCGGCGCAACGGCCAGGTAACCCTCCAGCGCCAGACGGCGGCAGAGGTCGCGAATATGTTCATGAACGCCAAATATTTCCTGCACCACGATCACGATGGGCAGCGGGCCATCGGCGGATTTTGGCCTCGCGTGGTACGCTGGCATGTTCTCTCCCTGGGAGGGAATGGAGGTCTCGCCTGCGGTAATGGCCTCTTCAGGGGTTGAGACGATGGTTGAAGCATGCGGGGCCGCAGCTGGTGCAAAACCGGTTTTTTCAGTCATGGCATTCTCCGTACCAATGAATGGATTAGCGCAAAGATAAATATAGACACCAGGTTAACAACCCACAGTGCCTTATAGCGTCTATCTTTTGTGCAGCACCCGGCGATATAACTTGTTAATGTGATGTGAATCACCATTTTATGGAAATTAACTGCAATCATTTTCATTCATGGTGAGGTGTGTCACGAAATAATGCACATTGCTTCTGTAAAGTACCGTTTTACTTCTTCTGACAAACCGACCCACAGAGGAGTCACCTATGTCTAAGTCTGATGTTTTTCATCTCGGCCTCACTAAAAACGATTTACAAGGGGCTACGCTTGCTATCGTCCCTGGCGATCCTGAGCGTGTGGAAAAGATCGCCGCGCTGATGGATAAGCCGGTTAAGCTGGCAGCGCATCGCGAATTCACCACCTGGCGCGCAGAGCTGGACGGTAAAGCGGTGATCGTGTGCTCTACCGGTATCGGTGGCCCGTCTACCTCTATCGCCGTTGAAGAGCTGGCACAGCTGGGCATTCGTACTTTCCTGCGCATTGGCACCACAGGCGCCATTCAGCCGCACATCAACGTGGGCGACGTGCTGGTTACCACCGCATCCGTGCGTCTGGACGGGGCAAGCCTGCACTTTGCACCGATGGAATTCCCGGCAGTGGCTGATTTCGAATGCACCACCGCGCTGGTTGAAGCGGCGAAATCCGTGGGCGCCACCACCCACGTGGGCGTCACTGCATCTTCCGATACCTTCTACCCGGGCCAGGAGCGTTACGACACCTTCTCTGGTCGCGTGGTGAGCCGTTTCAAAGGCTCAATGGAAGAGTGGCAGTCGATGGGCGTCATGAACTACGAAATGGAATCTGCGACGCTGCTGACCATGTGCGCAAGCCAGGGTCTGCGTGCCGGTATGGTGGCGGGCGTTATCGTCAACCGTACCCAGCAGGAGATCCCGAACGCTGAAACCATGAAGCAGACTGAAAGCCATGCGGTGAAAATCGTGGTTGAAGCGGCGCGCCGTCTGATCTAATTCTCTCTTCAGTGCTAAAAGGCCGACATGCTCGGCCTTTCTTTTTTGCGTAACGCCTCGCAGGAAAACCCTTTCAAACTGGACGTTCATACAGCACAATTCTATTTTGTGCGGGTTACACGTGGATGCAGGGGGCATTGTGGATATCTCAATCCTGGTTTATGCGGTAGTTGCGCTGGTGAGCGTGGGGATTGGCTGGCTCATTTGCGGCTACCAACATGCTCAGCAGAAAGCCGATCAGCTGGCAGAGCGCGAAGAGATCGTCGCCGAACTCAGCGCGACGAAACAACAGCTTGCGCTGTGTGACCACTGGCGCGATGAGTGTGAACTGCTCAATAACGAACTGCGCAATCTTCGCGACATTAACACCTCGCTGGAGGCCGATCTCCGGGAAGTGACCACCCGCCTTGAATCCACCCAACTGCACGCCGAAGACAAAATCCGTCAGATGATCAACAGCGAGCAGCGTCTTAGCGAGCAGTTTGAGAACCTCGCGAACCGCATTTTTGAGCACAGCAATCGCCGCGTGGATGAGCAGAACCGCCAGAGCCTGAACAGCCTTCTGACGCCGCTGCGTGAACAGCTGGACGGCTTTCGCCGTCAGGTGCAGGACAGCTTTGGTCAGGAGGCTCGCGAGCGCCACACGCTGGCGCATGAGATCCGTAATCTCCAGCAGCTGAATGCGCAGATGGCTCAGGAGGCGGTTAACCTGACGCGCGCACTGAAAGGTGATAACAAAGCGCAGGGAAACTGGGGCGAAGTGGTCATGACGCGCGTGCTGGAGGCCTCTGGCCTGCGTGAAGGATACGAATACGAAACGCAGGTCAGCATTGAAAACGATGCGCGCTCGCGAATGCAGCCGGATGTCATTGTTCGTCTGCCGCAGGGCAAAGATGTGGTTATCGACGCCAAAATGACGCTGGTGGCCTATGAGCGCTACTTCAACGCGGAAGATGACTATATCCGCGAGACAGCGTTGCAGGAGCATATCGCCTCCGTGCGTAACCATATCCGTCTGCTGGGCAGAAAAGATTATCAACAATTGCCGGGGCTGCGATCGCTGGATTATGTGCTGATGTTCATTCCGGTTGAGCCTGCCTTCCTGCTGGCGCTCGACAGACAGCCCGAACTGATCACCGAAGCGCTGAAAAATAACATTATGCTGGTCAGCCCCACCACGCTGCTGGTGGCGTTACGTACCATTGCCAACCTGTGGCGTTATGAGCACCAAAGCCGTAACGCGCAGCAGATTGCCGATCGCGCCAGCAAGCTGTACGACAAAATGCGGCTGTTTGTGGATGATATGTCCTCGGTGGGGCAAAGCCTGGATCGCGCGCAGGATAACTACCGCCAGGCGATGAAAAAACTCTCCTCCGGGCGCGGCAATTTGCTGGCGCAGGCGGAGGCGTTTCGCAGCCTGGGGGTGGAAGTTAAACGCGAGATTAATCCGGAACTGGTGGAGCAGGCTACGGCTCAGGACGAGGAGTTTCGTTTGCGTGAAGGCGATGGTGAGCAAAATAGCCGCAATGAAGACAATGGGTTAGCGGCGAGTTTATCCCCCGAAGCGCAGTCGGCGCGTTTCTTTCGCGGTGGTTGAAACGTAGGGCAAATGCGCCCAATCTGTTACACTTCACGAACATTTGACTGATTAGCAGGCTCTGAGATGGTTGACGATTCACAAGACACAACGCACTTTGGCTTTCAGACTGTCGCCAAAGCGCAGAAAGCTGACATGGTGGCCCACGTATTTCATTCCGTGGCGGCGAAGTACGATGTGATGAATGATTTGATGTCATTTGGCATTCATCGCTTGTGGAAGCGCTTCACTATTGATTGCAGCGGCGTGCGCCGTGGACAAAAGGTACTGGATTTAGCCGGCGGCACAGGGGATCTGACCGCTAAATTCTCCCGTCTGGTTGGCGAAACCGGTCGCGTGGTGCTGGCAGATATCAACGACTCCATGCTGAAAATGGGACGCGAAAAGCTGCGTAACATCGGCGTGGTAGGCAACGTTGAATATGTTCAGGCCAACGCCGAAGCGCTGCCGTTCCCGGACAATACGTTCGACTGCATCACCATCTCCTTCGGCCTGCGTAACGTGACCGATAAAGATAAAGCGCTGCGCTCTATGTACCGCGTGCTGAAGCCGGGTGGCCGACTGCTGGTTCTCGAGTTTTCTAAACCAATTATCGACCCGCTGAGCAAAGCTTACGATGCCTATTCCTTCCACGTTCTGCCGCGCATCGGCGAGCTGGTGGCAAACGATGCAGAAAGTTACCGTTATCTGGCCGAATCCATCCGAATGCACCCGGATCAGGACACGCTGAAAGCGATGATGCAGGATGCGGAGTTTGAAAACGTGGAATACTTCAATATGACGGCGGGTGTCGTCGCGCTGCATCGTGGTTACAAGTTCTGAGTGGAGGTTTCCCGTGCCCATTAAACCCTTAGTCACCGCAGGCATCGAGAATGTACTGAATGCCTTTCTGTATCGCGCCCCGGCGCTGAAAACCGCACGTCAGCGGCTTAACGGAAAGGTGCTGCGTATCGTTTTAAAAGAGTTCTCGACGCCGCTTGTGCTGGTCTTCAGCGAACGCCAGCTTGACGTTCTGGGGGAGTGGGAAGGCGAGGCTGACTGCTCGGTGATTACGCACATGAGCGTATTGCCAAAACTGCGTGACCGTCAGCAGATGACGGCGCTTATTCGCAGCGGTGAGCTGGAGGTCGAGGGCGATATTCAGGTGGTACAGAACTTCGTTGCACTCAGCGATCAGGCTGAATTTGACCCCGCGGAACTGCTGGCGCCCTATATCGGCGACATCGCGGCTGAAGGGATAAGCAAAACGCTGCGCACGGGTTCCACTTTCCTGCGTAAAGGCCTGCTCCGTCAACAGCGCTATGCTGCCGAGGTGCTGACCGAAGAGTGGCGTATGGCGCCTGGGCCTTTAGAAGTCGCCTGGTTTGCAGAAGAGACCGCGGCAGTTGAGCGCGCAGTTGATGCGTTAACCAAACGGCTGGAAAAACTGGAGGGCAAATGACGCCTGGTGAAATTCGGCGCCTCTATTTTATCGTTCGCACCTTTTTGAGCTACGGGCTCGACGAGCTTATCCCCAGAATGCGTATTACCCTGCCGCTTCGGCTTTGGCGTCGCACGCTGTTCTGGATGCCGAATCGCCATAAGGATCAGGAGCTGGGCGCACGCCTGCGTCTTGCGTTGCAGGAGCTGGGACCGGTCTGGATCAAGTTTGGGCAGATGCTCTCAACGCGTCGCGACCTTTTCCCGCCGCAGATTGCCGATCAGCTCGCGCTATTGCAGGACCGCGTCGCTCCGTTTGACGGAGAGAGAGCGAAGAAACAAATCGAAGAAGCGATGGGCAATATCCCCATCGAGACCTGGTTTGATGATTTCGACATTCAGCCTCTGGCCTCTGCCTCTATTGCGCAGGTTCACACCGCGCGCCTGAAGGAGAATGGCAAAGAGGTGGTCATTAAGGTGATTCGCCCGGATATCCTGCCGGTTATCAGAGCGGACATGAAGCTGATCTATCGCCTGGCTCGCTGGGTGCCGCGTCTGTTGCCGGATGGCCGCCGTCTGCGTCCGCTGGAAGTGGTACGGGAATACGAAAAAACGCTCATCGATGAACTTAACCTGCTGCGTGAATCGGCGAACGCCATTCAGCTGCGTCGAAACTTTGAAGACAGCCCGATGCTGTATGTTCCTGAAGTCTATTCTGACTATTGCAGTCAGAACATGATGGTGATGGAACGTATCTATGGCATCCCGGTCTCGGACGTGGTAGCGCTGGAAAAACAGGGCACCAACATGAAGCTGCTGGCCGAGCGCGGCGTGCAGGTCTTCTTTACTCAGGTTTTCCGCGACAGCTTCTTCCATGCTGACATGCATCCGGGCAACATTTTCGTCAGCTATGAGCACCCGGAAGATCCGAAATACATCGGCATCGACTGCGGTATTGTCGGCTCGCTGAATAAAGAGGATAAGCGTTATCTCGCCGAGAACTTTATCGCTTTCTTCAATCGCGACTACCGTAAGGTGGCCGAACTGCACGTGGATTCAGGCTGGGTTCCGCCAGATACCAACGTGGAAGAGTTTGAATTTGCGATCCGTACCGTCTGTGAGCCAATTTTTGAAAAGCCGCTCTCAGAGATCTCTTTCGGGCATGTTCTGCTCAACCTGTTCAACACCGCACGCCGGTTTAATATGGAAGTGCAGCCACAATTAGTTTTACTTCAGAAAACATTACTTTACGTTGAGGGCGTAGGCCGCCAGCTCTATCCTCAGTTAGACTTGTGGAAAACCGCGAAACCGTTCCTCGAATCCTGGATTAAGGATCAGGTCGGTATTCCAGCCCTGGTTCGCTCGCTTAAAGAGAAAGGCCCGTTCTGGATTGAAAAAATGCCAGAAATTCCTGAACTGGTTTACGACAGTTTGCGTCAGAGCAAGAACCTTCAGCACAGCATGGATAAAATCGCGCACGAGCTTCAATCCAGTCGCGTGCGTCAGGGGCAGTCCCGCTATCTCTTCGGAATTGGCGCGACGCTGCTGATAAGCGGCACGTTGCTGTTGATCAATCGTCCGGACTGGGAAATGATGCCAGCCTGGATTATGGCTGCCGGTGTGGTTGTCTGGCTTGCTGGCTGGCAAAAAACACGCTGAATTAGCGTCGCTATCGAGGGATTGCATACGTATAATGCGATCTGACTAATTAATCATCTATCACTGGGGAACACGCATGGGTGGTATCAGTATCTGGCAGTTAGTGATCATTGCCGTCATCGTTGTGCTGCTGTTCGGCACGAAAAAACTCGGATCAATTGGTTCCGACCTGGGCGCGTCAATCAAAGGCTTCAAGAAAGCCATGAGCGATGATGAGAATAAGCAGGAAAAAAGCGGTCAGGACGCTGATTTTACCGCTAAATCTATCGCCGATAAGCAGGACGAAGCCAAAAAGGAAGAGGCCAAACGTCACGATAAAGAGCAGGTGTAATTCGTGTTCGACATTGGTTTTGGTGAGTTACTGCTGGTCTTTGTGATTGGTTTGATTGTGCTGGGGCCGCAGCGTTTACCCGTTGCGGTAAAAACTGTCGTGGGCTGGGTGCGTGCGCTCCGTTCGCTGGCAACGACCGTGCAGAACGAGCTGGCGCAGGAACTGAAGCTTCAGGAATTTCAGGACAGCCTGAAAAAGGTTGAAAAGGCGAGCATGGATAACCTGACGCCGGAGCTGAAAGCATCCATGGATGAGTTGCGCGAAGCGGCTGAATCCATGAAGCGCTCATACAGCGTTAACGATCCTGAGAAGGCGAGTGATGAAGCAAACACCATCCATAATCCGGTGGTGAAGGGCAGCGAAGAGCAGCGCGAGGGTGTGACGCCTTCCAGCGCGGAGCATCAGGCTGCTTCGCCAGAGCAATCGCCGCAGAAGCCCGAAGTGAAAAAGCAGGTGCCGCCGGAAGAGCCCGTGGTCAAAACGGCTGAGGTAAAACCCGCCGCGCCCGTTTCCGAATCATCCCCCTCGTCGAGTGATAAAGCGTAAACATGGCAGTAGATGATACTCAACCGCTGATTACGCACCTCATTGAGCTGCGTAAGCGTCTGTTAAACTGCATTATTGCGGTTTTCCTCATTTTTTTATGTCTGGTCTATTTTGCCAACGATATCTATCAGGTGGTTTCCGCACCGCTGATTAAGCAGATGCCGCTGGGCGCAACGATGATTGCAACGGACGTTGCCTCGCCGTTCTTTACCCCGATCAAGCTGACCTTCTGGGTGTCGTTGATTGCCTCTGCGCCGGTCATTTTGTATCAGGTCTGGGCATTTGTGGCACCCGCGCTGTACAGGCATGAACGCAAGCTGGTTATTCCGCTGCTGGTGTCCAGTTCGCTGCTGTTTTATATCGGTATGGCGTTCGCCTACTTCGTTGTCTTCCCGCTGGCCTTTGGCTTCCTGACGCATACCGCGCCGGAAGGGGTACAGGTGTCGACGGACATCGCCAGCTACCTCAGCTTCGTGATGGCGCTGTTTATGGCCTTTGGTGTCGCCTTCGAGGTGCCCGTCGCGATTGTCCTGCTCTGCTGGGTGGGGGTGACCACGCCTGACGATCTGCGTAAGAAGCGCCCGTACATCCTGGTAGGGGCATTTGTCGTTGGTATGCTGTTAACGCCACCGGACGTCTTCTCACAAACCTTACTGGCGATACCCATGTACTGCCTGTTTGAAGTCGGCGTATTCTTCGCTCGTTTCTACGTCGGAAAGGGGCGTACCCGGGACGAAGAAGACGAGCCGTCTGAAGAGACCACTAAAGAATAAAACCAACCGCCCGTCAGGGCGGTTGTCATATGGGGATACGTATGTTTGATATCGGGCTTAACCTGACCAGCGCCCAGTTTGCGAAAGACCGCGATGAGGTGGTGGCGCGCGCCTTTGCCGCCGGCGTGAACGGGCTGTTACTGACGGGAACAAATCTGCATGAGAGTGAGCAGGCACGGCAGCTGGCGCAACGCTATCAACACTGCTGGTCCACCGCAGGCGTGCACCCTCATGACAGCAGCCAGTGGACGCATGAAAGCGCTGAGGCGCTTCATCGTCTGGCGGCTACGCCAGAAGTGGTTGCCATTGGCGAATGCGGGCTTGATTTCAACCGTAATTTCTCGACGCCTGAAGAGCAGGAGAAGGCATTTACCGCCCAGCTCGCGCTGGCTGCAGAGCTGGGGATGCCGGTGTTTATGCACTGTCGCGATGCGCATGAACGTTTTCTGGCGCTACTGGACCCCTGGCTGGAGAAACTGCCAGGCGCGGTGTTGCACTGCTTTACGGGCTCCCGTCAGGAAGCGCTGGATTGCCTGAACCGCGGGCTTTACTTGGGTATCACGGGCTGGGTGTGCGATGAGCGTCGTGGGCTGGAGCTGCGCGAGCTGTTATCCGTAATCCCGGCCGATCGTTTGTTGCTGGAAACGGATGCGCCGTATCTGTTGCCCCGGGATATGCAGCCCAAACCGGCATCACGACGTAACGAACCGGCTTATCTGGGACACATTGCTGAGCGAGTGGCGTACTGGCGCGGGGAAGATGCGCAGTGGCTGGCAGCCCAAACCGATGACAACGTGCGTCGTCTGTTCGGCGTGCAGTTCTAAACTTTGCGGAAATCGGTGTTTTTAACGCTCTGCAACACCTCTTTGTTCAGCAGGTTGAGCAGCAGCATAGAACGCGCTTCACCGTCTGGTTCAGCGAAGATGGCCTGTAACCCTTCAAAAGCGCCTTCGGTGATCACCACGCTGTCCCCGGCATAAGGGGTTTCCGGATCGGTAATATCTTCAGGCTGCTGGTAGACAGAGAGCTGATGAATAACCGATGACGGTACTCTTGCCGGATGGGCACCAAAACGCACAAAATGGCTGACGCCGCGCGTGGCGCTGATCGTCGTGGTGTGGATCACTTCGGGGTCGAACTCAACGAACAGATAGTTCGGGAACAGAGGCTCACTGACGGTCGTGCGTTTTCCACGCTGCATTTTTTCAAGCGTGATCACGGGCGTCAGGCAGTTAACAGACTGACGTTCAAGATGTTCCTGTGCGCGCTGAAGTTGCCCGCGTTTGCAATACAGTAAATACCAGGCCTGCATAATCACTCTTCCCATTGTTCGGGGCGCAAGCATACCAAAACCCTGGCGGGATCGCTAAGGTGATTATAATGGCGAAAAAGAGAGTAAGTCGTGGAAGTTCACGCTAATTTAACAAAATTACAGCATCACGCGGTCTTACGCCGTATAATGAAGCGCTTACAGAGAGGCCATGATTAACTGCATGAAATACCACGATCTACGCGACTTCCTGGCGCTGCTGGAAAAGCAGGGCGAACTCAAACGCATTACGCTTCCTGTTGATCCGTATCTGGAAATGACAGAAATCGCTGACCGCACCCTGCGCGCGGGCGGCCCGGCGTTGCTGTTTGAAAACCCAAAAGGCTACGCTATGCCTGTACTGTGCAACCTGTTTGGCACACCTCGCCGCGTGGCGATGGGCATGGGGCAGGAAGATGTCACGGCGCTGCGTGAAGTGGGCAAACTGCTGGCCTTTCTGAAAGAGCCGGAGCCGCCAAAAGGGTTCCGCGACCTGTTCGACAAGCTGCCGCAGTTTAAGCAGGTGTTGAATATGCCCACCAAACGCCTGCGCGGCGCGCCATGCCAGCAAAAAGTGCTGGAAGGCGATGCGGTTGATCTGACCAAAATTCCCATCATGCAGTGCTGGCCTGAAGATGCCGCACCGCTGATTACCTGGGGCCTCACCGTGACGCGTGGGCCGCATAAAGAGCGTCAAAACCTCGGCATTTATCGCCAGCAGCTGATTGGCAAGAACAAGCTCATCATGCGCTGGTTGTCCCACCGCGGTGGCGCGCTGGATTTCCAGGAGTGGTGCGCGGCCCATCCGGGCGAACGCTTCCCGGTTTCCGTCGCGCTGGGTGCCGATCCGGCAACCATTCTGGGCGCGGTGACGCCTGTTCCTGATACGCTGTCTGAATATGCCTTTGCAGGGCTGCTGCGCGGCACCAAAACCGAAGTGGTGAAGTGCATCTCCAATGACCTGGAAGTGCCAGCCAGCGCAGAGATCGTGCTGGAAGGTTACATTGAACAGGGCGAGCTGGCACCCGAAGGACCGTACGGCGACCACACCGGCTATTACAACGAAGTGGATAACTTCCCGGTATTCACCGTCACGCACATTACCCAGCGTGAAGATGCCATTTATCATTCAACTTACACCGGCCGCCCACCGGATGAACCGGCGGTACTTGGCGTGGCGCTGAACGAAGTGTTCGTGCCGATCCTGCAAAAGCAGTTCCCGGAAATTGTTGATTTTTATCTGCCGCCGGAAGGGTGTTCGTATCGCCTGGCGGTGGTGACGATGAAGAAGCAGTATGCCGGTCACGCTAAGCGCGTGATGATGGGCGTATGGTCTTTCCTGCGCCAGTTTATGTATACCAAGTTTGTGATTGTCTGCGATGATGACGTCAATGCCCGCGACTGGAATGACGTCATCTGGGCCATCACCACGCGTATGGATCCGGCGCGTGATACGGTGTTAGTGGAAAACACGCCGATTGATTATCTGGACTTTGCCTCGCCGGTTTCCGGCCTTGGTTCAAAAATGGGACTGGATGCCACGAACAAATGGCCTGGCGAAACCGACCGTGAATGGGGTCGCCCGATCGAAAAAGATCCTGCCGTGACCGCGCGAATTGACGCGATCTGGGACGAGCTGGCCATAATGAATAACGGTAAGGCAGAATAAGACCGTTTAGCCCTATAGACTTCCCGACAGAGAGAGCGAATGACAACCTTAAGCTGTAAAGTGACGTCGGTAGATGCTATTACCGACACCGTATATCGCGTCCGTTTGGTTCCTGAAGCGGCATTCTCATTCCGTGCCGGTCAGTACCTGATGGTCGTGATGGACGAGCGTGATAAGCGTCCTTTCTCTATGGCCTCAACGCCAGCAGAGAAGGAATTTATTGAGCTGCATATTGGTGCGTCTGAGCTTAACCTGTACGCGATGGCCGTGATGGATCGCATCCTGAAAGAGCGTGAAATCGTGGTCGATATTCCTCACGGCGAGGCCTGGCTGCGTGAAGACGAAGACCGTCCGCTGATCCTGATTGCCGGTGGTACAGGCTTCTCCTATGTCCGCTCTATTCTGTTGACGGCGCTGGCGCGTAATCCAAATCGCGATATCACCATCTATTGGGGCGGCCGTGAAGAGAAGCACCTTTACGATCTGTCTGAGCTGGAAGCGCTGAGCGTCAATCATCCAAACCTGCGCATCGAGCCGGTTGTCGAGCAGCCGGAAGAGGGCTGGCGCGGGCGCAGCGGTACGGTGCTGACTGCGGTATTGCAGGATCACGGAACGCTGGCCGGGCACGATATCTACATTGCCGGTCGCTTTGAAATGGCGAAAATTGCCCGCGACCTGTTCTGCAATGAGCGTGACGCGCGGGAAGATCGTCTGTTTGGCGATGCGTTTGCGTTTATCTGATTGTGAGACCCGCTTCGGCGGGTTTTTTACGCTCGGGCAATAGCGCTGGTGAAAATTTAACCTTGAAATGAGCGGCGCATTGCCATTATTCTTGTTCCCGTTAAATTTCTCCCTCAGGAGCGCCCCCCAAAAATGAACAAACACGACTGATGAATTTCGATCCTTGCTCAACGCATCGCGTCGGCAGGGGATGTTTTGATTTCATTCAGGAGTGCTTATGGCTCATTTTGCGCAATCCCCCTCTTTTATTTTGCATCAGGTCACCTGTCAGTTTGCGACGGGCGATATCCTTTTTGGTCCACTGAATCTTTCTCTGGATGCGTCAGTGTGTGCGCTGGTTGGCCGCAACGGCAGCGGTAAAACACGCCTTCTGCGTCTGCTGGCAGGGGTTGATGAACCCGCCAGCGGTCACGTTGAGCGCTTTGGTACACACGTCTATGTGGCGCAGCAGCAGGATATTTCTGCGGATACGACTCTTGCCGGACTGCTTGGTTACGACGCGATCTTTGCGGCGCGCACGCGCATCGACGGCGGTCATTATGAACCCGACGATCTCGACACGCTCGATGGTTACTGGGATCTGGCTGAACGGCTAAGCCAGGCTTTTATCGCTGCAAAACTTCCCGCTTTTGAGCCGAACAAACGCGCGGCAGAGCTAAGCGGCGGCGAGCGCATTCGTGCCTTGCTGTGCGGCGCATTCACCGCGGATGCTGATTACCTGCTGCTGGACGAACCGACCAACCACCTCGACAGGCAAGGCCGCGTGTGGTTCTACGAGCAGCTTTCCCGGTATCAGGGCGGGGTGCTGGTGGCCTCTCACGACCGTGAGTTGCTGGCCCAGGTACCGCGTATCCTTGAACTGAGCGCGTTGGGCTTGCGCAGCTACGGCGGGAATTATGCTGACTATCGAACCCAGCGTGATGCTGAGCAACTGGCTGCCCGCGCCGCGCTGGAGCATGCTGCCACCGAACGCAAGCGTACCCGCGCCCGTATGCATAAAGAACATGACGACAGCCAGCGTCGTTCGGCCAAAACGCTTCGCACGGTCGACAGCCTTAACATCGCCTCGTTTGAACGGGTCAAATACAAAGGGGCGGCGAAAGAGCGGATTGGTTCCTGGAAAAAAAAGCATAGCGATCAAAATCATGCCCTGAACGCTGCGGTTAACCAGGCACGCGAGCGGGTTGAAGAGGATAACGCGGTGATGTTTACCCTGCCGGGCAGTGAAATCCCGGAGGGAAAACAGGTGCTGGTGCTGGTGCTGGAAGAACTGGTGCTTCCGCACGTGCCTGTCTCCCCGATAAACTGGCGAATGGATGGCCCGATGCGCGTGGCGCTACGCGGGCCGAACGGCTGTGGGAAATCCACGCTGTTGAAAGTGATGTTGGGCGAAACCGCCCCTGTTACGGGAACCTGTAAGGTCTCCGTCAGATGTGCTTATCTCGATCAGCATCTTTCCCGGCTGGATCTGTCGCAGTCGGTGATGACACACCTTAGCCTGGGCAATACGCCGCTCGAAGAGGGGGCGCTGCGTACCCGTTTAGCGCAGCTTCAGCTGGGCGCGGAGAAAGTGACACTTCCACTGGCCGATCTAAGCGGCGGCGAGCGCCTGAAGGCCGCGCTAGCCTGCGTATTGTGGCGTGAAGCGGCAACGCAGCTGTTGCTTCTGGATGAGCCGACCAACCACCTCGATCTGGCTTCCGTTCAGGCCATTGAAGCGGCCCTGGCCGATTATCCCGGCGCGCTGCTGGTGGTGTCGCACGATGAAGCGTTTTTAGCAGGATTAAAGCTGACGCATGAGCTGGTGTGGGAAGAGTCGGGATGGCGATGTGAAAGCCTCTAAACACAAGCCCCCGCAAGGGCGGGGGCAAACAAACTTTATCAGGCTAACTGCTTGCGAAGGTCAGGGTTTGCCTGTATCAGGCGCATCAGCTTTAGCTCGGCTGGGGTAGGTTTTTCACGCTTTGACTCCCACTCCAGCACCATCGCTACGCTGACACCCATCGCTCTTGCGAATTCATCTGTTTTCAGGCCCGACCCTTTGCGTAAACGCTCAAATTCACTAAAAGGATTGGACTTTTGATTCAGGGTAACTGTCGGCGGTACATCTTTAAAAATAATCTGTTCCAGGCTGCTCAGCAGCTCAAACTCAGGATCTTTTAATTCCATTGAGAACTCCTCATAAATCACACATCGGGATCATGAACATCAGAGAGCATGTTAAGAATAGTCCTTAAACCAAACACAGGATCGTCACGGTTGTGATTAATTGTGCGATAACGATCGCTTTACCCGTTTCAGCTATATGGATAGTTATGCTAATTACCTGATTAATCATATGTAGGGATGCACAGGTATTTTTTTGTAAATAGTCAGTACAAAAACGGCAATACCCGTTTTGCATGAAAACTCTATCTTGCAAGGCTGACCTGGACTATCCTTGTCAGCGTTGGGCACGCGTGTGCCGGTGTGCGCTTTTTGGGTGAAAGGAGTAATAAAATGGCGACAGGAAAGTCCTGCTCTCGCTGGTTTGCGCCTATTGCGGCGTTGTTGATGGTTGTTAGCCTGAGTGGGTGTTTCGATAAAGAAGGCGATCAGCGCAAAGCGTTTATCGATTTTTTACAGAATACAGTGATGCGTAGCGGCGAGCGTTTACCAACGCTGACTGCGGATCAGAAAAAACAGTTTGGTCCATTCGTGTCGGATTACGCCATTCTGTATGGCTATTCACAGCAGGTAAGCCAGGCGATGGATTCGGGCATTCGCCCGGTCGTGGATAGCGTCAATGCCATTCGCGTTCCACAGGATTATATGACCCAGCGCGAACCGCTGCGCCAGTCCAACGGCGCCCTTGGGGTGCTGAGCCAGCAGTTGCAAAATGCCAAAATGCAGGCTGATGCGTCGCGCTCCGCGTTGAAGCAGGACGAGGATCTCAAGCCGGTTTATGACCAGGTGTATGAGAAAGTCGTGACCAAGCCGTCAAACGCCTTGCAACCACTGATCCCGGCGGCGCAAGTCTTTACTCAGCAGCTGGTTCAGGTGGGTGACTTTATTAATGAGCAGGGTACGCAGGTGAGCTTCGTCTCTAACGGTATCCAGTTCCCGACCTCCCAGCAGGCGAGTCAGTACAATACGCTGATAGGGCCGCTGGCGTCCCAGCATCAGGCCTTTAGCCAGGCCTGGAGCGCAGCGGTCGCTGCAACGGAATAAGAAAAACCCCCGCTTCGGCGGGGTTTTTTTATGCATGATGAAAATAACGCTTGTCATTCTTCTACCATATCGGTATAACTATCTTCGTCGGTTTGTTACACAGACCTAAAGCAGTTTAGTAAAGCAGTCCAGATTGTTATCCATAGATACCCTTCGTAGTGACCCTTCCTTCATCGCTTAAAAATCTGTAACGCAATCCATCAAGCCGGAAGGCACAATATATTTGTTAATAAGGTAATTTCTATGTCTGCTAAAATGACTGGTCTGGTAAAATGGTTCAACGCTGATAAAGGTTTCGGCTTCATCACTCCTGACGATGGCTCTAAAGACGTGTTCGTACACTTCTCTGCTATCCAGAACGATGGCTACAAATCTCTGGATGAAGGTCAGAAAGTTTCCTTCACCATCGAAAGCGGCGCTAAAGGCCCAGCAGCTGGTAACGTTGTAAGCCTGTAAGCTTCCAACCCAGTAGCACAAAATTCAAAAACCCGCCTTCTGGCGGGTTTTTTCGTTTCTACTGTTGTATCTGCGGGTTAACGCAGTTCTTATCCACTTTACCGCCGAGCGCGGCAATCAGGTTATCCACGGCGGTCGCCGCCATGTTGTAGCGTGTTTCATGAGTTGCAGAGCCGATGTGGGGCAGGGCGACGACGTTTGGCATGTTCAGTAGCGGAGAATCCACCGGCAGTGGCTCCTGTTCAAACACGTCCAGACCGGCGGCGTGGATCTCACCGTTTTGCAGTGCCTCAATCAGCGCCTTCTCATCGACCACCGGGCCGCGACCTGCGTTGATGAAAATGGCCGATTTCTTCATCTTTTCAAACGCCGCCCTGCCGATGAGATGACGCGTTTCATCCGTCAGCGGCAGGATCAGGCAGACAAAGTCGGCTTCCTGCAACAACGTATCAAGCTCGCAGTAACGGGCGTTGAAACGTTCTTCAGCTTCAGCGTGATGACGGCGGGCATTATACAGAATGGGCATGTTGAAGCCGAAATGGGCGCGCTGTGCCAGCGCCAGACCGATACGGCCCATCCCAACAATCCCCAGCGTTTTGCCATGTACGTCCACGCCGAACCAGTCCGGGCCAATGCTTTTCGTCCATTCGCCCGCTTTCACGCGCTCAGCCACCTCCACCACGCGACGAGCAGTGCTGAGCACCAGCGCCATCAGCGTGTCGGCGACGGTTTCCGTCAGAGCATGTGGCGTGTGCATCAGCAGGATGTTGCGCGCGTTAAGCGCATCCACGTCGAAATTGTCGTAGCCCACAGAAACGGTTGAGGTTGCACGAAGCTTCGGCATTTTCTCCAGCAGCGCTGCATCCACCTTTTCGCTTGAACCCAGCAGGCCCTCGGCGCAGGCAAACGCGTCGGCGTGCTGTGCCACGGTTTGCGGGCTGAGGTTCTTTACCCGGGTAACGGTAAAGTGTTCCTCCAGGCGTTTTTGCAGATCTTCAGGCAGTGCTTTGTACAAAATGACGGACGGCTTCATGCTAATCTCCGTTGATTTAAAAGGATTCAGGCGTGGCGTGCGCCGACGGGTAGCTGTTGATTATTAGCAGGCTTAACGATCAGAGTAAGCCATACCGAGGCAAAAAGCGCCACCCCCATAAAGATGTAAGAAGCTGAAGGGCTGCCGGTGGCGCCGTTCAGATAGCCCACAAACCACGAGCCAAAGAACGAACCCAGCGCACCCATACTGTTGATCAGCGCCATCGCGCCCCCTGCGACGTTACGCGGCAGCATTTCCGGGATGATGGCAAAGAACGGACCATACGGGGCATACATGGCCGCACCCGCAATCACCAGCAGCGTATACGAGGCCCAGAAGTGGTTCGCGCCTACGGCCCAGGAGCCAATGAAGGCAAAAGCAGCGATCAGCAGGAGTGGCCAGACGAACAGCTTACGGTTTTGCAGCTTGTCCGATGCCCAGGAGACGATAATCATCGCGATGGTTGCAGCCAGGTAAGGCACTGATGACAGCCAGCCCACTTCCACCATGCCAAGGTTTTCACCGCCGCTGCGGATAATCGACGGCAGCCACAGAACAAAGCCGTACACGCCAATACTCCAGGTAAAATACTGTGCGCATAGCAGAATAACGTTCCGGGAGCGGAAGGCTTCGCCGTAGTTACGCACCGCTTTCAACCCTTGCTGCTCTTTATCCAGCTGCGCCTGGAGTGCGGCTTTTTCGTCTTCAGAAAGCCATTTTGCCTGGGCTGGCTTATCTTTCACCAGCACCCACCAGCAGAAGGCCCAGATAATCGCGGGAACCCCTTCGATGATGAACATCTCGCGCCAGCCGAAGGACTGGATCAGATAGCCGGAAACCACCGACATCCACAGCACGGTGACCGGGTTACCGAGTATCAGGAACGTATTGGCACGTGAACGCTCAGATTTTGTGAACCAGTTGCTGATGTAAATCAGCATTGCTGGCATGACGGCCGCCTCAACCACGCCGAGAATAAAGCGAATAGCCGCCAGAGCAGGAATGTTATTCACCACGCCAGTAAGCGATGCACAGGCACCCCATAAGATAAGGCAGATGAAAATGAGCTTTCGCACGCTGCGGCGTTCAGCGTAAATCGCGCCGGGGATCTGGAAGAAGAAATAACCCAGGAAGAAGAGGGCGCCCAGCAGGGAGGAAACCCCTTTGGTGATCCCGAGGTCTTCGTTGATCCCGGCGGCGGATGCAAAACTGAAGTTGGCACGATCCAGGTACGCCAGGCTGTACGTGATAAACACGATTGGCATGATGTACCACCAGCGTTTTACTGCATTGGTCGAACTGTTCATAGGCTTGCCTCTGTTGTTGAGGTTGTTGCCGCCGTTGTCTGTAGGGTACACGGTGGCTTAATTATCTGGTGCGGATTGCTGCCCTCACCCTGGCCCTCTCCCACAGGGAGGGGGAATTCAGATTCCGAGCTCTGCTCGTGTTGGTAATCCTTCGCTGTCGCCCTGCACCTGAATCGCCAGCGAACCAATTTTGTTGCCTCGCGCCACGGCCTGCGACAGCGGTTTGCCCTCCAGCAGGGCGCTGATGATCCCGACGGCAAACCCATCGCCCGCACCCACGGTATCGACCACGTTGTCGACTTTTACCGCAGCGACGGCGCCTTGCTCGCCGTCGGCAGTTTTGAACCATGCACCGTCAGCACCGGTTTTCAGCACCACGGCTTTTACTCCTTTGTTGAGGTAAAAATCAGCAATGCCTTCCGGCGTGCTCTCGCCAGTGAGGATCATTCCCTCTTTTACCCCCGGCAGTACCCAGTCCGCCTGAAACGCCAGTCGGTTGAGTTTCTCAACCATCTCCGCTTCGCTTTTCCACAGCACCGGACGCAGGTTCGGATCAAAGGAGATCGTTTTGCCCTGCGCTTTCATTGCCGAAGCGGCATGATCGAGTAAATCGTACGAACTGGCCGAGAGTGCCGCCGCCACGCCGCTCAGGTGCAGGTGGCGCGCAGAGGAGAAATACGCGGCGTGATAATCATCCACGGAGAGATGGCTTGCCGCTGAGCCTTTACGGAAATACTCCACGATGGGATCGGTTCCATTTTCAACTTTAGATTTCAGCTGAAAGCCCGTCGGGAAGCGTCCGTCGAGAGTCACGCCTGCGCCATCAATGCCCTCTTTTTTCAGCGAGTCGAGTACGAAATGGCCAAAGCTGTCATTTCCCACGCGGCTTACCCAGCCAACATTCAGCCCCAGCCGCGCAAGGCCGGTAGCAACATTCAGCTCAGCACCTGCAACGCGTTTGATAAAGTGCTCCACTGCGCTCAGCTCGCCTGTTTCGGTGGCGACAAACATCGCCATGGCCTCGCCGATGGTGATGACATCCAGCGTCTTGTGCATGGTTTACTCCTCGCGCAGCAGGTTGACGTAATGGCGGGTGACGGCGGTGAGATCCGTCCCTTCCAGCGGAAATTCGATACCGCGTGGCGCATCGGCAGGGAGTTGATTAAGCAGATCCCGCCAGCGAGAATCGGTCTGATCCGGCGCGACGGCGCGGAATTGCGCCTTATGCGGGATCGCGGCCTTCACATGAATGTAGCTCACGGCGGGAGCCAACTGACGTGCAGCCTCTTCCGGGGAGTCGCCAACCCACAGCCAGTTGCCCATATCGAACGTCAGCGTGACCGGCAGCGCCATTACCCGGCAGGCGGCTTTGAAGCGCTGCATCGGAGCGAGCTGACCGCAGTCGGTCTGGTCGTTTTCCACCACCAGCGTCATGCCGCTTTCATCCAGCAGTGCGCGCAGGGCTTCAAGCGGCTGTTTGTCGCTGAAATGACCCAGCGAGACTTTAAGCCACAGCGCGTTTAGGGCGCTGGCTTCGCTAAGGTAGCGCGGGAGATCTGTGTTGAGGGTGCCATCGGGCATAAACAGGGGGGCCGGGGCGGAGTAGCACGCCAGTAAACCCAGCAGTTCAATGGACTCGCCGAGCGCAGGCAGGGCCATTAACTCGTCGTTGCTGAAGAGCTCGCGGCGGATTTCAACGCCATCAGCTCCCGCGCCGGCAATAACGGGAAGCATTGCCCGTTGACCGCCTGCCTGTCGCACCTGATCCGCACCATACGCGGCGGTGACCACCATAATTTTCCTGCTCATTTCCTGACTCCAGAGCGTAATCGATAGTATTACGCTAGATGGAACCGGTTCCAAAGAAAAGATCGGGATGCTGAATTTATGATCGCTGTCACGAAGGGGAAATTAACGGGCAGTAGAGCCGCGAACGATCAGCTCGCCGGAAAACACCTGCTCGCGTACGGCGTCGCGGGTGCCTTCAATGCGGCGAACCACTTGTTCAACCGCGGCATAGCCGATCTGCCAGGTGGGTTGTTTGAGGGTGGTGATGCCTACGCCAGCAAGTTCTGCCCACTCCAGTTCATCAAAGCCGAGTAAGCCGATGTCGCTGCCCCAGTGCAGGTCAATGCGTTTAAGCGAGCGGGCAACCTGAAGCGTCAGCGCCCCGTTCGCGGAGATCACCGCTTTGCGCATACCCCGATGGCGGGTATGGAACTGGCGCAGGGTATTATCCAGCTGCCCGGCTTCATGCAGGGGGATTTCGGCATTCTCGGCGATCATGCCGGGATATCGCGCCAGCGTGGCACGAAATGCAGCCAGGCGGTCGCGGCGGGTGTTAACCATACCCAGCGGTTCGCTCAGGAATAAAATGGCTTCGAAGCCCTGTTCAATCAGATGTTCGGTGGCAGTGGTGGCCGCCTGGGTGTTATCCAGCCCGACCACATCGCAGGCAAATTCCGGGATTTTGCGGTCAATAAGCACCATCGGCAGCGACGATTGTTGCAGGCGATTCAGTCCCTCTTCGCGCATCCCGACGGCATTGACCACGATCCCTTCCACCTGATAGCTGCGCAGCAGATCGAGGTAGTGCAACTCCTGATCAACTTCGTTATTGGTGTTACAGACCAGCGGGGTAAAGCCTTTCTCACGGCACGCCGCCTCAATGCCGCTGAGGACGTTAACGGAGTAAGGGTTGGTGATATCGGCGATGATGAGGCCAATCAGACGGGTACGACCCCGTTTGAGGCCGCGCGCCATCAGGCTGGGACGGTAGTCGAGATCGGCAATGGCCTGTTCAATTCGCGCCAGCAGTGCATCGGAAAGCAGGTGTTTCTCGCCGTTGAGGTAGCGTGAAATGCTGGTTTTACCGGTTTTGGCGGCTTTCGCCACGTCGCTGATGGTGGCCCGGGTTGGTTTGCTCATCGCTGATTTCCCTGAAATTAGTGAGAATACCTTAGCGGGAAAATCTGACGAATCAAGCAATTTGCCGGGTGGCGGTCTGATGCCCTCACCCCAACCCTCTCCCACGGGAGAGGGCGCAAACACTAAAACGGCAACAGGGTTGCCGTTTTGCTTTTACCTACTGCACAGGGCTCAACGTAATCTCAACGCGGCGGTTCTGCGCTTTGCCTTCCGCCGTGCTGTTGCTGGCGATCGGGTTAGCCGGACCCATGCCGCTGGTGCGGATGCGGTTCGCTTCTACGCCCTGGGTGATCAGCGAGCTGGCCACGGAATCGGCACGCTGCTGCGACAGACGCATGTTCAGATCCTGGCTGCCGGTACTGTCGGTGTAGCCAATCACGTTCACGGCAGTTTTGTTGTACTCTTTCAGCACCGCGGCCACGCCGGTCAGGGTGTTCGCGCCTGCGGGTTTCAGCGTCGCGCTGCTGCTGTCAAAGGTCACGTTGTTTGGCATGTTCAGGATGATGTTGTCACCGCTGCGCGTCACGCTCACGCCTGTACCTTTCATTTTGTCACGGAGTTTTGCTTCCTGCACATCCATGTAATAACCCACGCCGCCGCCCAGGGCTGCGCCTGCCGCTGCGCCAATCAGCGCACCTTTACCGCGATCTTTCTTGGAGGAGGAGAGTGCGCCAACGCCAGCGCCCACCAGGGAACCAATACCCGCGCCAATGCCGGATTTACCCGCTTCGCGTTCGCCGGTGTAAGGGTTGGTTGTGCAGCCTGAAACAGCCAGAGCACCGCTCACCAGAGCGGCAATAACGAGTACGCGTTTTTTCATCTTATTTCCTTAATCCTTTTTATTCTTTGCCACGACGGACGTGGCAGTGGATTATGACGTCCGAATACGGAGAAAATTCAGTGTATAACTCTGAAATTTGTCACAAACGATAAACTGCCTCAATGAAAGGCCGTCATACCTGCACGCAACCAGGAGCGCACGCTTTGAGCACCTCAACAAAAACCATTCTGACCGCCGCCCACTGGGGGCCGATGCTGGTCGAAACCGATGGCGACACCGTGCTGTCGTCTCGCGGGGCTTTGCCTTCGCGCCATCTCAACTCTTTACAGACCGTCGTTCGCGATCAGGTACATAGCAAAACTCGCGTACGCTGGCCGATGGTGCGTAAAGGCTTTCTGGCGTCACCGGATAAACCGCAAGGTATTCGCGGGCAGGATGAGTTCGTGCGCGTGAGCTGGGACGATGCCCTGGCGCTGATCCATACGCAGCATAAACGCATCCGCGACAGCTATGGCCCGTCGTCCATTTTTGCCGGCTCCTATGGCTGGCGCTCAAACGGCGTGCTGCATAAGGCCGCAACCCTGCTGCAACGCTATATGAGCCTGGCTGGAGGATATACCGGCCATCTGGGTGATTACTCGACCGGCGCGGCGCAGGCGATCATGCCGTATGTCGTGGGCGGGAATGAGGTTTATCAGCAGCAGACCAGCTGGCCGCTGGTGCTGGAGCATACAGAGGTGGTGGTGCTGTGGAGCGCCAACCCGCTCAATACCCTTAAAATTGCCTGGAATGCGTCCGACGAGCAGGGCGTTTCCTACTTCGATGCGCTGCGCAAAAGCGGCAAGCGCATCATCTGTATCGATCCGATGCGTTCTGAAACGCTTGATTTCTTCGGCGACTGCGCCGAGTGGATCGCGCCGCATATGGGCACCGACGTGGCGATGATGCTGGGTATCGCCCACACCCTGGTGGAGAACGGCTGGCACGACACGGAATTTCTGACGCGCTGCACAACGGGGTTCGATAAATTTGCCGACTATCTGACGGGCAAAACCGACGGTATCGCCAAAACCGCAGAGTGGGCTGCGGCGATTTGCGGCGTTGATGCCGCTAAAATCCGCGAACTGGCAGCGTTATTCCATAGCCATGTCACGATGCTCATGTCCGGATGGGGGATGCAGCGCCAGCAGTTTGGCGAGCAGAAGCACTGGATGCTGGTGACGCTCGCCGCGATGCTTGGGCAGATTGGCACACCCGGCGGCGGTTTTGGCCTTTCCTATCACTTTGCCAACGGCGGCAACCCGACGCGTAAAGCGGCGGTGCTGGCGTCCATGCAGGGCTCGGTGCAGGGTGGCGTGGACGCTGTGGATAAAATTCCGGTGGCACGCATTGTTGAAGCTCTGGAGAACCCCGGCGGGTTTTATCAGCACAACGGTCAGGATCGCCATTTCCCGGATATTAAGTTTGTCTGGTGGGCGGGTGGGGCCAACTTCACCCATCACCAGGATACCAACCGCCTGATCCGCGCCTGGCAGAAACCGGAGCTGGTGGTGATCTCGGAGTGCTTCTGGACCGCGTCAGCGAAACATGCCGATATCGTTTTGCCCGCCACGACCTCGTTCGAGCGTAACGATCTCACCATGACGGGGGATTACAGCAACCAGCATATGGTACCGATGAAGCGCGTCGTGGCTCCCCGGGATGAAGCGCGGGATGATTATGACGTCTTTGCTGACCTGAGTGAATTATGGGAAGCGGGCGGACGGGAGCGTTTCACCGAGGGCAAAACGGATCTGCAATGGCTGGAAACGTTTTACCAGATTGCCTGCCAGCGCGGGGCTGCGCAGGGCGTGACGCTGCCGCCATTTTCTGAATTCTGGGAAGCGAATCAACTCTTCGAAATGCCGGAAAGCGAGCAGAACGCGCGGTTTGTGCGCTTTGCTGACTTCCGTCGCGATCCGGAGAATAACCCGTTAAAAACCGAAAGCGGGAAGATTGTGATCCACAGCGAGCGCATCGCCAGCTTTGGCTACGCGGACTGTCCGCCGCACCCGGCGTGGCTGGAGCCGGACGAATGGCATGGCAATGCGCAGCCGGGGCAGCTTCAGCTGCTGTCTGCCCATCCTGCCCATCGTCTGCACAGCCAGCTTAACTATTCGGCTCTGCGCGAGCAGTATGCGGTGGCGGGTCGTGAGCCGATCGCGCTGAATAGCGACGATGCAAAGGCGCGGGGGATTAACGACGGCGATCTCGTTCGCGTCTGGAACGCACGCGGGCAGGTGCTGGCTGGCGCCGTGGTGAGTGACGGGATCCGCCCAGGCGTGTTCTGCATTCATCAGGGAGCATGGCCGGATCTGGCGCTGGACGAGGGCGGTATTTGTAAGAACGGCGCCGTAAACGTCCTGACCAAAGATCTCCCCAGCTCGAAGCTGGGGAATGGCTGTGCGGGGAATACGGCGCTGGCATGGGTGGAGAAATATGAGGGACCGGCGCTTCCCCTTACGGCATTTGATCCGCCTGCCAGCTCATGATCCACGTCGGGTGTTGGGTATCATCCTGCCAGGCGCTGTCTTCGATGCGAAAACCCTGAGCATGATAGAAATTCACCGCCCGCACGTTTTTCTGATACACCTCCAGGGTTAAATACGGGTAGTGCTGCTGAACATAGTTCAGCAGCGCACGCCCGATCCCCCTTCCGATGAACGCCGGGGCGACAAACAACGCCCCCACGAACTGGAACTGCATGACGCTGATAAAACCGCACAGGGTACCGTTTTCCTCCCAGACCCAGGTCTCGGCGGCGGGAAGGTAATCATCCCGCACTACCGCTTCATTCGCTTGCCAGTAACTTGCGTCGATAAACGGATGCGCCTCGGTGGTGCTCTCCAGCCACAGACTCAAAAGCGGAGCGGTATCCTCACTTTGCCATTTGCGGATCATGGTGGCCCTCCGGGTGGCAGAAGCAGCCCTTAATATGGTCATTGACCAGCCCGCAGGCCTGCATAAAGGAGTAACAGATGGTGGTGCCCACAAACTTAAAGCCGCGTTTTTTCAGTGCTTTTGACAGGGCATCTGAGGCGGGGGTCGACGTTGGGATCTCTGCAAGCGTGGCGGCCTGCGTCACCTTCGGCTCGTTATCCACAAACGACCAGACAAAAGCTGAGAAGGGTTCGCCGTTTTGCTCCATCGCCAGATAAGCACGCGCGTTACCAATAATGGCCTGAATTTTACCGCGATGGCGGATGATACCGGTATTCAGAACCAGCCTTTCCACGTCTTCGTCGGTCATGGCGGCCACCGCAACCGGATCGAAATGGTGGAAGGCCTTGCGATAGTTCTCACGCTTTTTCAGAACGGTGATCCACGACAGCCCGGCCTGCTGGCCTTCAAGGCAAATCATTTCAAACAGTTTTTTACCGTCGGTTTCCGGCACGCCCCATTCCTTGTCGTGATAATCGATATAAAGCTGATCATGGCTTACCCAGCCGCAACGTTGCATAGGTCATCTCCCTTCCTGATACGGTAAACGCAAAAATTTCAATCTGCCCGGCTTGACGTGTTTGCTAAAGAGACAATAGTTAATACAGGGCTATACGCCCTAATACCTCTTCGAACAATGACATATATCGCCGAACTCGGCTCTTTCTGGAGTCGCTTTGATGATGTTAAAAAAAATCAGTGGTCGCCATGCTGCTTCTGGCCTGGTGGGTGTCTCAGCCTGCCTGCTTATATGTAACACCGCTTTTGCGTGGCAACAGGAATATATCGTTTCAGATGCACAAAGTAATACGACGGAACGTTATACATGGGACGCCGATCACCAACCTCGTTATGAAGATATTCTCGCGGAGCGTATCAACCATTCGCAGAATGCTGCGGGCTTTGCCCTGAACGACCCATCCGGTTCAGATGCGGAAACCGTTCTGAGCGTTGGCTGGAATTTTCCCGTGGCGGGACATTTTACCACCGGCCCCGTCATGGCGTGGCGCACTGATGGCGCTCCCCCTGCAACGGTGAATGCATTTGGTGAGGTAACTACCACGCAGCCGCTTACCGATCCCCTCTGGCATGCCAGCGTGAACTCGTTGGGGTGGCGCGTTGATACGCAGTATGGTGATTTACATCCCTGGGCGAAGATCAGCTACAACCAGCAGTCGGAGGAAGAATATTTGTACACCCTGGGCTTAAGCGCCAAATTTTAGGGTTGTTACTTTTTTAAACGCTGCGGTAACATATTTAATACAATAACGGCGCGGGCTGTGGTGATAGTGGTCACTCACCTTTAAGCGTTTTCTTTTCCGGCAAGGTCATTCATTCCCGCTTCCAGGCATTTCATTCCGTATCTCCTGCATTTCGTGCCGTTTTACCCCTGGCGTTTTGGGGTTTTGTTTATCGTGTCCTCAGCGAACTTCCTTAATTTCTCTTGCAGGACACTGCCATGAACACATCAACTTATAACCGCACGCGTTGGCTGACGCTTTTCGGCACCATCGTTACCCAGTTCGCACTGGGCTCGGTCTATACCTGGAGCCTGTTTAACAGCGCCCTGTCCGATAAGCTCGGCGCACCGATAAGCCAGGTGGCATTCTCCTTCGGCTTGCTGAGCCTTGGATTAGCGATTTCCTCTTCCGTGGCGGGCAAACTTCAGGAGCGCTTCGGCGTGAAGCGCGTAACCATGGCCTCCGGGATCCTGCTGGGCGTGGGCTTCTTCCTGACGGCACATTCAAACAACCTGATGATGCTGTGGCTAAGCGCCGGGGTGCTGGTGGGTCTGGCGGACGGCGCAGGTTATCTGCTGACGCTGTCTAACTGCGTGAAGTGGTTCCCGGAGCGTAAAGGGCTTATCTCCGCGTTTGCCATTGGTTCATATGGCCTGGGCAGCCTGGGGTTCAAATTCATTGACTCCCATCTGCTGGCCTCGGTTGGGCTTGAGAAAACCTTTATGATCTGGGGCGTGATTGTGCTGGTAATGATCCTCTTCGGCGCCACGCTGATGAAAGATGCGCCGCAGCAGGAAGTGAAAACCGTTAACGGCGTGGTGGAGAACGATTTCACCCTCGCTCAGTCCATGCGTAAGCCGCAGTACTGGATGCTGGCGGTGATGTTCCTGACGGCCTGCATGAGCGGTCTGTATGTCATCGGTGTGGCGAAAGATATCGCGCAGGGGATGGTAAAACTGGACGCGGCGACGGCGGCAAACGCGGTAACGGTCATCTCCATCGCTAACCTCTCGGGTCGTCTGGTACTGGGTATCCTGTCTGACAAAATCGCCCGTATCCGTGTGATTACGCTGGGGCAGGTCATCTCCCTGGTGGGTATGGCAGCTCTGCTGTTCGCTCCGCTGAACGAGGCGACATTCTTTGCAGCAATTGCCTGCGTAGCCTTTAACTTTGGCGGCACTATTACCGTCTTCCCGTCACTGGTGAGCGAGTTCTTCGGCCTGAACAACCTGGCGAAAAACTACGGCGTCATTTATCTCGGCTTCGGTATCGGCAGTATTTGCGGTTCACTGATTGCCTCGCTGTTTGGCGGCTTCTACGTGACCTTCTGCGTGATATTCGCTTTGCTGATTATTTCGCTGGCGCTGTCCACCACGATCCGTCAGCCGCAGCGCGAACTGTATAAAGAAGCGCATGTATGATGCGATGAAAAGAGGCCGCAGGGCCTCTTTTATTTATTTCTAAATCGCTTCCGGACTTGCTATTTTGTAAAAATCTTCATCGATTCACATTCTCTGCTGCCACTTTTCTTCCCTGCTGTGGTCTACTTATCGCGCTTGTAGACGTTTCTGATAACGGTTTCTCTCGCATCTACTTACTCTGTCAGCTTTCTCACTGAGATTCGGCGGGTTTTTATACCCCTTCCCCCAGGGTTGTTTGCATGAAATATATTAGGTCTCTTACCCAGCAAAGATTGTGTCTGATGCTGGCTGTCTATATCGGTTTGTTTCTGAATGGCGCGGTGCTGTTCAGACGAGTGGAAGGTTATTTCGAACACCTCACTGTAAGAAATGGAATTTTTGCCGCGATTGAAGTGTTTGGCTCAATTCTGGCGACCTTCTTCCTGTTACGCCTGCTCTCTCTCTTTGGCCGTCGTACATGGCAAATTCTGGCCTCGCTGGTGGTGATTATCTCCGCCGCTGCAAGCTATTACATGACATTCATGAACGTGGTCATTGGCTACGGTATTGTGGCCTCGGTGATGACCACGGACATCGACCTCTCGAAAGAGGTGGTGGGTCAAGGGTTCATCCTGTGGACGATTCTGACCTGCCTGATCCCGCTCTTCTTTATCTGGAGTAACACCTGTCGCTACACCCTGTTACGCCAGCTGCGTACCCGGGGACAGCGCATCCGCAACGTCGCCGTCGTTCTTCTGGCGGGTCTGCTGGTATGGGCGCCTATTCGCCTGATGGAAAAGCAGCAAAAACGGATCGAAAAAGCGACAGGCGTGGATATGCCAAGCTACGGCGGCGTGGTGGCTAACTCGTACCTGCCGTCTAACTGGCTGTCGGCGTTAGGTCTTTATGCCTGGGCTCAGGCGGACGAATCCAGCGATGTGAAATCGCTGATTAACCCGACCAAAAAGTTCACCTACCAGGCTCCGGCTGACGGGCTGGATGATACTTACGTGGTCTTCGTTATCGGCGAAACGACGCGCTGGGATCATATGGGTATTCTCGGTTATGACCGCGATACCACCCCGAAACTGGCGCAGGAAAAGAATCTGGTGGCATACCGCGGCTACTCCTGCGATACCGCCACGAAGCTCTCGTTGCGCTGTATGTTTGTTCGCGAGGGCGGTGCGAGTGATAACCCTCAGCGCACTCTCAAAGAGCAAAACGTGTTTGCTGTTCTGAAGCAGCTTGGATTTAGCTCCGATCTGTTCGCCATGCAAAGTGAGATGTGGTTCTACACCAACACCATGGCGGATAACATCGCCTACCGCGAGCAGATTGGCGCCGAGCCGCGTAACCGCGGAAAGAACGTTGATGACATGCTGCTGCTCTCTGAGATGGAACAGTCGCTGAAAAACCATCCGCAGGGTAAGCACCTTATTGTTCTGCATACCAAAGGGTCACACTACAGCTACTATCAGCGTTACACGCGCGATTTCGCCAAATGGACGCCTGAGTGCGTCGGCATTAACAAGAACTGTAGCAAGCAGGAGTTGATCAATGCCTATGATAACTCGATTCTGTATGTGGATACCTTCCTCAGCCGGGTGATTGACCAGCTTCGCGATAAGAAAGCGATTGTGATCTACGCGGCCGACCACGGCGAGTCCATCAACGAGAAAGAGCATTTACACGGTACGCCGCGTAAGCTGGCGCCACCAGAGCAGTTCCGCGTGCCGATGATCATGTGGATGTCGGACAAGTATCTGGAAAACCCGGACAAAGCCAAAATGTTTGCCCACCTGAAACAGCAGGCAGAGATTAAGGTACCGCGCCGTCACGTTGAGCTGTACGACACTATTATGGGCTGTCTCGGCTATACCTCACCGAACGGTGGGATTAACGAAAACAACAACTGGTGTAAACTCCCTGATAACACCACAAAAGCCGCGCAGTAGCTGGTCTGGCGAGAATATCGCCAGTTGAATGGCTTTTTGAAAATAAGGGATTGACGAGGGCGCACCTCAGCAGTAAGATGCGCTCCGCATTCGGCGAGTAGCGCAGCTTGGTAGCGCAACTGGTTTGGGACCAGTGGGTCGGAGGTTCGAATCCTCTCTCGCCGACCACATTCTAAAAAGGGCTAACCGCAAGGTTAGCCCTTTTTGCATTAACGCGTTACCCCACCCGAGTCCTCAAAATACCCCTTAGCCCTGCTTCCCCCTGCCTGCTTGCGGTTTTGTGACATAATCCATTGTATTTTTTTATATATAGTTTGATCTTTTTTCGCGTTGCTTATGGATAACCTCAGCATTTTTCGCTGTGCGTTTTAACGTTCGCGGTATTTAGTGCTCAGATAATCACCATTCTGTAAGAAAATTTACCCATTCTGAATAAAACTTAATCACTGGGTGTTGCGAAATAGGGAGGGGTTTGTGCTGCAACATGGCGAGTAGCATAAATTTCTCTGCTGAAAACTGGCACTCAGAGTTTTTTTAATCTTTGTTTGCGGTTTCTCACACTCCACGTAAATCCCCGCCACCTGTATTGACGTTTTCACATTCTGTTGACAGATTGTAGGGCACGAGGGGCATTTCAGGGAGGATCTGCGCTGCAACTCAAACGCTCTTCTGAAAGGATTCTCTATCCCTTTTAACGCCCTCGGGCATCACCGACCGGACCGGGTAAAAAATAAATAAAGGTCAGGCGGCGTAACACAACAAAGCAAAACATCACATTGGAGCACAATAATGAGTATTTCCTTGAAGAAGTCAGGGATGCTGAAGCTTGGTCTGAGCCTGGTGGCCATGACCGTCGCAGCAAGCGTACAGGCAAAAACCCTGGTTTACTGTTCTGAAGGCTCTCCGGAAGGCTTCAACCCACAGCTCTTTACCTCTGGTACGACTTACGACGCAAGCTCTGTACCGATCTATAACCGTCTGGTTGAATTTAAAACCGGCACCACGGAAGTGATTCCTGGCCTGGCTGAAAAGTGGGATATCAGCGAAGACGGTAAAACCTATACCTTCCACCTGCGTCAGGGCGTGAAGTGGCAGGACAGCAAAGAATTCAAACCTACGCGCGACTTTAACGCCGACGACGTAGTGTTCTCCTTCGACCGTCAAAAAAATGCCCAGAACCCGTACCATAAAGTGTCTGGCGGCAGCTATGAATACTTCGAAGGGATGGGTCTGCCAGACCTGATTGCTGAAGTGAAAAAAGTGGACGATAAAACCGTTCAGTTCGTGCTGACGCGTCCGGAAGCGCCATTCCTCGCTGACCTGGCGATGGACTTCGCCTCTATTCTCTCTAAAGAGTACGCGGACAACATGCTGAAAGCCGGCACGCCGGAAAAAGTGGACCTGAACCCAATCGGTACCGGCCCGTTCCAGCTGCTTCAGTACCAGAAAGATTCCCGTATTCTGTATAAAGCCTTCCCGGGCTACTGGGGCACCAAGCCGCAGATCGACCGTCTGGTCTTCTCCATCACGCCTGACGCATCCGTGCGTTACGCAAAATTGCAGAAAAACGAATGTCAGGTGATGCCGTATCCAAACCCGGCTGACATCGCGCGCATGAAGCAGGATAAAAATATCAACCTGATGGAGCAGGCGGGCCTGAACGTGGGTTATCTCTCCTTCAACACCGAGAAGAAACCGTTCGATGACGTGAAAGTGCGTCAGGCGCTGACCTACGCGGTGAACAAAGAAGCGATCATCAAAGCCGTTTACCAGGGCGCTGGCGTTGCGGCCAAGAACCTGATCCCACCAACCATGTGGGGCTATAACGACGACATTAAGGACTACACCTACGATCCTGAGAAAGCGAAAGCGCTGCTGAAAGAAGCGGGCCAGGATAAAGGTTTCACCGTTGAGCTGTGGGCGATGCCGGTACAGCGTCCTTACAACCCGAACGCACGTCGTATGGCGGAAATGGTTCAGGCTGACTGGGCGAAGATTGGCGTACAGGCCAAAATTGTGACCTACGAGTGGGGCGAGTACCTGAAACGCGCCAAAGCGGGCGAACACCAGGCGGTCATGATGGGCTGGACCGGCGACAACGGGGATCCGGACAACTTCTTCGCGACCCTGTTCAGCTGTGCGGCAGCGAAAGACGGTTCCAACTACTCTCGCTGGTGCTACAAGCCGTTTGAAGACCTGATCCAGCCGGCGCGTGCGACCGATGATCACAACAAACGTATCGAACTGTACAAGCAAGCGCAGGTTGTCATGCACGATCAGGCTCCGGCGCTGATTGTTGCTCACTCCACCGTGTACGAGCCAGTGCGTAAAGAAGTGAAGGGCTACGTGGTCGATCCACTGGGCAAACACCACTTCGAAAACGTGTCTGTTGAATAATAAGTAGGGTGTTCTCCCTCTCCCTGTGGGAGAGGGCAGGGGTGAGGGGCGTGCATGCATCCCCTCACCCTAACCCTCTCCCGAAGGGAGAGGGAATTTACATTTGTGAGCAATACAGACGTCACGCTACTGAGCGTGCGTCATCAGAGAGAATCCGGGTTATGTTGCAGTTCATCCTCCGACGTCTGGGACTGGTTATCCCGACGTTTATCGGTATCACCCTTCTCACTTTTGCCTTCGTCCATATGATCCCGGGTGATCCGGTGATGATTATGGCGGGCGAGCGTGGTATCTCCCCTGAACGTCATGCGCAACTGCTGGCTGAACTCGGCCTTGATAAGCCGATGTGGCAGCAGTACCTCCACTACATCTGGGGCGTATTACACGGCGATTTAGGGATTTCACTGAAAAGCCGTCTTCCGGTGTGGGACGAGTTCGTGCCGCGTTTCCAGGCGACGCTGGAACTCGGCATCTGCGCCATGATCTTCGCGACCGCGGTGGGGATTCCCGTCGGCGTGCTGGCTGCCGTTAAGCGTGGCTCTATTTTCGACCACACCGCCGTTGGCCTGGCACTGACCGGCTACTCCATGCCTATCTTCTGGTGGGGCATGATGCTGATCATGCTGGTCTCGGTGCAGTGGAACCTGACGCCGGTCTCCGGACGTGTCAGCGATATGGTTTTCCTTGACGACACCAACCCGTTAACCGGCTTTATGCTGATTGATACGGCGATCTGGGGCGAAGAGGGCAACTTCATTGATGCGGTTGCGCACATGATCCTGCCTGCAATGGTGCTTGGCACCATCCCACTTGCGGTGATCGTGCGTATGACTCGTTCCTCCATGCTGGAAGTGCTGGGCGAAGATTATATTCGTACTGCCCGCGCTAAAGGTCTGACCCGTATGCGCGTCATCATCATTCATGCCCTGCGTAACGCCATGCTGCCGGTGGTGACCGTTATCGGTTTGCAGGTCGGTACGCTGCTGGCCGGGGCGATCCTGACCGAAACCATCTTCTCCTGGCCAGGCCTTGGACGCTGGCTAATTGATGCGCTGCAACGCCGTGACTATCCGGTTGTGCAGGGCGGTGTATTGCTGGTCGCGACGATGATTATCCTCGTCAACCTGCTGGTCGATTTGCTGTACGGCGTGGTGAACCCGCGTATTCGTCATAAGAAGTAAGGGGCCATCATGTCACAAGTTACTCAAAATAAAGCGGTTACCGCACCGGTGCCAATGACGCCGATGCAGGAATTCTGGCACTACTTCAAGCGCAACAAAGGCGCGGTCGTCGGGCTGGTATATGTTTCCATCATGATCCTGATTGCGGTGTTTGCGAACTTCCTTGCGCCGTATAACCCCGCGGACCAGTTCCGTGATGCGCTGCTCGCGCCACCGGCCTGGCAGGAAGGTGGTAGCCTGACGCACCTGCTCGGTACTGATGACGTTGGCCGCGATGTGCTGTCTCGTCTGATGTACGGCGCGCGCCTCTCTCTGCTGGTTGGCTGTCTCGTGGTGGTGTTGTCGCTGATCATGGGCGTTGTGCTTGGTCTGGTGGCGGGCTACTTCGGCGGCATCGTTGATAACGTTATCATGCGTATCGTCGATATCATGCTGGCATTGCCAAGCCTTCTGCTGGCCCTGGTGCTGGTCGCGGTCTTTGGTCCTTCGATAGGCAATGCCGCGCTCGCGCTAACGTTCGTTGCGCTTCCTCACTATGTCCGATTAACCCGTGCGGCCGTGCTGGTCGAGGTGAACCGCGATTATGTGACGGCATCTCGAGTGGCGGGTGCGGGGGCGATGCGCCAGATGTTCGTCAATATTCTTCCTAACTGCCTTGCACCGCTGATTGTTCAGGCGTCGCTCGGTTTTTCTAACGCCATTCTCGATATGGCCGCTCTTGGCTTCCTTGGCATGGGTGCGCAGCCGCCAACACCGGAATGGGGCACCATGCTCTCCGACGTGTTGCAGTTCGCACAAAGCGCCTGGTGGGTCGTCACCTTCCCGGGTCTGGCGATTCTGCTGACGGTGCTGGCATTTAACCTGATGGGTGATGGTCTGCGTGATGCACTTGATCCCAAACTGAAGCAGTAAGAGGCACGAGATGGCGTTATTAAATGTAGATAAATTATCGGTGCACTTCGGCGATGAAGGCACACCGTTTCGTGCTGTGGACCGCATCAGCTATAGCGTAAATCAGGGCGAAGTGGTTGGTATCGTTGGGGAGTCCGGTTCCGGTAAGTCAGTGAGTTCACTGGCAATCATGGGGCTGATTGACTATCCCGGCCGCGTAATGGCGGAAAGCCTGGAGTTCAATGGTCAGGATCTGCAGCGCATTTCCGAAAAACAGCGCCGCCAACTGGTGGGAGCGGAAGTGGCGATGATCTTCCAGGACCCGATGACCAGTCTGAACCCGTGTTACACCGTGGGTTTCCAGATTATGGAAGCCATTAAGGTGCACCAGGGCGGTAACAAGCAAACCCGTCGCCAGCGCGCTATTGACCTGCTGACGCAGGTGGGTATACCCGATCCGGCATCGCGTCTGGACGTTTATCCGCACCAGTTGTCCGGTGGGATGAGTCAGCGTGTAATGATCGCGATGGCCATTGCCTGTCGTCCAAAACTGCTGATTGCCGATGAACCGACAACCGCGCTGGACGTGACCATTCAGGCGCAAATTATTGAGCTACTGCTGGAGTTGCAGCAGAAAGAGAATATGGCGCTGGTGCTGATTACGCACGATCTGGCGCTGGTGGCTGAAGCGGCACACAAAATCATTGTGATGTATGCAGGCCAGGTGGTGGAGACCGGGAGTTCACACGATATCTTCCGGGCCCCGCGTCATCCCTATACGCAGGCGCTGCTGCGCGCGCTGCCGGAGTTCGCGCAGGATAAAGCGCGTCTGGCCTCGCTGCCGGGGGTGGTACCGGGTAAATATGACCGTCCTCAGGGCTGTCTGCTTAACCCGCGCTGCCCGTATGCGACGGATAAATGCCGCGTCGACGAGCCGGAGCTGAACCTGTTAGCTGACGGACGTCAGTCGAAATGCCACTACCCACTCGATGATGCCGGGAGGCCAACACTATGAGTACGCAACAAATGCTGTTGCAGGCCATCGACCTGAAAAAACATTACCCGGTGAAGAAGGGCCTCTTTGCTCCTGAGCGCCTGGTAAAAGCGCTGGATGGTGTCTCCTTTACTCTCGAACGCGGAAAAACGCTGGCGGTGGTAGGGGAATCTGGCTGTGGGAAGTCCACGCTGGGCCGTCTGTTAACGATGATTGAAGTTCCGACTGGCGGCGAGCTTTACTATCAGGGCCAGGATCTGCTCAAGCACGATCCGCAGGCGCAGAAACTGCGACGTCAGAAAATCCAGATTGTGTTCCAGAATCCGTATGGTTCGCTGAACCCGCGAAAAAAAGTGGGGCAGATTCTGGAAGAGCCGCTGCTGATCAACAGCAACCTGAGCAAAGAGCAGCGTCGTGAAAAAGCGCTGGCGATGATGGCGAAGGTGGGCCTGAAAACCGAGCATTACGATCGCTATCCGCATATGTTCTCTGGCGGTCAACGTCAGCGTATCGCCATCGCCCGTGGTCTGATGCTCGACCCGGACGTGGTGATTGCCGATGAACCGGTTTCGGCGCTCGACGTATCCGTGCGTGCGCAGGTGCTGAATCTGATGATGGATTTACAGCAGGATCTTGGGCTGTCGTACGTTTTCATCTCCCATGACCTGTCTGTGGTTGAGCACATTGCCGATGAGGTGATGGTGATGTATCTGGGACGCTGCGTAGAGAAGGGGACGAAAGATCAGATCTTTAATAACCCGCGTCATCCATATACTCAGGCACTACTGTCTGCGACGCCGCGACTGAACCCGGATGACCGCCGTGAGCGCATTAAGCTGACCGGCGAGTTACCAAGCCCGCTTAACCCGCCGCCGGGATGTGCGTTCAACGCTCGCTGCCGTCGCCGCTTCGGTCCGTGTACGCAGTTGCAGCCACAACTGAAAGATTATGGCGGACAGCTGGTGGCCTGCTTCGCGGTCGATCAGGATGAAAACGGCGAAAAGCCGCATGCATAAAGGAAAAAACCGGCGATTAGCCGGTTTTTTTTTACGTCTGAGATCTACTTCCGTAAACGAATCTGGTCAACGGCGTGTTTCTCACTCTTGGTGAGGATCAGGCTTGCACGTTCGCGCGTCGGCAGGATGTTCTCTTTGAGGTTGACGTAGTTGATCTCATTCCACAGCCCGGTCGCCACGTTGATAGCCTCTTCTTCAGAGAGCTGAGCGTAGTTGTGGAAGTAAGAATCCGGGTCGGTGAACGCCCCTTCACGGAACTTCAGGAAGCGGTTGATATACCAGCGTTGCAACAGATCTTCAGGCGCATCCACATAAATTGAGAAATCGACGAAGTCAGAGACAAACACGTGATGCGGATCGTGAGGGTAATCCATCCCGCTTTGCAGTACGTTTAAGCCCTCCAGAATCAGGATGTCGGGCTGCACCACCGTTTTGTCACCATCCGGGATGCGGTCGTAGATCAGATGCGAGTAGACCGGTGCGGTAACGTTCGGCACGCCCGATTTTAAATCAGAGACAAACTTTACCAGGCGGTGCATATCATAAGAGAGCGGGAAGCCCTTCTTCTTCATCAGGCCGCGTTCTTTCAACACCTCATTGGGATGCAGGAAGCCGTCGGTGGTGATCAGCTCCACGCTGCGGTGTTCCGGCCAGCGGCTCAGCAGCGCCTGTAGCACGCGCGCGGTGGTACTTTTACCCACTGCCACGCTGCCCGCAATACTGATGATATAAGGAATACGTTGACCGTTCGTGCCGAGGAACTGTTCCAGTACGGCCTGACGACGCAAGTTGGAGCTGATATAAAAGTTAAGCAAGCGAGAGAGGGGGAGATAGATTTCTGCCACCTCTTCCAGGGAGAGATCTTCGTTTATCCCTTTTAGCCGTGCGATTTCACCTTCCGTCAGTGTCATAGGGACGGAGTCACGCAGGGCTGCCCACTGGCTACGGTTAAACTGAAGATAGGGCGTCATTAACGTTTGCTCTTTTTTGCTCATAAGCATGCTTCTGTGAACCATCACGAAACGGCGGGTGCGGGCTCATCACATAGTTAATTTTGGACAATGGGCAGGAGGTTAACACCAGATGAGAGGAATAATAAGAAAAAATATGGGAAAGCGATGCTTAACCGGGCAGGCATCACCCGGGGCTATAGCGTGCCGAAATCAGGCGTTCATGTTGGATTTTTAATCGCGAGCGGATGAATTTACAGCGGTTAGCCCTGGTTTCGAATAAAATGTGAGCGAAAGAACGTTTTATGCAATTTTTTAGTTGCATGACTGCGCAGGTCTCCATAGAATGCGCGCTACTTGATGCCGACTTAGCTCAGTAGGTAGAGCAACTGACTTGTAATCAGTAGGTCACCAGTTCGATTCCGGTAGTCGGCACCATCAAGTCCGGTGGGGTTCCCGAGCGGCCAAAGGGAGCAGACTGTAAATCTGCCGTCACAGACTTCGAAGGTTCGAATCCTTCCCCCACCACCACTTTCTGGCAGCGTCAACGCCGCCGGAGCTGGTTGGAAAAATTGACCAGCTCGAACAGAAAAGAGAGAAATCTCTTTTTTTGTTACAGAAAGAACTGGGTAGCCGAGTTTCAGGATGCGGGCATCGTATAATGGCTATTACCTCAGCCTTCCAAGCTGATGATGCGGGTTCGATTCCCGCTGCCCGCTCCAATACGTGCTGATATGGCTCAGTTGGTAGAGCGCACCCTTGGTAAGGGTGAGGTCCCCAGTTCGACTCTGGGTATCAGCACCACTTCACTTCTCCCTCCCTTTCTCTCTGTTTCAATGTAAATGTATTCAACAGTTCAGGCATTTTCGCCTGGTTGATGTGGTGATATCACCGATTTATCCGTGTCTTAGAGGGACAATCGATGTCTAAAGAAAAGTTTGAACGTACAAAACCGCACGTTAACGTCGGTACTATCGGCCACGTTGACCATGGTAAAACAACGCTGACCGCTGCAATCACTACCGTACTGGCTAAAACCTACGGCGGTGCTGCTCGTGCTTTCGATCAGATCGATAACGCACCAGAAGAAAAAGCTCGTGGTATCACCATCAACACCTCTCACGTTGAGTATGACACCCCGACTCGCCACTACGCACACGTAGACTGCCCAGGCCACGCCGACTATGTTAAAAACATGATCACCGGTGCTGCGCAGATGGACGGCGCGATCCTGGTTGTTGCTGCGACTGACGGCCCTATGCCTCAGACTCGTGAGCACATCCTGCTGGGTCGTCAGGTAGGCGTTCCTTTCATCATCGTGTTCCTGAACAAATGCGACATGGTTGATGACGAAGAGCTGCTGGAACTGGTAGAGATGGAAGTTCGTGAACTGCTGTCTCAGTACGATTTCCCAGGCGACGATACCCCAATCGTTCGTGGTTCCGCGCTGAAAGCGCTGGAAGGCGACGCAGAGTGGGAAGCGAAAATCATCGAACTGGCTGGCTTCCTGGATTCTTACATCCCAGAACCAGAGCGTGCGATTGACAAGCCATTCCTGCTGCCAATCGAAGACGTATTCTCCATCTCCG